>HF985736.1 GCA_000432375.1 Firmicutes bacterium CAG:103
CGCGCCGGCCGCGACACCCGCCCCCACCGCGGACGCCGACGCCGACGAGGACGCGCCCACCACGACGGCCGACGGGCTGCCGATCGTGGCGACGAGCATCGCGGGCGGGCTGAGCATCAAAAACGAGACGGACATCGCGGTCGATGCGGCCGCGCTGCTGCAGCAGGGCCCGGCCGTCGTGCTGCCGGCGGGCGAACCGCAGATCCTCATCATGCACACGCACGCGAGCGAAGCCTTCACCCCCGCGGGGCGCGACCTCTATCCCGCGAGCGACACGTGCCGCACGGAGGACACCAATTATAATATTGTGCACGTGGGCGACGTGCTGGCCAACACGCTCGCGTCCGCCGGGCTGCAGGTGCTGCACGACCGGACGATCTACGACTACCCGAGCTACACGGGCTCGTACAACCGCTCGGGCGCGGCCGTGCAGGAGTACCTGAACCAGTACCCGAGCCTGCGCATCGTCATCGACCTGCACCGCGACGCGCTGTGCTCGGACAGCGTGGTCTATAAGACCGTGGCCGAGCTGCCCGATGCCGCGTGCTCGCAGGTGATGCTGCTCGTGGGCACGAACGCCTCGGGGCTCTACCACCCGTACTGGGAGGAGAACCTGCGCCTGGCGGTGTATCTGCAGGATGCGGTGAATGCGGCGCACCCGACGCTGATGCGGCCGATCACGCTCGTCAACGAGCGCTACAACCAGCACCTCACGCGCGGGTCGCTCATCATCGAGGTCGGCAGCAGCGGCAACACACTGCAGGAGGCCATACGCGCCGTGCGCCTGTTCGGCGAGAGCGCCGGCCCGGCGCTCGCCCGGCTCGTGCAGTGACCGGGCCCGACACGGTGCGACACATTATAATAGGTATAAAACCACCCCCGGCGGGCGAGAATCTCCGCAGACGGAGCTTCCGGCCAAAGGGGGTGTTTTCATGCAGGTCCGCAATTACATGACCGGCGCTGCCGCCGTGACGCATCCGGACGAGCCGGTCGTCGCCGCCGCGCGGCTGATGCGCATGCGCGGCATCGGCGCGCTGCCCGTGTGCGAGGACGACGGCACGCTCGCCGGGATGCTCACCGACCGCGACATCGTGGTGCGCTGTGTCTCGTCCGGGGACGACCCGGGCGCCGTGACCGTGCGCAGCATCATGTCGCGCGACCCCGTGACGGTCGAAGCCGGCGCGGATATCCGCCGCGCGATGGAGACCATGCGCGCGGCGCAGGTGCGCCGGCTGCCCGTGACCGAGGGCGGCAAGCTCGCGGGCATCCTCTCGATCGACGACATCGCCCGATCGGGCAGGTGGGACATGGAGTGCGCGCAGGCGCTGTGCGGCATTACGGCCAATGTCTGCAGGCGGTGAGGTGCGCGGCGCACCGCGTATCCGACGCGCACCCTAAGCCTTCTCCTTGTGGCCTCGGCCGGGGCGTGCAAAGCCTTCTCCTTGAGGAAAAGGTGCTGAGCGCAGCGAAGCGGATGCGGTGGAAAGGTCATGGTTTCTTCAGCGCCGCCGGTCGTGCACCGCATATCCCACGACATCTCATCCGTCGCGGCGTGGCCGCCGCGGCGCCGGACATGTGTGCTCCCTGCGCATATGCGCAAATTTTTCTCCCCCTTCCGGCCGCGCGGTGACCGCGCGGCCGATCATTTTGCGCACAAATGCCAAAACCGTGCGCAGGAAATGCAGCAGAATGCACAATCTTGAGAATCATTCGCAAAAAGGGCTTTACAAATGCGGTTTCCTGTGGTATCTTCATATCAGTAATAATTCTTGTTACTGATTTGCAAGGAGGTGCTTCGATGCCCACACGCAAAAACAGCAAAAAGCGGCAGGTCATCCTCGAAGCCCTCGCAGCGACGACCGCCCACCCCACCGCGCAGGAGCTCTACCAGCAGCTCAAGCCGGACTACCCCGACCTGAGCCTCGGCACGGTGTACCGGAACCTGAGCCTCTTCGCCGAAGAGGGCGACGCGATGAGCGTCGGCGTGTTCCGCGGGCAGGAGCGGTTCGACGCCCGCACGAACCCCCACGCGCACCTGCACTGTGTGCAGTGCGGCCGGGTCATCGACGTGCCGCTGCCCGGCGAGCCGGAGGCGCAGCTGTGTGCCCTCGCCCAGGGCGTGACGGACGCGCAGGTGCTCGGGTGCAGCATCACGTTCACGGGGCTGTGCAAAACTTGTCAGCAAGTGGACAAGGGATCCGCTTCCGAATAAAACAACCAACAATCGAAATCAAAAAACTTTAGGAGGAACTTACAATGAAAAAATGGGTTTGCAGTGTCTGTGGTTACGTTTACGAAGGCGAGCAGCCGCCGGTCGAGTGCCCGGTGTGCCATGTTGACGGCTCCAAGTTCATCGAGCAGAAGGCTGAGAAGTCCTGGGCTGCCGAGCACGTCGTCGGCGTGGGCAAGGCGTTCGGCGCGGACGTTCCGGCCGACGTGCAGAAGGAGATCGTCGACGGTCTGAGAGCCAACTTCGAGGGCGAGTGCTCCGAGGTCGGCATGTACCTGGCCATGGCGCGCGTGGCGCACCGCGAGGGCTACCCGGAGATCGGCCTGTACTGGGAGAAGGCCGCCCACGAGGAAGCCGAGCACGCCGCGAAGTTTGCCGAGCTCCTCGGCGAGGTCATCACCGACAGCACGAAGAAGAACCTCGAGATGCGCGTCGACGCCGAGAACGGCGCGACCGACGGCAAGTTCCAGCTTGCAAAGCTCGCCAAGCAGTACAATCTCGACG
>HF985737.1:0-1186 GCA_000432375.1 Firmicutes bacterium CAG:103
GCCGCCGTTGTCGCCGCCGTTATCATTGCCCTCGCCGAGGATGACAACGATATTGATGTAGTGCAGACCGAAGTTCGTGGCAAACGCCTTGATGGTATTCGTGCCCTTGACATGGATGCCCGTGTCGCCGGGGTAGGTGATCCCGCCGACGCCGACGATGGTGGCCTCCTGAACATCGGCATCAATGCTCCAGTCGTGGACATGGTGGTTGGTGCAGGTGATGGTCACGGGAGACCACGCCGTCACTTCCATGCCGGCATGATAGGGCTTCGTGTGCGTGCCGAGCGCGTCCGTGTAGGTCACGGAGAAGGCCGCATCGTGGTCATAGTCGCGCAAGACTGTCAAAAACAGGTGCGTGCTCACGCCCGCCACGTCGCCGGCCGCCGCCGGGGTCGTGCCGAACGAAAACAGCGACAGCGTGAATGCCAGCAAGAAGATGGCAATCATGAGTGCCTGCTTGCGATGAGTTGCTTTTTTCATGTTGATTACATCCGCCTTTCACATTAGCTGGTGATCGATAAAAAGAGATCGCGAGGGAGTGCGTTGGGAACGGTTGCTGTGGGTGAAAATTGCATTGTTTACAATCTATTCATAAAATAACACATTGATAATCGCTCGTCAATAATTATAATGCATGAGACGCGGCAAATGTTGCATCATTTTGCAAATGTGCCAAATTTTTTTCCGTTTGCGCATTTTTTTCACAGAGCGGCGCCATGTGTCCGGCAGTGGTGCAGCGAGTGAAAAAAAGCATCGGATCAAAAGCGTAAAAATCCCATAAATTAGGTTTGACAATCGCCGGGCGGAGTGTTAACATTACGAAATGCTGATTAACGGGGTTAACAAAAGGAGGATGGTTCATGGAATTGCAGCGACTGACTGAGGAATTGCTGCTGACGGTTACTTCTTTGAACCGGTCCTGCATACCGCAGAGTGTGCAGGAGCACCTGAAGGGCGAAAACTTCCTGCTGAGCTAAAAACTTCCTGCGGAGCTACCTCGATGAGCACGGCGGGTGCAGTACGCCGGGCGTGCTGCGGGAGGGCCTGGGCGTGAGCGCGCCGCGCACGGCGGCCATGCTGCGCGCGCTGGAGGAAAAGGGGATGCTGCGCCGCTGTGCCGACAGCTATGACCGGCGCCGCGTCGTTGTGCACCTGACGGAGCTTGGCCGCCAGACGGCGGAGCGGG
>HF985737.1:1218-2686 GCA_000432375.1 Firmicutes bacterium CAG:103
GTGTGTGCGCACGTGCAGCGCGTTCTCGAGCAGCTGGGTGAGCAGGATTCCCGCGAACTGATCCGCCTGCTGGGGCGCATCACGGAGATCGAGGCAAGCGCCTGAACGGTGTGCGCGGGTGTTTCGATGCAGGATGTATAAGGAGACAGTTTAATGAAGAAATATATTCAGGAACACAAATATGTTCTGTTGGTGCTGTATTTGCCCATTTATCTGATCTGGTTTGCGCTGGCCGAGCGCATGGTGCCTTCGACGGAGGGCTGCTTTGTATCCTATCTGCCGCTGGACGACAAGATCCCCTTTCTGCCGGGGTTCATTCTGGCGTATGTGCTCTGGTATCCGTTTTTGATCGTCCCGGTCGTTGTGACGCTGTTCAAAGACGATCGCCGCGCGTTCATCCGCTACGCGGCGTTCATCATCGCGGGCTTTTCCATCTCGCTGACGATCTGCATGATCTGGCCGAACTGCCAGCTCCTGCGCCCGTCCGTGGTGGACACGAGCACGCTGTGCGGCTGGCTGGTCAATGCGATCTATTCGGCCGACACGCCGACGAACGTCCTGCCGAGTATGCACGTGGTCGGCTGTATGGCCGTGCTGGCCGTGACGTTCGACAGTAAGTATTTAAAAAAGGTGCGCATCCCGGCGGTCATCATCGCCGCTGCGATCTGCGCGGCGACGGTGTTTGTCAAGCAGCACTCCATTCTGGACGTGTTTGCGGCGCTCGCGCTGTCGCTGGTGCTGTACCTGATCATCTATGTCGCGGCGCGCCGGATCGTGGACCGGCGTCAGCCGACGGCCACAGCCTGAGAGAAACCAAACAGAGAAACAGATAGATGAGGATAAAGAGGAGAAATATGAGTGACCCGAAGATCCTGAAAAAGATGGAGCAGGAAAACCAGAAATACAAACCGAAGCCGGCAGTCGTGGCCGTCTACTGGATCCTGCGTCTGATCGTTATCGGCGTCATGGTCATGACGATCATCCATAAGAACTATGAGAGCACGTTCGTGTGCGTGCTGGTGCTGATTTTGTTCATGCTGCCGAGGTTCGTGGAGCGCAACTTCCGCATCGAGCTGCCGAGCACGCTGGAGATCATTATCCTTGTGTTTATCTTTGCCGCCGAGATCCTCGGCGAGCTCAAGAGCTATTTCATCACCTACCCGCACTGGGACTCCATGCTGCACACGACGACGGGCTTCATCAGTGCGGCGTTCGGCTTTGCCATGGTGGATCTGCTCAACCGCAACAAACCGCAGCATTTCAAGCTCTCGCCGGTGTTTCTGGCGCTGGTGGCGTTCTGCTTTTCCATGACGGTCGGCGTGCTGTGGGAGTTTTTTGAGTTCTCGATGGACTACCTGTTCCACATGGATATGCAGAAGGACATGATCATCCACTCCTTCGCCTCCGTGACGCTCGACCCGACGAACAGCAATATTCCCATCCTGGTGGACAACATCACGGACGTGGC
>HF985737.1:2706-2991 GCA_000432375.1 Firmicutes bacterium CAG:103
GGCTGTGAACGGCAAATCGCTCGGTCTTGGCGGCTATCTGGATGTGGGCCTGTATGATACGATGCAGGACCTGTTTGTCAACTTTGTCGGTGCGCTCACGTTCAGCATCATCGGCTACTTCAGCGCCAAGTCCGGCAACAACAAGATCGCCAAGCAGTTCGTGCCGGTGGTCCTGCCGGAGGAGTCAAAGGCAGAAAGCGAACCGGAGCAAAAGCCGGAAGCGACAAAATAAAAGAAATCCCCGCCGGACGCAGCCTGCGTCCGGCGGGGATGCTTGTTTGGGTC
>HF985737.1:3012-5332 GCA_000432375.1 Firmicutes bacterium CAG:103
GTCAGAAGCGGAACTCAAAATCGAGATCGTAGATGCTCACCGTGTCGCCTTCCTCGATGCCCATGGCCTCGAGCCGGTCGAACAGGCCGGACTGGCGCAGCACGCGGTCAAAGTACATGCGCGATTCGTAGTCGCCGAAGTTGATCGTGCTCATGAGCCGCTGCAGCCACGGCCCTTCGACGACCCAGAGATCGTCAAAGTGGCGGATCTGCAGCTCGTCGCTCGTGCCGACCTCCGGCTCGGGCGGGACGTAGTCCGCCTCGTACGGAGGCACCGGCGGGATCTCGGCGAGCTTGGCCGCGCATGCCTGGATGAGCTCGCGCGTGCCGGTGTGGGCGGCAGCGCTCATCTCAAAGAATTCGTAGCCCTGCGCCTCGACGTGCGCGCGCAGGCGGTCGATGTTCGTGCGGTCGTCGCCGAGCAGGTCGCATTTGTTGGCGGCGACGATCTGCGTGCGCGAGGCCAGCACGTCGCTGTAGGCGCGCAGCTCGGCGTTGATGGCCTCAAAGTCCTCGACCGGGTCGCGCCCCTCGCTGCCGGAGACGTCCACCAGATGCACAAGCAGGCGGCAGCGGTCGATGTGGCGCAGGAAGTCGTGGCCGAGGCCGGCACCGTCGCTTGCGCCCTCGATGATGCCCGGAATGTCCGCCATGACGAACGACGAACCCTCCGACACGTACACGACGCCCAGGTTGGGGAAGAGGGTCGTGAAGTGGTAGTTTGCGATCTTCGGGTGCGCCTTTGACACCACGGACAGCAGCGTGCTCTTGCCCACATTCGGGAAGCCGACGAGGCCCACGTCCGCCAGCAGCTTCAGCTCGAGCAGGATCGTGTGGCTCTCGCCCGGCAGGCCGGGTTTGGCAAAGCGCGGCACCTGCCGCGTCGGGGTGGCAAAGTGCTGGTTGCCCCAGCCGCCGCGCCCGCCGCGCGCGGCCACGAACGGCTCGCCCGAGGACATGTCGTGCATGATCGCGCCGCTGTCCGCGTCGCGCAGCAGCGTGCCGCGTGGCACGCGGATGTGCAGACTCTGGCCCACACGGCCGGAGCAGCGCTTGCCCTGACCATCGGCACCGTTGCCGGCCACATATTTGCGCTTGTAGCGAAAGTCCATGAGCGTGGACATGTTGTCGTCCACTTCAAAGATGATGTCGCCGCCGCGCCCGCCGTCGCCGCCGTCCGGGCCGCCGGCGGCCACATATTTCTCGCGGTGGAAGGTCACTGCGCCGTTGCCGCCGTCGCCCGCGCGCACGGTGATGGTCACTTTATCAACAAATGGCGAAGCCATGGTCATTCCTCACTTTCGTTGCCGGGCAGCCCGGCGGGGGATAGAAAAACGGGGCGGGCGCGATGCCCACCCCGTTTGCGATTACTGTGCGATCTCTTCGTAAACAGAGACCTGCTTGCGATCCTTGTCCTTGCGCTCGAACTTCACGACGCCGTCCACGAGGGCGAAGAGCGTGTCGTCCTTACCCTTGCCGACGTTGATGCCGGGGTGGATCTTCGTTCCGCGCTGTCTGACGAGGATGTTGCCGGCCAGAACAAACTGACCGTCGGCTCTCTTGGGGCCAAGGCGCTTCGACTCACTGTCGCGGCCGTTCTTGGTGGAACCCATGCCTTTTTTATGTGCCATTTCGAATTACACCTCCATGTGTCAAAATCAGTTGCGGAAATCAGGCCTCGATCTTCGTGATCTCGACCTTGGTGTAGGGCTGTCTGTGGCCCTGTGTTCTGCGATAGCCTTTTTTCGGCTTCATCTTGTAGACGCGGATCTTCTTGCTCTTGCCGTTTTTGACGACATTGCCGGAAACGACGGCGTTTTCCACCACGGGGGTGCCGAAAACAGCCTTGTCCTCGTCGATGACAGCCAGAACACGGTCAAACTTCACAGTCTCGCCGGCCTCGACATCCAGCTTCTCGACGAAGATGACGTCGCCCTCAGCCACGCGGTACTGCTTACCGCCGGTAACGATGATAGCGTGCTTCAAACTCGTTGCACCTGCCTCTCTGTAGAGTCTCGCTCTTGTGGGCGGGAGGCGCACCTCCGCTTGGTACCCACTCAATGCGGCCTTGACAGTTTATCATTCCGGACAGGTTTTGTCAACGGTTTTTCCCGGGACATGGCGAAGTTTTTCGCGGGGATCGCAATTTTGCGGCGGATATGGTAAAGTGGCAGCGAGAGAGGGCGGTGCGATGAAGCGCCTGGTCAATGCCATTACCTGCACGCGCTTTGTATTTGCGCTCATTCTGGTGCTTGCGGCGCCGGGTTCGGCGTGGTTCTGGGCGGCGTATGGTCTCGGCGCGATCAGTGACGTGCTGGTTG
>HF985737.1:5341-5534 GCA_000432375.1 Firmicutes bacterium CAG:103
TGACGTGCTGGTTGCTGTACGCGGCGGGCGCAGTGCTGCTCATCCGTAGTGTGACCTATGCCGCCGGGTTTTATAAATTCCGCACGTTTGTGTCCCTGTATACAACATTAAATAGAGCAGCAGGCGTCGTGCTGGTCGGCTATCCGGTGCTTGCGGTGCTGCTGGGGCAGGGAACGGCCGCGTGGCTTGCGGC
>HF985737.1:5606-23737 GCA_000432375.1 Firmicutes bacterium CAG:103
TGCGCGCTTGGACGCCGGCCCCCGATGTGCGCGGCCTGCTATGGATAGAAAAACCACGGCGCTGAGATCAGCGCCGTGGTTTTGCGTCCCGGGAAACTCAGCCGCAGATGGCCTTCGTGTCGCGGGCGATGACGAGCTCCTCGTTCGTCGGGATGACGAACACCTTGACCTTGGAGTCGGGGGTGGAGATCATGATGTCTTCGCCGCGCTTGCTGTTGGCCTCGGGGTCGATCGTCACGCCCAGGTAGCCGAAGTACTTGGCGATGGCGGCGCGGGAGGACTTGCTGTTCTCGCCGACGCCGGCGGTGAAGATGATGGCGTCGACGCCGTTCATGGCCGCGACATAGGAGCCGACGACCTTGGCGACCCAGTAGTGGAACATATCGAGCGCGAGCTGCGCGCGGTCGTTGCCCTCGGCAGCGGCGGCGTCGAGATCGCGGAAGTCGGAGCTGACGCCGGAGACGCCGAGCACGCCGGACTTCTTGTTGAGGATGTTGAGCATCTCGTCGATGCTGATGCCGTACTTGTTCATGATGAACTGGATGACGCCGGCGTCGAGATCACCGCAGCGGGTGCCCATCGGCAGGCCGACCAGCGGGGTGAAGCCCATGGACGTGTCAACGCACTTGCCGCCGTCGATCGCGCAGATGGAGCTGCCGTTGCCCATGTGGCAGGAGATGAGCTTGAGCTCTTCGATGGGCTTGCCCATGAGCTCGGCGCAGCGGGCGGACACGTAGCGGTGGCTCGTGCCGTGGAAGCCGTAGCGGCGGATACCGTCGTTCTGGTAGTATTCATAAGGAATGGCGTACATATAGGCCTTGCCGGGCATGGTCTGGTGGAACGCGGTGTCAAACACGGCGACCATCGGCACGTCGTCGCCCATGACGGCGCGGCAGGCGTTGATGCCGGTGATGTTGGCGGGGTTGTGCAGCGGGGCGAACGGCGTGCACTCCTCGAGGGTAGCCATGACGGCGTCGTCGATCTTGACGGAGCAGGCGAACTTCTCGCCGCCGTGGACGACGCGGTGGCCGACGGCGTCGATCTCCTTCATGGAGGCGACCACACCGTACTCGGCGCTGGTCAGCTTGTCGATGACCGCGGCGATGGCTTCGGAGTGCGTGGGCATCGGCAGGTCCTCGTCAAAGACGGGCTTGCCGCCGACGAGCGGGGTGTGCTTCAGATGGCCGTCGAGGCCGATGCGCTCGCACAGGCCCTTGGCCAGGACGTGCTCGGTCTCCATGTCGATCAGCTGATACTTCAGGGAAGAACTGCCGGCATTGATGACAAGAATTTTCATAATCAGATTCCTTTCTCATATGAAATATTGTAATTTTCGCAAAACCACAGTATTATGATGCCATAACACTCTTATTGTAATCATTTCAGTGGAAAACGCAAGTATTTTTCGAAAGAAGGTGCAAAAATGGGAAATGTCATCGGCATTGTTGCGGAGTATAACCCGTTTCACAACGGCCATGCACGGCTCATCGAGCAGACGCGCGCGCGTTTGGGCGCGGACTGCCCGGTCGTGTGCGTCATGTCGGGCGACTTTGTGCAGCGCGGCAGCCCGGCGGTGTATGCGAAGTTTGCGCGCGCGGAGGCCGCTGCCCGCTGCGGGGCGGATCTGGTGCTGGAGCTGCCGCTGCCGTGGGCGCTGTCGTCGGCGGAGGGCTTTGCCCGCGGCGCCGTGGGGCTGCTGGGCAGTCTCGGCGTGGTGACGCATTTGAGCTTCGGCAGCGAGTGCGGCGAGCTGGAGCCGCTGCAGCGGGTGGCCGAGGCGCTGCTCGATCCGCTGCTGGGCGAAGACCTGCGCGCCGAGCTGCAGGCCGGCATTCCGTTTGCGGCGGCGCGGCAGCAGGCGGTCGCACGGCGCGTGGGCGCGCTGGCAGAGCTGCTGCAGGCACCGAACAACATCCTCGCCGTGGAGTATCTCAAGGCGATCTTTGACCAGCGGCTCGATCTGCATCCGCTGACGATCCTGCGCACCGGCGCGCAGCATGACCGTCCGGCGGAGGGCAATGTGCGCTCGGCGAGCGAGCTGCGCACGCGCATTGGCGCGGGGGAGAACGTGTCCGCCTTTCTGCCGAGGGCGGCGGCGGAGATCAGTGTCCGGGAAAAGACGCTCGGTCGCGGGCCGGTGCTGCCGGAGGCGCTGGAGAGCGCAATCCTCTCGCGCCTGCGGATGCTGCCGCAGGCGGCTTACAACGCGCTGCCCGGTGCGTCCGAGGGGCTGGGCAACGGTCTGTACCGCGCCGCGCACGAGGAGCCGACGCTCGACGGCGTACTCGCGGCGGCAAAATCCAAGCGCTACGCGCTCTCGCGCATCCGGCGCATGACGATGTGCGCGGCCCTCGGCGTCACTGCCGGCATGGACGCCGGCACGCCGCCGTATGCGCGTGTACTGGCCATCGGCGCGCAGGGCAGGGAGCTGCTGCGCGCGATCGACGCGCGCACGGCGGCGCCGGTCATCACGAAGCCGGCCGCCGGACGGAACCTGCCGGGCGCAGCCGGAGAAATCTTTGCCCTGACGGCGGATGCGCACGATCTCTATGTGCTTGGCTGCCCCGCCAGAGAGGAGCGACGCTGCGGCGGCGACTGGCGCGCGAGCCCGTTCGTGCTGTGACCGGCAGAGTGCGCAAAGTATTCGAAATTTTGATATGAATATTTTGTGAAATTGATATTGCATTTCTTGCAAAAAGATAGTATAATGCCGTCATATTCATTTGAAGGACATTTGTCCGCGCGCTGCGGACAGCGCCCGGAGAAGAAATGATTGGAGGAAATACAATGAAAAAAGCGATTGCTCTGCTGCTCGCTCTGGTCATGGTGTTCGCGCTGTGCGCCTGCGGCGGCGGCGACAAGGGCACGGCCGACAACGGCGAGAAGGTCGTTAAGATCGGCGTGTTCGAGCCCGCCAGCGGCGACTCCGGCGCCGGCGGCAAGAAGGAAATGCTCGGCATGCAGTATGCCAACCAGGAGACCCCGACCGTCGAGATCGGCGGCGAGACCTACAAGGTCGAGCTCGTCTACTCCGACAACGGTTCCGATTCTGCGAAGGCTGTCTCGGCGGCTTCCAAGCTCGTCAATGAGAAGGTTTCCCTCGTGCTCGGTTCCTACGGCTCCGGCGTGTCCATCGCCGCGTCCGACACGTTCAAGCAGGCCGGCATCCCGGCCATCGGCGTGACGTGCACGAACCCGAACGTTACGGCCGGCAACAGCCACTACTTCCGCATCTGCTTCCTGGATCCGTTCCAGGGCACTGTCCTTGCCAACTATGCTTCTTCCGAGCTCAAGGCCAAGAAGGCCTACTGCCTCGGCGAGAACGGCAACGAGTATGACCAGGGCCTGGTCACCTTCTTCAAGCAGGCATTTGAGAAGGCCGGCGGCACCGTCGTCACCGACTCCTTCCCGAAGGACAACTCCGACTTCAGCTCCTACCTGAACAAGGCGAAGGATCAGGGCTGTGACGTGTTCTTTGCACCCGTGTCGATCGCGTATTCCACGCAGCTCGTTTCCCAGGCGGCTTCCCTGAACATCGGCATCCCGTTCCTCGGCTCCGATACGTGGGATGACAACATGGTCCTGCAGGCTGCCAAGGGCACCAACGTTCAGGTGTTCGTTTCCACCTTCTACGCAGAAGGCGGCAACAAGACCTTCGACGACGGCATCAAGGCCTATATCAACGGCAATGCCGACGCCAAGACCACCAACGGCGGCGACGATACCATCTCCGCAGTGACGGCCATGGGCTATGACGTTTATTATGTTGCGCTCGAGGCGCTGAAGGCTGCCGGTTCCACCGATCCGGCCAAGGTCATGGAAGCGCTGCCCGGCGTGACCTATGACGGCGTGTCCGGCCACATCGCCTTTGACGAGACCGGCGACGCGATCCGCGACACCGCTTATATCAAGACCATCGACTCGGCCGCCAACGTCTGGAAGTTCGTGACGCAGCAGAAGGCTTCCTGAGCTTCTGCCTCGGTCTGAGATCCAAAAATCCGGGGGGAGCTTCGGCTCCCCCTTCGGGGTTTTGAGCCGCTGCGAAAGCCGCGGAAGCTCCGCGGTTTTCGCGGCGGCTGAATGTCCGCATTCGTAAACGATAGAGAGGGAAACAGATGGAATTTCTAGTCGCACAAATTTTATCCGGCGTCTCGCTGGGCGGCCAGTATGCCCTGATCGCCATCGGTTATACGATGGTCTACGGCATCCTGCGTCTCATTAACTTCGCCCACGGCGACGTGTTCATGTGTGCAGGCCTCATGATGGTCTTCATGTGCGCGTCCCTGCCGGTGTACGTATCCATTCCGCTCATGCTCGTGCTGACGGTCCTGCTCGGCTTCATCATCGAGCGCGCGGCCTATAAGCCCCTGCGCAGCGCGCCGCGTATGTCCGTCATGATCTCGGCCATCGGCGTGAGCTATCTGCTGCAGAACGTGGCGCTGTATGCCACCGGCGGCCAGCCACAGACGTATCCGTCGCTGCCGTTCGTGTCCGGCACGGTCACGATCCTCGGCGCGTCCACGCACTGGGTCACGGTCATTACGCCCGTGCTCGTGATCGTGCTCGTGCTGCTGCTGCAGTGGCTCATCAACCACACGAAGATCGGCATGGCCATGCGCGCGGTTGCGAAGGACTTCGAGACCAGCCAGCTCATGGGCATCAAGATCAACAAGGTCATCTCCGTGACGTTTATCATCGGCTCGTTCCTGGCGGCCGTCGGCTCGCTGCTGTACTTCACGAACTACCCGACCGTCATTCCGACCTCCGGCGCCATGCCCGGCCTGAAAGCGTTTGTTGCGGCGGTGTTCGGCGGCATCGGTTCGATCCCCGGCGCCGTGATCGGCGCGTTCATCATCGGTATCTGCGAGACGCTCATCAAGGGCACCAGCATGACGGTGTTCTCCGATGCGTTCACGTTCGCGCTGCTGATCGTCGTCCTCGTGGTCAAGCCCACCGGCCTGTTCGGTGAAAAGGCCACGGACAAAGTCTGAGAGGGGGGATCACTGTGCTGAAAGCGAAAGACAAAGAGGCACGCCGCGGCAACCTGATCACCTTTGCCATCGTGCTCGCGCTCACGCTCGTGACGATGGTACTGGAAAACGTCATATCCCCCGGCTCCCTGCTCTTTACGGTCATCAAAAAGGGTGCGGTGTACTCGCTCGTCGCCGTGTCCATGAACCTGCTCAACGGCTTTACCGGCCTGTTCTCGCTCGGTCAGGCGGGCTTCATGCTCCTCGGCGCGTATGCCTACGCGATCTTCATGATCCCGGACGCCGCGCGTGATGGCGTGTATTACCTCTTCGAGGGTTCGAGCGTCCACTTCTCCTTCCAGGAGATGTTCCAGCATCTGTTCGGCGCCACCGGCTTCGGCGGCGGCGTGAGTCTGGTGCTCGGCGTGCTCGTGGCCATCATTTTCGCGGGCCTGGTCGCTGCGTTCTTCGCGTATCTGATCGGCCTGCCGGTCCTGCGCCTCAAGAGCGACTATCTGGCCATCGCCACGCTCGGCTTTGCTGAGATCCTGCGTGCCATCTTCCAGTGGCAGACGCTCGGCAAGGTTACCAACGGCGCCAACATCCTCAAGGGCTATCCGACGTTTGCGGATTTCAACATCACGAATGCTTCCGGCAAGGTACTCTTCCGCCTGAGTGCGGTCGTGCCGATTTTGCTTGCCGGTATCTGCATTTTCCTTATTGTCCTGCTCATCAATTCGTCCTACGGCCGCGCCTTCAAGGCCATCCGCGACGATGAGATCGCGGCGGAGGCCATGGGCGTGAACCTCGCCAAGCACAAGAGCCTGTCGTTTGTCATCAGCTCGTTTTTCGCGGGCGTGTCGGGCGCGCTCTTTGCCATGTTTGCCACGACCGTGCAGGCCAAGGTGTTCACCTCGGCCATGACTTATGAGATCCTGCTCATCGTCGTCATCGGCGGCATCGGCTCCGTCTCCGGCAGCTGCATCGCCTCCTTCCTGTACATCGCCTGCTCCGAGTGGTGGCTGCGCTTCCTCGATAACGAGGCGTATATCGGCTCGTTCAAGGTGCCGCTGTTGCGCAACGGCTTCCGTATGGTCGTGTTCTCGATCATCATCATGATCGTCGTGCTCTTCTTCCGCAAGGGCATCATGGGCGAGCGCGAGCTGCCGGATCTGTTCCGTAAGCGCCCGAAAAAAGCAAAGAAGAACGTAGTTGAGGAGGGCAAAGCAGATGAGTAAAGACATCCTCAGCGTGGAAAATATCACGATGCAGTTCGGCGGCGTCGTGGCAGTCAACAACCTGTCGCTGCACATCCCCGAGGGGCAGATCGTGGCGCTCATCGGCCCGAACGGCGCCGGTAAGACCACGGCCTTCAACTGCATCACCGGCGTGTATGAGCCGACGAACGGCCTCGTCAAATTCCTCGACGAGCCGATGGTCCGCAACCATCCGACCGGCAAGATGAAAAAGCTCTACAAGGGCGAAAATCCACTGCTTTACACGGCGGAGTATCATCCGGAGGATGAGACGAAAGAGCAGATGCTCGCGCGCGACCCGCTGGCCGGGACGGGCAAGATCGTCTCGCCGACACCGGATAAGATCACGAAGCTCGGTATTGCCCGCACGTTCCAGAACATCCGCCTGTGGAAGAGCATGACGGTGTTTGAAAACGTGCTCGTAGCGAAGCACATGCGCGCCAGGCAGAACGTGTTTTCCGCGACCTTCCGCGGCAACGCCAGGGAAGAAAAGCGCATGCGCGACGAGACCATGGCTCTGCTCGTGGAGCAGGGGCTGGAGAAATACAAGGACGACATTGCGACGAGCCTGCCCTACGGCATCCAGCGCCGGCTGGAGATCGCCCGCGCGCTGGCGACGGATCCGAAGCTGCTGCTGCTCGACGAGCCGGCGGCCGGCATGAACCCGCAGGAGACGCTCGAGCTTGCGGCGTTCATCCACGAGCTGCGCGAGAAATACGGCCTGACGATCTTCCTGATCGAGCACCATATGGATCTGGTCATGCGGATCTCCGATTACATTTACGTCATTGACTTCGGCAGCAAGATCGCCGAGGGCATCCCGCAGGAAGTCCAGAACAATCAGCACGTCATTGACGCCTATCTGGGGGTTGTGGAAGATGAGTGAAACGATTCTGAAAATTGAAGATCTGCAGGTGCGCTATGGCGGCATTGAGGCTGTCAAGGGCATTTCGTTCGATGTGCAGCAGGGGCAGATCGTTACGCTGATCGGCTCCAACGGCGCGGGCAAGAGCTCCACGCTGCGCACGATCTCTGGTCTTGTCAAGCCGAGCGGCGGCAAGATCACCTTCCAGGGGGAAGACATCACCGGCAAGGACCCGACCCAGATCGTCACGCAGGGCGTGACGCTCGTGCCGGAGGGACGCCGCATTTTCCCGGACATGACCGTGCTGGAAAACCTGAAGATCGGCGCTTACCTGCGCAAGGACGATCTGTCAGAGGACCTCGAGTGGGTCTACAGCCTGTTCCCGCGCCTGAAAGAGCGCAGCTGGCAGGCCGGCGGCACGCTCTCCGGCGGCGAGCAGCAGATGCTTGCGGTCGGCCGCGCGCTCATGAGCCGCCCGAAGCTGCTCATGATGGACGAGCCGTCGCTCGGTCTCGCGCCGCTGGTCGTGCGCGATATCTTCTCCATCATTCAGGAGATCAACAAGCAGGGCGTGACGATCCTGCTCATTGAGCAGAACGCAAACATGGCCCTCAAGATCGCCGATATCGGCTACGTGCTCGAGACCGGCCGCATCACGCTCACCGGCAGCGGTGAGGAACTGCTGACGAACGACGCGGTGCGCGCGGCGTACCTCGGCGCATAACGGCATAGATGACCCGAACGGAAGGACGCTCGCAGGCGCCCTTCCGTTTTTTCGGAACATTTCTTGACCGCGCGCGTCTAATCCTGTACAATGCAGTTGAAAACCATCGAACCATAGAGGTGTGCTATGAAAAAGTTTTTTTCAGGATTTCTGGTGCTGTGCCTGTCGCTCGCACTGCTGACTGCCTGCGGAAAGAATGGGCAGACTGGCAAGACGGTGGCGGCCGGCGGCCTGACCTTTGCCAAGAGCTACAGCGAGGTCTACTCCGCGCTGACCGATGCGCAGAAAGCGATCGCGGACCGCGACAAGTCCATCAATATGACCGACGGCGCTTCCGACGACCCGGAGTCCGGCGGCAAAGGCGACGGTGAAGGCGAGGGCACATTCTACTCCGGCACGAACGTGCAGGTCGCGGGCGTCGACGAGGGCGATATCGTCAAGACCGACGGCACGTATATCTACATCCTGCGCGGCAGCGAACTGATCGTCATGCAGGCGGACGGCGCGGACGTCACGGACGTGTCCAATGTCTTTGTCGGTCAGGACTGGGAGCAGACGACGACCGAGGACGGTCAGACCCACACGCAGGAAAAGCTGCCGCTGGAGCTGTATCTGGCCAACGGCCGCGCGGTCGTCCTCTCGTCGTATACCGACTGGACGGGCAGCGACACGTCCTCGGATGAGCTTTCCGGCAGCGGCAATAATTATGTCACAGTCGATATTTATGACGTCTCCGACCCGGCAGACCCGACGCTGGTCCAGTCGTTCGGGCAGGACGGCTACGAGATCGCCTCGCGCATGGTCGGCGGCGTGCTCTACCTGTGCACGTCGTATTATCCCGGCGCGCCGGAAAAGGGCGACGAGACTACGTTTGCTCCCTGGCTGTATGACGGGGACACGGCGTCGGTCGTGCCGTGCGACAGCATCGGCCTCATGCCGTACAACAACTCCATGACCTACGCGGTCGCGGCGTCGTATGACATTGCGTCCGGTACCCGGCTCTCCAGCCAGTCCGTGCTCGGCGGCGGGGAAACGGTGTACATGACGGCGGAGAATCTCTACCTGTGCGCGAGCGTCTACGACGACGGCGCGGGCAAGACCCATAAGGACGGCAGCTACACGGTCACGGACTATACCTCCAGCGTCAACACGGCGGTCAACCGCTTTGCGATCGCCGACGGCAAGCTCACCTTTGCCGCCAATGGCACTGTGCCCGGCGCGCTCAACAACCAGTTCTCGCTCGACGAGCGCGACGGCTATCTGCGCATGGCCACGACCGAGCAGACGTATTCCTACAGCGTCTACCGCGATGAAAAGCATGACTTTGAAAACACGAAAACCAATGACGACGCCACGCAGACGAGCAATGATGTGTACGTGCTCGACCGTGACCTGAACACCGTCGGCAGCGTGGCCGGGATCGCCGAAGGGGAGACGGTGTTCTCCGCGCGCTTCGACGGGGATTACGGCTATCTGTGCACCTACCGCCAGACGGATCCGGTCTTTGCCGTAGATCTGACCGCCCCGACCGATCCGAAGGTCGTCGGTGAGCTCAAGCTCAGCGGCTATTCCGACTATCTGCACGTCTGGTCAGACGGGATGCTCTTCGGCCTCGGCATGGAGACGACGGCCGTGGATGGCGGCGCGACTGTGGACGGCATGAAGCTCGTCATGATCGACACGTCCGATCCTGCCAAGCTGCACGATCTGCACACGCAGACCCTTGATGCCGACTATAGCGAGGCGCTGAATAATCACAAGGCAATTCTGGTGGACAGCGACAAGGACCTGATCGCTTTCCCGGCCGAGAACAGCTATCTCGTCTACGGCTATTCGGCGGACGACGGCTTCACGCTGCGTAAGGAGATCCCCGTCTCGCAGTGGGACGAGAACAACCGCGGCCTGTATATCGGCGACTACTTCTATGTCGTCGGTTCCGATCAGGTGAACGTGCTCGACCTGGGCACGCTTGAGAACGTGGCGCAGGCGATCATCCCGCGCGGGTAAACAACCGAAGATCTTCTGACAGGCGGTGCGCGCAGACGCACCGCCTGTTTACATTTTTGCGTCGCTGTGGTAAACTGATACATTGAGCGAATATCGCAACAAGGGAGGCGGCGCCGTGCTCGAAAAGCTGCGACAAATTGAAAACCGGTACAGCGAGCTGGAGAGCAAGCTGGCCGACCCCGCGTATTATTCCGACCCCGCGGTGTTCACAAAGCTCTGCCGCGAGCAGCGCGAGCTGCAGCCGGTCGTGGAGACCTACCGGGCGTATACCGCCTGTCAGGCGCAGATCGCGCAGGCGGAGGCGCTGCTGAGCGACCCCGAGCTGCACGAGATCGCGCGCGAGGAGATCGATCTCGGCCGTGCCCGCTGCGCGGAGCTCGAGCAGCAGCTGCGTGTGCTGCTGCTGCCGCGCGACCCGAACGATGACCGCAACGTCATTCTGGAGATCCGCACCGGCGTCGGCGGGGAAGAATCGGCGCTCTTTGCGCATAGTCTTTATCGAATGTACAATATGTACGCCGACGCGCACGGGTGGAAGACCGAGATCGCCAACCTCAACGAGACGGAGCTCGGCGGCGTGCGCGAGGCGAGTCTGCTCATCAGCGGACAGGGGGCGTACTCCCGCCTGAAGTTTGAAAGCGGGGTGCACCGCGTCCAGCGCGTGCCGGAGACGGAGACCGGCGGCCGCATCCACACCAGCACCGCCACCGTGGCCGTGCTGCCGGAGATGGATGCCGTGGAGGTGCACATCGACCCGAAGGATCTGCAGATCGACACCTACCGCAGCTCCGGCGCCGGCGGCCAGCACGTCAACAAGACCGAGAGCGCCATCCGCATCACGCACCTGCCGACCGGCACGGTCGTCGAGTGTCAGGATGAGCGCAGCCAGTATAAAAACAAGGATCGCGCGATGAAGATCCTGGCCTCGCGCCTGTATGCCGCGGAAAGTGCCCGGCAGAATGCCGCGCGCTCGGCCGAGCGGCGCAGCCAGGTCGGCACAGGGATGCGCAACGAGCGCATCCGCACCTACAACTTCCCGCAGGGGCGGGTGACGGATCACCGCATCGGGCTGACGCTCTATAAGCTCGATCAGGTGCTCGACGGCGATCTGGATGAGATCATTGATGCGCTCACGCTGGCCGGTCAGGCCGAGAAGCTGCGCGCATCCGCGGAGGAAGCATGAACACGAAACGAATCACAACCGAGATCGCGCAGGCAGCGGATGCCATCCGCGCCGGGCAGCTCGTCGCCGTCCCGACGGAGACGGTCTACGGCCTTGCCGGCAACGGACTGGATCCCGCCGCCGTCGCGCAGATCTATGAGATCAAGGGCCGGCCGGCCGTCAAGCCGCTGTCGCTGATGGTGCACGACGCATCCGCCATGGCGCGCTACTGCGCCGATGTGCCGCCGGCGGCATACACGCTGGCCGAGGCGTTCTGGCCCGGCCCGCTCACGATCGTGCTGCGGGCACAGGACTGCGTGCCCGAGATCGTGCGCGCGGGTGGGCAGACCATCGGCCTGCGCTGCCCGGATCACCCGGCCACGCTGGCGCTCATCGAGGCCGCGCAGCTGCCGCTGGCCGCGCCGTCGGCCAATCCCTCCGGCGCGCCGAGCCCGAAAACGGCAGACGATGTGCTGGCGTATTTCAATGGGCAGATCGCGGCCGTCATCGACGGCGGGCCCTGCGGCATCGGCCGGGAGTCCACGCTCGTCGATCTCTCGCACACGCCGTACCGCATTCTGCGCTCCGCCGCTGTGCCGGACGATGCCGTCTGGGACGCGCTCGTGCGGAAAATGCACATTGTCGGCATCACGGGCGGCACGGGCTGCGGGAAAACGACCGCGCTCATGGAGCTGGAGCGTCAGGGCGCGCTCGTCATCGACTGCGACGCGGTGTATCACGAGCTGCTGGCGTCCAATACCGCCATGCTCGCGGAGATCAATGCCCGTTTTCCGGGTACAATAGAAAATGGGACGCTGCAGCGAAAGCGGCTCGGCGCGGTCGTGTTCGCGGACGCGGCGGCGCTCGACGACCTCAACGCCATCACGCACCGGTATGTCCGTGCCGAGGTGTGCGCTCGCCTGCGCGCGTGGGCGCGGCAGGGCGGCACGGTCGCGGCGATCGACGCCATCGCGCTCATCGAGAGCGGACTGGCGGAGCTGTGCACTGTCACCATCGGCGTGACGGCGCCGCGCGAGGTGCGCATCGAGCGGCTCATCGCGCGCGAGGGCGTGACGCGCGATTATGCCGAGGCGCGCATCGACGCGCAGAAGCCCAACGAATGGTTTGCCCAACATTGCAGCTACGTGCTGGATAACGGCGGCACGCTCGCCGATTTTCAGCGCCGCTGCCATCAACTGATACAGGAGGTGCTCTCATGAGCGAAGATAAGGAACTCAAGCAGTGGAAGGAAAAGCTGTTTTATCAGCCGAAAAACGGCTACGATCGGATCGGCGCCGAGCAGGCCGGGGAGATCTTTGCCTACGCCGAGGGATATAAGCAGTTTCTCGACGCCGCGCGCACCGAGCGCGAGGCCGTCAAGGAGGCCATCCGCATGGCGGAGGCCGAGGGCTTTGTGCCGTATACGTTCGGCATGGAGCTGCAGCCGGGCTCGAAGGTGTATGTCAACAACCGCGGCAAGGCGCTCATGCTGGCCGTGCTCGGGCAGCAGCCGCTTGACCACGGCTGCGTGATCGCGGGCGCGCACATCGACTCCCCGCGTCTCGATCTCAAGCAGACGCCGATGTATGAGGACTCGGAGCTGGCGTATTTCAAGACGCACTATTACGGCGGCATCAAGAAGTACCAGTGGGTCACGATCCCGCTGGAACTGCACGGCACGGTCGCGCTCAAAGACGGCAGCACGGTCGATATTGCCATCGGCCGCGAGCCGGATGAGCCGCAGTTCGTCATCACCGATCTGCTGCCGCATCTCGGCAAGGATCAGATGCGCAAGACCATGGAAGAGGGCATCACGGGCGAGGCACTCAACATCGTCATCGGCAGCATGCCGTATGCCGGCGAGGGGCGCGACCGCGTGAAGCTCGCCGTGCTGTCGCTGCTCTATGATGAATACGGCATCACGGAAGAGGACTTCCTGTCGGCGGAGCTTGCCGCCGTGCCGGCGTTCCCGGCGCGCGACATCGGCTTTGACCGCAGCATGATCGGCGCCTACGGTCAGGACGACCGCGTGTGCGCCTATGCCGAGCTGCGCGCCATCCTTGACCTCGACGGTGCGCCGGAGCGCACGGCCGTGTGCATCCTCGCCGACAAGGAGGAGATCGGCTCCGACGGCGTGTCCGGCATGCAGTCGCAGGCGTTTGAGGCCTTCATGGCCGACCTCTGCGAGCAGCAGGACGTCGCGCTGCGCCACTGCTTTGCCAGGAGCTTTTGCCTCTCGGCGGATGTCTGCGCGGCCTTTGACCCCAGCTTCCCCGAGGTGAGCGCCAAGCGCACGGAGGCCAAGCTCAATTACGGCGTGGGCATCTGCAAGTTCACGGGTGCGCGCGGCAAGTCCGGCACGAGCGACGCCTCGGCCGAGCTCGTGGCCTATCTGCGCCGTCTGTTTGCCGACAACGGCGTCGTCTGGCAGCTGTCCGAGATGGGCAAGGTCGATCAGGGCGGCGGCGGCACGATCGCCAAGTTCATGGCCGACCGGAATATTGACACCATTGACGCCGGCGTGCCGGTGCTGAGCATGCACGCACCGTTTGAGCTCGTGGCAAAGTTTGACTGCTGGATGACGTACCGCGGCGTGCTGGCTGCCTACTGCGACACGCAGGCGTGACCGGATGCGGCAGGGGAAAACGGGGACAGTGACCGTTTTCCCTTGTGACGCAAAGAAAACCGTGGTATAATCAACATTCCTATCTGCGTATTGGGAGGTGCATCCGTGACCATCTGGAACGCGATCCTGCTCGGTCTGGTGCAGGGCATCGCAGAGTTTCTGCCGATCTCCAGCTCCGGCCATCTGTCGATCCTGCAAAACCTGTTTCATATGTCGACGGCGGAAAACGGCCATCTGTTTTTCGATGTTCTGCTGCATTTGGGCACGCTCATTTCCATCTGCATCGTCTACTGGCGGGACATCGTGGCCATGGTGCGCGAGACGATCGCGTTTTTCCGCAGCGCACGGCTGCCGGCTGAGCAGCGCCGGCAGCAGCTTCCCGCCGCGCGCATGGTGCTCATGATCATCCTGGCGACACTGCCGCTGTTTTTGATCCTGCCGGTCAACGATCTGGTCGAGCAGCTGTACTACCACACCTTCTTCATCGGCCTCATGCTCATCCTCACGGGCTTTCTGCTGTTCGTGGCCGATAAAATGCCCAAGGGCACGCGCACGGAGAAAACCATGCGCGTGCGCGACGCGCTGGTCATCGGCGTGTGTCAGGCCGTGGCGACGATCCCGGGCCTGTCCCGGTCGGGCACGACGATCGCGGCCGGCATGGCCACGGGACTGGACCGCAGCTTTGCGGTGCGCTTCTCGTTTCTGATGTCGCTGCCCGCGGTGCTGGGGGCAAACATTCTGTCGCTGGCCAAGGCGGCCAAGGCGGGTATCGATGTGTCGCTCCTGCCGGCGTATCTGGCCGGCATGCTCGTGGCGATGGTCTCGGGCGTCGCGGCCATCGGCCTTGTCAAGCGCCTGACGTCGAAGGGCCGTTTCGGCGCGTTTTCCTACTACTGTTGGGGCGCGGGCGCACTGACGATGATTCTGTCTCTGATTTTCTGAGAGGACGTTATATAACATGGCAACTTCATCATCCAAAAAGAAAACCGGCACGGCGAAAAAATCCGCCCCGGCAGCAAAAAAGCCGGCCTCCGCGCCGAAAAAGCAGCCGGCTGCCAAGGCGGCTTCGGCCGCCGCGCCGACGGCACCGACATGGCCGTATGCGCTGGCGTGCATCGTGCTGTCGCTGTTGTCGTTCCTGGGCCTGTTTCATGCCGAGGGCGTCGTGATCGACGGCTTTGCGGGCTTCCTGTGCGGCATCATGGGCTGGGGCTTTTGGGCGTTCCCGTTTGCGATGCTGCTGCTGGCGTGGACCTTTGTGCGCAACCCGCGCGAGCGCTTTGGCCTGCGCGTGACGGCGGCGCTGCTGATCGCGCCGCTGTTCGGCACGATCGTGCACCTGATGGTCTGCCGCGTGGCGTTCACGGCGCAGACGTTCGGCGCGATCGTCGGCCAGCTCTATGACGGGGGCAAGGCGCTCACGTCCGGCGGTGTGATCTCCGGCGGCATTGGCTATCTGCTCAAGGCCGGCATCAGCGTCTATGCGGCGCTGCCACTGACGATGGCGGCGTTCGTGTTCTGCGTGCTGGGCAGCATGGACCTGACGGTCGGCAAGATCGCGGCCTGGGTGCGCACACGGCGCGAGGCACAGTACATCCCGGACGAAGACGTGCCGCTTGCGGAGGATGAGGAGGACGAACCGGAACCGCAGCCGCTGCCCGAGCCGCGGCGCAGTGCGCGCCGTGCCGTGCCGGACAAGCCGGTCGCCAAGAAAAAATTCATCGACATTCCGGTCGAGGAGACCATGACGGAGCCGGACGACGATCCGATCGACCCGATCCCGGTCAAAAAGCCTGCCCGCGGCGCGAAAAAGGCCGCGCCGGCCGATGCCACGCAAAATGTCCAGCCGCTGTCTGTGGAGGAGGCGGCCGATATCTGCGGCGTCACCCCGGTCACGCAGGAGATCCAGGACCCGCCGAAGCCGTCCAAAAAGGCGGCCAGCGCCGCCGTCGCGGCGGAGACGGCCGCGATCACCTCCGCCATCGAGAGCGAGAATGCCGACCACTCGTCCTATCAGCTCCCGCCGGTGTCGTTCCTGCGCGCGGGGAAGAAGGATCAGACGGACGCGACGGAGGAGATCCGCTTCAACCGCGACCGGCTCAACACCGCCCTGAGCAGCTTCGGCGTCAACGCGACCATCCGCGACGTGACGCGCGGCCCCACGGTCACGCGCTACGATCTCGAGCTCGAGGCGGGCGTGAAGCTCAACAAGATCACGAACCTCTCCGGCGACCTTGCGCTCGCGCTCGGTGTGGAGAATGTGCGCATCGCGCCGATCCCGGACAAGATCTCGACCGTCGGCATCGAGGTGCCGAACAAGGTCGTCAGCGCCGTTTGCCTGCGCGATATCATCGACTCGCCCGCGTTCCGCAATGCGAAGTCCAAGCTCTCGTTTGCCGTCGGCAAGGACATCGGCGGCAACTGCATCATCGGCAACATCGCCAAGCTGCCGCATATGCTCATCGCCGGCACGACCGGCTCGGGCAAGTCCGTGTGCATGAACTCGCTCATTCTGAGCCTGCTCTATAAGGCGACGCCGGACGAGGTGCGCCTGATCATGATCGACCCGAAAATGGTCGAGCTCGGCATCTATAACGGCATCCCGCACCTGTTCATCCCCGTCGTGACCGACCCGAAGAAGGCGGCCGGCGCGCTGCAGTGGGCGGTCGTGGAGATGCTCAAGCGCTACCGCCTCTTCTCCGAGGCGCAGGTGCGCGACCTCGCCAGCTACAATGCCCTCCAGAAAAACGAGCCCGACGGGCAGACGCTGCCGCAGGTCGTCATCGTCATCGACGAGCTGGCCGACCTCATGCTCTGCGCCGCCAAAGAGGTGGAGGAGAGCATCTGCCGCGTGGCGCAGATGGGCCGCGCCGCGGGTATGCATCTCATCATCGCAACGCAGCGCCCGTCCGCGGACGTGATCACCGGCCTCATGAAGGCGAACATCCCGAGCCGCATTGCCTTTGCGGTCTCGTCCTCGCTCGAGAGCCGCATCATCCTCGATACCTCCGGCGCAGAAAAGCTCATCGGCATGGGCGATATGCTCTATGCGCCCATCGGCACCGGCAAGCCCCTGCGTGTGCAGGGCTCGTTTGTGTCGGACGAGGAGCGCGAGGAGGTCGTGCGCTTCATCAAGCAGAACTCCGAGGCGCAGTACAGCGACGACATCATTGCGCAGATCGAAAAATCCGCCGCCGAGGCCGACAAGAAGTCCGGCCCCGCGCCCGAGGCGGACAAGCCCGCCAAGAGCGACTATGACGAGCTGCTGCCGCAGGCCGTGGATGTCATTCTCGAGACGAAGCAGGCGTCGGTGTCCATGCTGCAGCGCCGGCTGAAGCTCGGCTATTCGCGCGCCGCGCGCATGGTCGATCAGATGGAGGAGATGGGCATCGTCGGCCCGTTTGAGGGCTCGAAGCCGCGCAAGATCCTCATCACGAAGCAGCAGTGGCAGGAGATGCAGTATGTGCAGGGCACCGCACCGAGCGAGGTGCTGCAGGCGCAGACGGACTTTGCCGATGACAACGAAGAGGAACCTGAAGACGATGAATCATGATCTCCACACGGGGCGGCCGGAGCGCCGCCCCGTCGGCACGATTGCCTTTCCGGATGGGGCGGACTTTGCCCCGGAAATGACGCCGGCGCAGGTCGGCGCTTACAGCACGCTCGCCCTCGCGCACATCGGCGACGGGGTATATGAGCTCATGATGCGCACGGCCCTGTGTGCCGCCGGGCTCACGGCCGTGACCGACCTGCACCGTGAGACGGTGCGCCGCGTCAACGCGCCCGCGCAGGCGCGCGTGGCGGAGGCCATTCAGCCCGCGCTCACGGACGAGGAGCGCGCGGTCTACAAGCGCGGCCGCAACGCGAAGGTGAACTCGGTGCCGCAGCATGCGGACGTCGCGCAGTATCACGCGGCCACGGGGCTCGAGACGCTCTTTGGCTGGCTGTATCTGCTCGGCCGCACGCAGCGGCTGCGCGAGCTCTTCAGCAAGATCACGGAGGTGCTGTAACATGCCAATGGACGCAGTTTTTCTGCACGGCCTGACGCAGGAACTGACGCAGAGCCTGACCGGCGCGCGCATCGACAAGGTGCAGCAGCCGGAGCGCGACCTGCTGCTGCTGTCCGTGCGCACGCAGGGCGGCAACGCGAAACTGCTCGTGCACGGCGGCGTGGGCAGCGCGCGGGTGCATTTCACGGCCGGCACGTTTGAAAATCCGGCCGAACCGCCGATGTTCTGCATGCTTCTGCGCAAGCATCTGGTCGGCGCGCGCATTACGGGTATTTCCCAGCCAGACTTCGAGCGCATGCTCGTGCTCGATCTCGACGGGCGCGATGAGCTCGGCACGCCGGTCAAAAAGCAGCTCATTGTTGAAATGCTTGGCCGCCAGTCGAACGTCATCCTCGTCAGCGCCGACGGGCACATCATCGACTGCATGCGCCGCGTGGATTCCTCCATGAGCGAGACGCGCCAGGTGCAGCCGGGCCTGTTTTACCGCCTGCCGCTGCGGCAGGACAAGCCG
>HF985737.1:23743-30309 GCA_000432375.1 Firmicutes bacterium CAG:103
GGCAGGACAAGCCGGTCCTGTTTGACACGACGCCGGAGCAGCGCGCGCAGCTGCTCTCCGGCCCGGTCACTGCGGCGACGCTTGATAAGTGGCTGCTGGGTCTGTTTTCCGGCGTGTCGCCCCTGCTGTGCCGGGAGGTGTGCTTCCGCGCGCTCGGCGATGCCAGCCCCCGGCTCGAGCGGCTGGACGATGCGCAGCGCGCGCGCCTGGAGCACGAGCTGGACGCGCTGGTGTTCTCGGTCGAGTCGAACAATCTCGCGCCCACCATGCTGCTCGACGGCGACCGGCCGAAGGATTTTTCCGCCGTGCCGATCCTGCAGTATCAGGACGCGCTGGAATGCCGTGGCTGCGGCTCGTTTTCCGAGCTGCTGGACGAATTTTATCTCCGCCGCGACAAGGCGGAGGCCATGCGCCGCCGCTCGCAGGAGCTGACGCATCAGGTGCGCACCCTGCGCGACCGCACGGCCAAAAAGCTGGCCATCCAGCAGTCGGACCTGCTGCGCTGCGCCGACCGTGAGGCCCTGCGGCAGAAGGCCGACCTCATCAAGGCCAACCTCTACCGTATCCAGAAAGGTGACCGCACCGTGACGGTGCAGGACTACTATGCCGAGGGCTGCCCGGACGTGACGATCGAGCTGGACCCGCGCAAGAGCCCGCAGGAGAACGCCGCCGCGCTCTATAAGTCCTACCGCAAGGCCAAAACGGCCGAACAGCACCTGACCGGCCTGATCGCGGAGGCGAGCCGGAACCTCGACTATCTCAACAGTGTGCTCGATGAGCTCGCGCGCGCCGAGAGCGAGCGCGACCTTGCGGATATTCGCGCCGAGCTGCGCGCGACCGGGTATCTGCGCCAGCCGCGTAATGCCAAAAAGGAAAAGACGGCGCAGCGCGCGCCGCTCGCCTTCGTTTCGAGCACCGGGTATGAGATCCTCGTCGGCCGCTCCAACACGCAAAATGACGAGCTGACGCACCGCACCGCCCGCCGCACGGACATCTGGCTGCATGTGCAGAAGGTACACGGTTCGCACGTCATCATCCGTGCGCACGACACGACGCCCGACGACCAGACGATTGCCGAGGCGGCGAGTCTCGCCGTATACTATTCGCAGGCGCGCGGCGGCGGGAAGACACCGGTGGATTACACCATGGCGCGCTTCGTGCGCAAGCCGTCCGGCGCGCTGCCGGGCATGGTGCTCTATACGGACTACCAGACCTGCATGGCCGAGAGCAATGAGGCGCTCGTGGAGCGCCTGCGCGTGCGCTAAGGCAGCAAAAAGCTCCCCCGGCGGGGGAGCTTTTTCGTGCGCTTATTTCCAGCTGTAGGTGTGGCAGTTTTTGCAGTACCAGCCTTTGCACATGCCGTTTTCAAAGTGGTAATAGAGCTTTTCGTGCGTCTGCCGCTCGACGATCCCGGCACTGGTGACCCAGACATCGCCGCAGCGCCCGCACGCACACTCCGGATAAATTGCGTGCAGCAGCAGTATGCGGCATCAGAGGCGTTCGGCTCGGGTGTGCGCTGTTCGCCGATGCGCGTGCCCTTGGTGTGGCCGTATTTTGCGCACTGTGCATTGCCGGGCGCGGTGTCCGGTGCAGCGGCGAACGCGGAACCATGACCGACCAGCAGCGCCAGTATGCGCGCAGGCGCTGCGGTTTTGCGAATGTTCATGTGCATCCCCATCTCGTAAAAATGTCATTTCCTGCACAAAGCGTATCGTATTTTTTACAGTGCATCAATCGACCGGCGGAAATGTTAGCGGCATCTTAGCAGCCGTTGCAGCAGCTTCCCATCCGCACCGGCCGGTTGACGGATGCGGAAAACTGCGGTATGCTTTTGGCATTGTTCCCAGAAAGGAGCGCCTGTTTTTCAGGCGAACGGATCATGAAAAAACTCATTGCCTATTACTCCCGCGCGGGAGAGAACTATTTTTCCGGGGCGCGTCGCACCATCGCCGTCGGCAACACGGAGAAGGCGGCGCGGCTGCTTGCCGAACTCACCGGCGCGGAGCTATTCCATATCGAACAGAAAGCGCCGTATTCGGACAACTATGATGCCTGCGTCGCCGAGGCGCGGCGCGACCTGCGCGCGAGCGCCCGTCCGGAACTGACGGCGCTGCCGGAGCGTCTGGACGACTATGAAGAAATCTATCTCGGCTATCCGAACTACTGCGGCACCATGCCGATGGCGGTCTACACCTTCCTCGAGCACTATGACTGGCAGGGGAAAACCATCCATCCGTTCTGCACGAACGAGGGCAGCGGCCTGTCGAACACGGAGCAGGACATCCGGCGCGCAGCGAAGGGTGCGCGGGTCGCGCCCGGTCTATCCCTGCGCGGCAGCGCGGTGGACAGCGCAAAACCGAAACTGGAGCAGTGGGTGCGCGGATAACACGTGCGTTCTGACCGGCAGAGAGGAAGGAGGCTGTGCATGAGCCGAAACGCAAAGATTCTCATCGATTTGGCCGTGCTCGCGGCCGTTTACGGCATCTGGCTGCTGCCGAAGTGGCGGCCGCTGGGGCGCAGAACGCTCGCGGTCTACACGCTCATGTACGGCTGCCTCGCCGGCATCGCGCTCTTCACGCTCATGCCGGTGTTGGCGGCGCTGCCGTTCTGCCTTGACCATCCGTATATCCCCATGCACATGGCGCCGTTTGAGGACGTCATTCTCCGCCACGGCGATTATGTCCGGCAGATCGTGCTGAACATCGCCCTGTTTGTCCCGTTCGGTGTTTTGCTGCCGCTGTGCCGCAGCTGCCGCGGCAGGCGGTGCAGCTTCTGGCGCTGCCTGCTGCTGACGCTGGCGCTCAGCGTCGGCATTGAGGTCGTGCAGCCGCTGCTGCATGCGTCCCGCAGTTCGGACATTACGGACGTCATCACGAATACGATCGGCGGCGTGCTGGGCTATGCGCTCTGGGCGATCGTGCACGCCTGCCGGAAAAAACGTGAAGATTGACCTGCCTTGAGATACCGGTGCTTTTGCCGGTATCTTTTTTGTTGAAAATGTGCCGCTGTTTCGCTATACTATTACAAAAAGCGGAATTTTACGGTCAGATTACGGAGAAAAAACAAAAATCGGAGGAGAGAACATGGACGAGAAGATCTACCGCGAATATGTTGCGATCCTGAAAGAGGAACTGCAGCCCGCCATGGGCTGTACAGAGCCGATCGCCGTGGCGTACTGCGCGGCGCTGGCCCGCAGGACGCTCGGTGCGCTGCCGGAAACGGTCGAAGTGCTTGCGAGCGCGAACATCATCAAAAATGTCAAGAGCGTCATCGTGCCGAATACGAACGGCCAGCGCGGCATTGCGGCGGCCGCAGCGGCGGGTATCGTTTCCGGCAATGCCGACGCGCAGCTGCAGGTGCTTGCGAGCCTCACGCCGGAGCAGGTGGATGCGGTGGGCGCCTATCTGCAGCAGGCTGCCTTTACCGTCCGGCGCGCGGACAAGGACTACGTGTTCGACATTCAGGTGCGCGTCACGGCGGGGACGGACAGCGCGTCCGTCGAGATCGCGGGCTATCACACGAACGTGATCCGTATCGAGAAAAACGGCGTCGTGCAGTTTCACAAGGACTATCAGGAGTCCGGCAGCCAGCACGCCACCGACCGCAGTGTGCTGACGGTCGAGCATATCATTGCCTTTGCAAACGAGGTGGACATTGCCGACGTGCAGGAGACGCTCCAGCGGCAGATCGATTATAACTGGGCCATCGCCGAGGAGGGCCTGCGCGGGGATTACGGCGCGAACATCGGCCGCATCCTGCTGCAGTCTTACGGCATGAGCATCCACAACCGCGCCAAGGCCTACGCCGCGGCCGGGTCGGACGCGCGCATGAACGGCTGCGACCTGCCGGTGGTCATCAACTCCGGCAGCGGCAACCAGGGGCTGACGGCGTCGCTGCCGGTCATCGTCTACGCCAGGGAACTGGGCGTCACGCAGCAGATGCTCTACCGCGCGCTCGTGGTGTCGAACCTCGTCACCATCCATCTGAAAACCGGCATCGGCAGCCTGTCCGCCTACTGTGGCGCTACGGCGGCCGGCTGCGGCGCGGCCGCGGGCGTGACGTATCTGTATGGCGGGCAGTTCCGCGAGATCGCGCACACCATCGTCAACGCGATCGCCATTGATTCCGGCATGATCTGCGACGGTGCGAAGGCGAGCTGCGCGGCCAAGATCGCTTCGGCGGTCGAGGCGGGGCTGCTGGGTATGCAGATGCAGATGCACGAGAGCCAGTTCTACGGCGGCGACGGCATTGTCGTCAAGGGCGTGGAGAACACGATCCGCAACATCGGCACACTTGCGAGCGAGGGCATGCGCGAGACCGACCGCACGATCATCCGCATGATGATCCAGGAGCACTGATCCGCCGAATATTGCCGGCTGCCGGTTGGCGGCCGGCATTTTTGCGCCGAATTTTCGCACCGGCGGAGGATCGGCATTGCATTTTGCGCGCCGAGCGCGTATAATACCGCATATTTCATTTTGCAAAAGATTCGTATACCCAAGGAGGCGCGCCATGCGTTTATTTGATATTCTCGGGCCGGTCATGGTCGGCCCGTCCAGCAGCCACACGGCCGGGGCCGTGCGCATCGGCCTGACGGCCCGCAAACTGCTCGGCGACCGGCCGGTGCACGCGGACATTTCGCTGCACGGCAGCTTCGCCCTGACCGGTCATGGCCACGGCACGGACTGCGCGCTGATCGCGGGCCTGCTCGGTATGCAGCCGGACGATCTGCGCATTCCGGGCAGCTTTGCCGTCGCGGCGGAGCAGGGGCTGACGTTCTCGTTCCGGAACGTGCAGCTGCGCAACGCGCACCCGAACACCGCGCGCCTGCAGCTCACGGGCGCCAAGGGCCGCACGCTGGACATTGTGGCCGAGAGCATCGGCGGCGGGCGCATCCGCATCCGCTCCATCGACGGTATCGAGACGAACTTTTCCGGTGAGCACAACACGCTCATTGTCCACAATCAGGACACGCCCGGCCATGTCGCTGCCGTGACGGCGGCGCTCATGCAGCGGCACGTCAACATCGCCACCATGCAGCTCTACCGCAGCGAGCAGGGCGGCTACGCGGTCATGATCCTCGAGTGTGACCAGCCAATCCCGAAGGACATCGAGCAGTGGCTGTCGCACATCGAGGGCATTCAGAAGATCACGATCTTTAATCAGGAGGAACCGGTATGAGCTTTTCGAGCATTGCATCCATGCTTTCGGCTGCACAGGAGAGCGGGCAGCCGCTCTATGCCGTCATCCGTGATGCGGACTGTCAGGAAAACGGCTATGACGCTGCGGCGTCCTACCGCCAGATTGCGGCGCTCTGGACGGCGATGCAGCAGTCGAGCCGGCAGTACTGCGCATCCGACCGCTCCAACAGCGGGCTCATCGGCGGCGACGCGGCCAGATTCCGCGCGGCGGCGGAGGCCGGCCGCCTCCTCGGCGGGACGTATTTTCAGCGCGTGACAGAAGAGGCGCTCAAGGTGGCCGAGTGCAATGCGTGCATGAAGCGCATCGTCGCCGCGCCCACGGCGGGCAGCTGCGGCGTGCTGCCGGCGGTGCTGATCCCGCTTGCGGAGGTGCGCGATGTTGCGGAGGAGACGATCCTGCAGGCGCTGTATATCGCGGCCGGGTTCGGCCAGGTCACGGCGCTGCGCGCGAGCGTGGCCGGCGCGGAGGGCGGCTGCCAGGCGGAGATCGGCACGGCCAGCGCCATGGCGGCGGCCGCGCTGACGCACATCCTCGGTGGCACGGCGCAGCAGTGCGCGGATGCGTACGCCATCGCGCTCGGCAATCTGCTTGGGCTGGTGTGTGACCCGGTCGCGGGCCTGGTCGAGGTACCGTGTGTCAAGCGCAATGTCATTGGTGCGGTCAATGCCGTGAGCGCGGCGAATATGGCCGTCGCCGGCATCACGAGCTGCATCCCGGTCGATGAGGTCATCGATGCCATGGGCGAGGTCGGTGATGCGCTCCCGGCCAGCCTGCGCGAGACCGGCCCCGGCGGCCTTGCCGCCACGCCGACTGGCCGGCAGGCGGCCGAGCGGATCGCCCGCGCCGAACACTGAATGCCTCCGTCCCGCAGGCCGAGCCATCGGCGGCGGGGCGGATTTTTGCGGGAAAAGGCTTGACAGACGGGCAAAATCACGGCAATGTATAGTTATCCTATAGAACGAACGACCCGCTCTGCGGGCGGAAAGGCGGAGCCATGGAATTCAATAAACCCATTGCGGATATGCTCCCCGGCATGGATGTCGAGGGCTTTTATATTCTGCGCGCGGCGGCGCTCAAGACGACGAACAACGGCAAACCGTTTCTCAGCGGTACGATCTGCGACCGCACGGGCAGCGTGGAGATCAAGGTCTGGGACTACAGCGGCCCGATCGGCGCGCGCCCGGACGATACCGGCCGCGTCGTAAAGATCCGCGGCAGCGTCTCGGAATACCGCGGTGCGCTGCAGATCAGCGTCCACCGCATCCGTATGGCCGAAGCGGCGGACGATTATGACACGTCGCTGCTCGTGCCGACGGCACCCATCGACGCGGACGCCGCGCTGGCGGACGTGCAGCGGCTGGTCG
>HF985737.1:30322-31024 GCA_000432375.1 Firmicutes bacterium CAG:103
GCGGCTGGTCGCCTCGATCACGGACGCGGATTACCGCAGCGTGGCCGAGACGATGCTGGCGCGCCACCTCGATGCATTCCGGCGCATTCCGGCCGGGAAGAGCGTGCACCACAGTTTCCTGTCCGGCCTTTTGATGCATACTTACAACATGCTGCGCACGGCGGATTTTCTCGCGGGCCTGTATCCGGAGGTCATTGACCGCAGCCTGCTGCTGACCGGCACGCTGCTGCACGATTTCGGCAAGGAGCGGGAGTTTGCGTTTTCCGATCTCGGCATCGTGACGGAGTACTCCACGGCCGGGCAGCTCCTTGGCCATCTGGTCATGGGGGCGCAGGAGGTCGCGGACGCCGCGCGCGAGCTTGGCATTCCCGAGGAAAAGTCCATGCTGCTGCAGCACCTGCTGCTCTCGCACCACGGCGAGCCGGAGTTCGGCGCGGCCGTGCGGCCCATGTGCGCGGAGGCGGAGCTGCTGTCATACATTGACCTCATCGACAGCCGCATGGAGATCTATGCGGAAACGCTGCCGACCGTGCCGGCCGGCAGCTTCAGTGCCCGTATTTTTGCGCTGGAAAAGAAGATCTATCACCACAACTGAGGAGGCTGCCCATGCTGACCCTGCCGTCACAAGTGCATACGGCGCTCGATCGTCTCACGGCGGCGGGCTGGGAGGCCTATGTCGTCGGCGGGGCTGTGCGCGACGCG
>HF985737.1:31029-35269 GCA_000432375.1 Firmicutes bacterium CAG:103
GGGCTGTGCGCGACGCGCTGCGTGGCTGCGCGGCGGGGGATTGGGACATCACGACCAATGCCGAGCCCGCGCAGGTCGAGCGCGTCTTTGCCGGCGAGCGGCTCATCGAGACGGGGCTCAGGCACGGCACTGTGACCGTCCTGCTCGACGGCCTGCCGCTTGAGATCACGACCTACCGCGTCGACGGGGACTATACCGACCACCGGCGGCCGGACGCCGTGCGCTTTACGCGCAGCCTGCGCGAGGATCTGCTGCGCCGCGATTTCACGATGAACGCGCTGGCCTACAATCCGCGCACGGGGCTGGTGGACATCTGCGGCGGGGCGGAGGACATTGCGCGCGGCGTTGTGCGCTGCGTGGGCGAGCCGGACCGCCGCTTTCAGGAGGATGGGCTGCGCATCCTGCGCGCGCTGCGCTTTGCGTCCGTGCTCGGCTTTCAGATCGCGCCGGAGACGGCGGCGGCCATTCATCGCAATCGCGCGCTGCTGCAGTATCTCGCGGCGGAGCGCGTGCGCAGCGAGCTGACAAAGCTCCTCTGCGGGCAGAACGTGGACGCAGTGCTGCGGGAATTTTCCGATGTGCTGGCCGTCCCGATCCCGGAGCTACGGCCGATGTTCGGCTTTGCGCAGCACAACCCGCACCACGACCGGGACGTCTGGCAGCACACGGCCGCGGTCGTGGAGCACATCCCGCCGGAGCCGGTGCTGCGCTGGGCGGCGCTGCTGCACGATGTCGGCAAGCCGCCGTGCTTTTCCCTCGGGCCGGATGGTGTCGGCCATTTTTACGGCCACGCGGCCAAGAGCACCGAGCTGGCGGAGGGCATTCTCACGCGCCTGCGCTTTGACACGGCCGGGCGCACGCGCATCACGCAGCTTATCCGCTATCACGACCTGCCCATCGCGCCGGAGGCAAAGCCCATCCGGCGGCTGATGAACAAGCTCGGCGTTGAGACCGTGCGGCAGCTTTTTGAGCTGCACATTGCCGATACCTGCGGCCAGTCGGCCATCTGTGCCGGCCGGGTGGAGACGTACCGGCAGGCGGAGCGCGTGCTCGATGAGCTGCTCGCGGCGGATGCCTGCTTCTCGCTCAAAGACCTCGCGGTCAACGGGGATGATCTGCTCGCGCTCGGCCTGCGCGGCCGGGCGGTCGGCGCGGCGCTGCAGGCGTGTCTGGACGCGGTCATGGATGAGACGCTGCCGAACGACAGGGCCGCGCTGCTGGGGTATGCGGCGGAAAATTTGCAGCGCTTTGCAAATTCCTGAAACTCGGGACTTGAAAATTGTGGAGCGATGTTATAAGATGAAGAACATATTTGAATTACATTGTAATGGAATATGCGGAGAACAGGTTTATGGAGCAGATTCGGTCGCGGAAAAATCAATATATCCTGCACCTGCGCGCGCTGGCCAGGGATAAGGATGTGCGCCGGGACGCGGGGGAGTACGTCTGCGACGGTGAAAAGCTGCTGCGCGAGGCGCTACAGTTCGGCGCGGAGGTCACGTCCGTGCTCTGGCGCGATGCGGCGGCGTTCCCGCTGCCGGACGGCGCTGCGCAGTATACGGCCGACGCGGAGCTCGTCGCCTATGCCTCGCCGCTCATGCATTCGCCCGGCCCGGTCTTTACCGTGCGCCTCCCGGAGATGCGTCTGCCGCAGCCGCTGCGGCACGTCATCGTGCTCGAGGGCGTGCAGGATCCCGGCAACGTCGGAACGGTCATCCGCACGGCGAACGCCCTTGGCATGGATGCCGTGGTGCTCACCGGCGCGTGCGCCGATCTCTATAGCCCCAAGACCGTGCGCGCTGCGATGGGCGCGCTCTTCCGCCAGCCGGTGCTGACGTGCGCGACGGACGAGCTGCTGCAGCTGCTGCGCGCAAACTGTCTCAAGCTCTACGGCGCGGCGCTGACGGATACGGCGCAGGACCTGCGGCGCGTGCCGCTCTCGCCGGCCGCCGTGGCGATCGGCAGCGAGGGGCGCGGCCTGAGCGCGCAGCTGCTCGCACAGTGCGACGGGCAGATCATCATCCCCATGCAGCCGGGGGCGGAGTCGCTCAATGCGGCGGTGGCCGCGGCGGTCGTCATGTGGGAGATCGCCCGCACCGGGATGTGAGGAGGCGCGCAAATGTCGCAGCTGCAATACTGGGTCTGGCTGTCTATGCGCTTTGGCGTGCGCCCGAAGATGAAGCTCGCGCTCGTGGAGCATTTCGGCACGCCGCGGGATGTATATTTTGCCACGGAGGCGGATTACCGTGTCCGTGTGCCGCTACGCCCGGAGGAGCTGCGTCTGCTGCTGGATAAAGACCTGAAGGATGCCAACCGCGCGCTCGCCATCTGTGACCGGGAGCATATCCGCATCCTGACGATCCAGGACGCGGCCTACCCGCAGCGGCTGCTGCAGATCTACGACCCGCCGCTCGTGCTCTACGTGCGCGGCACGCTGCCGCCGCTGGATGACCGCGCGGCCGTCGCCGTGGTCGGCACGCGCAGCGCAACGCCGTATGGCGTGCGCACCGCGCGCAAGTTCGGCTCCGAGATCGTGCGGCACGGCGGTATCGTGCTCTCCGGCCTCACGGCCGGGATCGACCGGTCGGCCGCCGAGGGCTCGCTGCACGCCGGCGGCATTTGCGTGGGCGTGTCCGGTACGGCGATCAACCTGGATTTTGCGGGTGCATACACGCAGGAGGTCGCGCGCTGCGGCGCCGTTGTGAGCGAGTTTGCGCCGAATATGTCCGTGCCGCGCTTTGGCTTCCGGCTGCGCAACCGCATCACGTCCGGTCTCGCGGTGGCGACGGTCGTGGTCGAAGCACCGGAGAAAAGCGGCGCGCTCCTGTTTGCCGACGATGCCGTCACGCAGGGCAGGGAGGTCTTTGCCGTGCCCGGCAACGCGGACTCCCGCGCCTCGGCCGGCAGCAATGCGCTGCTCAAGGACGGCGCCCGTCCGGCCACGTGCGCGTGGGATGTGCTGAGCGATTTTCGCCGCATGTTTCCCGGCACGCTGCGGGAAAACATCGCGCCCGCGCCCGAGACCCAGGCGCCTGAACCGCCGCCGGAGACGGGCAGCGGCTTTGCACAGGTGCGCCGCCCGGTCGCGGAGAAAAGGATTGACAAGCCGCAGTCGGAGGCATATATTGACCTGGAAGCGCAGCTGAAGTCGCTCACGACCGAGCAGCTGCAGATCGTCGCGGCGATCGATGCGCCCGGCACACAGGTGGACCTCATCATCGAAAAGACGCAGCTGCCGGCGAGTAAGGTGCTCGCGGAGCTGACCGTGCTGCAGATCCGCGGCGTCGTCCGGCAGGAGCCGGGCAAACGCTTTTCATTAAATATACGCGCAGGCACTGCGCAGAATCATAAGGAGTTGGAGTAGACCCGATGGCAAAAGCAAAAACCGATCTGGTGATCGTCGAGTCTCCGGCGAAGGCCAGAACAATCGAAAAATATCTGGGCAATCATTATCAGGTCGTGGCCTCGATGGGCCACCTGCGTGACCTGCCCAAGAGCACCATGGGTGTGGACATTGACGGTGATTTTACGCCGCAGTACCTGCCCGTGAAAGACCGCGCGGACGTGATCGCCGACCTGAAAAAGCGCGCGAAATCGGCCGACACCGTCTATCTTGCGACCGACCCGGACCGCGAAGGAGAGGCCATTTCATGGCACCTGAAGGAGTTGCTGGATCTGCCGGATGACAAGGCCAAGCGCGTGACGTTCAACGAGATTACGAAAAAGGTCGTCACCGAGAGCATCCAGCACCCGCGCGAGATCGATCAGGATCTGGTCGACGCGCAGCAGGCGCGCCGCATTCTCGACCGCATCGTGGGCTATAAGCTCAGTCCGCTGCTCTGGCGCAAGGTCAAGCCCGGCCTGTCCGCCGGCCGCGTGCAGTCGGTGGCCACGCGCATCGTGGTCGACCGCGAAAACGAGATCCGCGCCTTCCAGCCGCAGGAGTACTGGCTGCTCGACGCGCTGCTCGACTGCGGCGCGGGCACGTTCACGGCGCGCTTTTACGGCACGGCCGATAAGAAAATGGATGTCCCGGACGAGGCCACGGCCGACAAGATTATTGCCGCCGTGTCGGCCGAACCGTTCAAAATTGCGAGCGTCAAGCGCGGCGAAAAGCAGCGCAGCCCGTCGCCCCCGTTCATCACCTCGACCCTGCAGCAGGAGGCTTCCCGTCGCCTGGGCATGACGCCGCGGCGCACTATGTCGGTCGCGCAGCAGCTCTATGAGGGCGTGGACATTA
>HF985738.1:0-2940 GCA_000432375.1 Firmicutes bacterium CAG:103
TCGCCGTCCTGCCGGCGTATCTCAACGCGCTCACCGGCGAGGGCGTGCATATCGTCACCGTCAATGATTACCTCGCCCGCCGTGACAGCGAGTGGATGGGCAAGGTCTACCGCTTCCTTGGCCTGAGCGTCGGCCTGATCGTGCACGACATGTCGAGCGCCGAGCGCCAGCAGGCCTACGCGGCCGACATCACCTACGGCACGAACAACGAGATGGGCTTTGACTACCTGCGTGACAACATGGCCATCTACAAATCCCAGATGGTGCAGCGCGGCCACGCCTTCGCCATCGTCGACGAGGTGGACTCCATCCTCATTGATGAGGCGCGCACCCCGCTCATCATCTCCGGTCAGGGCGATGAGAGCACCGACCTCTACCGCCAGGCGGAGGACTTTGCCGCCCGGCTGACGTGCAAGTCCTACGCCTCCATCGACGACAAGGAAGAGGAGGACGAGGACCTCGACGCCGACTACGTCGTCGACGAAAAGGCCCGCACCGCGACGCTCACCGCCCGCGGCATCGCCAAGGCCGAGACGGCCTTCGGCCTCGAAAATCTCGCGGACATCGAAAACGCCACGCTCGTGCACCACATCGACCAGGCCATCCGCGCGCACGGCATCATGAAGCGCGACATTGACTACGTCGTCAAAGACGGCGAGGTCATCATCGTCGACGAGTTTACCGGCCGTCTCATGCTCGGCCGCCGCTACAGCGACGGCCTGCACCAGGCCATCGAGGCCAAGGAGCACGTGCGCGTGCAGAGCGAGAACAAGACGCTGGCGACCATCACGTTCCAGAACTACTTCCGTCTCTACGGCAAGCTCTCTGGCATGACCGGCACGGCCATGACCGAGGAAGAGGAGTTCGCGGCCATCTATAACCTCGACATCATCGAGATCCCGACGAACAAGCCCGTCATCCGCATCGACAACCCCGACGTTGTGTATAAAAACGAGGCCGGCAAGCTGCGCGCCATCATCGAGCAGATCCGCGTCTGCCATGAAAAGGGCCAGCCGGTGCTGGTCGGCACGGTGTCGATCGAAAAGAGCGAGCACCTGTCCAAGCTCCTGCGCAAGGCGGGCGTCCCGCACAACGTCCTCAACGCCAAGCACCACGAGAAAGAGGCCGAGATCGTCGCGCAGGCCGGTAAGTTCGGCGCTGTCACGATCGCAACGAACATGGCCGGCCGCGGCACGGACATCATGCTCGGCGGCAACGCGGAGTATCTGGCCAAGGCCGACCTGCGCAAGGCCGGCTTCTCGGAGGAGGTCATCGCCGAGGCTACCGGCTATGCCGAGACCGAGGACGAAGAGATCCTCAAGGCCCGCGCCCTGTTTGCCGAGCGCATGGCCGAGCACAAAAAGAGCATCGACGCCGAAGCGGACCGCGTGCGCGCGGCCGGCGGCCTGTATATCATCGGCACCGAGCGGCACGAGTCCCGCCGCATCGACAACCAGCTGCGCGGCCGCTCCGGCCGTCAGGGCGACCCCGGCGAGAGCCGCTTTTACATCGCGCTCACGGACGACGTCATGCGTCTGTTCGGCTCCGAGCGTATGCAGAGCATGATGGAGACGCTGCGCGTCGACGAGGACACGCCGCTCGACCACAAGATGCTCTCCAACGCCATCGAGCAGGCCCAGCGCACGGTCGAGAGCCGCAACTTCCAGGCCCGTAAGAACGTGCTCGAATACGACGATGTCATGAACGTGCAGCGCAACGTTATCTATGAAGAGCGCCGTAAGGTGCTCGACGGCGAGGATCTGCAGGAGCACGTCCAGCACATGATCCGCACCGTCATCACCGGCGACATTGCCGCCGGCATGGCCGAGCACCACCCCGAAAACGACAAGGATCTGCACGAGATCCTCGCCCCGCTCGAAAAGCTCTTCCCGTGCGACCTGAGCTATACGGCCGAGGAACTGCACAAGCTCACGCCCGACACGCTCTCCGACGCGGTGTATGACTGCGCCATGAAGGCCTATGCCGCGCGCGAGGAAGCCTTCGGCCTGCAGCCGGACGGCACGCCGCTCATGCGCGAGCTCGAGCGCGTGGTCATGCTGCGCGTGGTCGACGAATACTGGATGGATCACCTCGAGGCCATGGATGACCTGCGTCAGGGCATCGGCCTGCGCGCCTACGGCAACGTCAAGCCCGTCGATGAATACAAGCGCGCCGGCTTTGACATGTTCGACGAAATGGTCAACGGCATCCAGAGCGAGACGGTGCGCCGCCTGTTCACGGTGCGCGTGCGCCGCGAGCAGAAGCTCGAGCGCAAGACCGTCGCCCGCAGCGCCGCGACGAATGCCGGCGGGGACGACAGCGAGAAGAAGCGCCCCGTCCGCCGCGTCAAGAAGCCCGGCCGCAATGACCCGTGCCCGTGCGGCAAGCTGCGCCCGAACGGCCTGCCCATGAAGTATAAGGACTGCTGCGGCAAGAATGCATAACGAAGTCGCTTTCCCGCTGCACGCCGCGCGCGGCGCAGCGTACCTGACCGCGCCGAACATCGCGGCGCGCCACGCCTTTTCCACCCGCCTCGGCGGCGTGAGCACCGGCGTGCTCGAGAGCCTGAACCTCAGTGTCCGCCGCGGCGACACGCCCGAAAACGTGCGCGAAAACTGGCGGCGGCTCGGCGCGGCCGCCGGGCTGGATCTCACACGCGCGGTGTATGCGCGGCAGATCCACAGCGCGGACGTGCGCATCGCGCACGCCGCCGACGCGCAGCCGCCGGAGTGCGAGCCGCGCTTTGCCTGCGACGGCTTTGTCACGAACGAACCGGGCGTCCCGCTCGCGGTCTTTATGGCCGACTGCCTGCCTGTGCTGCTGCACGACCCCGCTGCCGGGGTCATCGGCGCGGTGCACTGCGGCTGGCGCGGCTCGGTGGCCGATATCCTCGGCGCTGCCGTCGCGCAGATGTGCGCCCTCGGCGCGCACCCGGCGGAC
>HF985738.1:2952-10762 GCA_000432375.1 Firmicutes bacterium CAG:103
CCGGCGGACATCCGCGCCGCCATCGGCCCCGGCATCGGCGCGTGCTGCTTCGAGGTCGGGCTCGAGGTCGTGGCCGCGGCCGAGGCGCTGCTGCATGCGCCGCTCGGTGCGCTCGCGCGCCCGCGCGCGGACGGCAAGGCCCTGCTCGATCTCAAGGGCGTCAACGCCCGGAGACTTGTGCAGCTCGGCGTCCCGGCGGGGCAGATCGCCGTGTCGGACGCCTGCACCATGTGCCGGCCGGACGTGTTCTGGTCGCACCGCGCGACGGACGGCCGCCGCGGCGTGCAGGCCGCCGTCATCACCCTGTGACCCAAGGGGGAACACCATGAAACATTTGCACCTGACCCGCGTGCTCGCGTTCGCGCTCGCACTTGTGCTGCTGCTCGGCTGCACGGCCTGCGGCAAGAAGACCACGGACGACACCGGCGACACCGTCGGCCAGAAGGACACGCAGACCACCGTCGAGCTCGACGGCAAGTTCACGCTCAACTACAGCGCGTCCGCCGGCATGAACCCCTACAAGACGCAAAATTCCGATAACCTCGCCGTCTGCGGCCTCGTGTACGAGACGCTCACGGAGCTCACCGATGCCTTCGAGGCCGAGCCCGGCCTGTTCACCGAGTGGAGCAGCGACGACGGGGAGACCTGGACCTTCACCGTCGCGGCCGACCGCACCTTCCACGACGGGCACGCGCTCACGGCGCAGGACGCGGCCTATTCCATTCAGACCGCCATGGCGTCAGATCTGTATTCCGGCCGCCTGAGCGCCGTCAAGGACGTCAAGGACAGCGACGACGGCACCGTCACGGTCACGCTCGCGCGCGCGAACACGCAGTTTCCCGCGCTGCTGAACATCCCGGTCATCGAAAACAACGCGGCTGACAGCACCTACCCCAGCGGCACGGGGCTGTATCAGTTTGCGTCCGATCACCAGAGCCTCACGGTCTATTCCGGCCACCCGGACGCGGACAAAGCGCCCGTCGACACGGTCTATCTCATGGAGTGCAAGTCGGTCGAGGAGATCGTCTCCGCGTTTGACAACGGCCAGCTCGATCTCGCGCTCAGTGACCCCAGCTCCGGCACGGACCTGAGCTTTTCGAGCCTGAACGACCAGCGCCAGTACGCCACGACGAACCTGCAGTATGTCGGCTTCAACACCAACAGCAGCTTTTTCATGACGGCGCGCTACCGCCAGCCGTTCAATTACGTCATCGACCGCGCGTTCGCCGTCGCGCTGCTGCACGACTGCGCCGTCGCCACCGCGCTGCCCGTCCATCCGGCGAGCACGCTCTATGACAACGCGCTCAACGAGTCGCTGTCCTATGACCTGGATAAGGCAAAGAAGCTGTTCGACGACCTGAAGATCGTCGACTACGACGGCGACGGTGAGCGCGAGTACATGCCCGACGGGCAGTCCCCGCTCGACATCAGTCTCTCGCTGATCGTCTATGCCGACAGCACGACCAAGGTCAGCATGGCCAACAAGATCGCGGCCGACCTCACGAGCATCGGCATCCCCGTGAAGGTGCGCGAGCTCAGCTGGGACAATTATCAGGATGCGCTCAAGGGCGGCAAGTTTGATATGTACTACGGCGAGGTTGCCCTCCCGGCGGACTTCGATCTCTCGGCGCTGCTCAAGGCCGGTGGCTCGCTCAATTACGGCGGCATCACGACCGGCACGTATGCCGATGTCATCAACGCCTACCTCGCCGCCGCGGATTCCGACCGCGCAGCGGCCTGCAGCACCATGCTCCAGACCATCTCGGACACTGCGCCCATCGTGCCCGTCTGCTTTGAAAAGCACTGCCTGTACGTGCACCGCGGCGCCGTCGGCGGTTTTTCTCCCACGAAGTACAACATTTTCCACAGCATCACGGATTGGAAGATCAATAACGCATGAAACAAGAGTGGATCGCGCGCGCCAAGCGCTTTGCCACCTATGCGCTCGTCGGCTGCTTTGACACGGGCATGGACTGGGTGGCGTTCACAACTGCACATGAGCTGCTGCACTTCACGCCCGTGATCTGCCAGGCCATCGGCTACTTTGTCGGCACGGTCTGCAGCTATTTTCTCAACGGCCGCATCACCTTCCGCGACGGGCACATCGCCCGCTGGCGGCAGTGCCTGCGCTTTGTGATGTGGAACGTGGTGTCCCTCGGCGTGAGCGAGGTGATGATCGGCCTGCTGACGCACTTCGGCCTCAACCCGTACATCGCCAAGGTCGGCGTCACGCTCGAGGTCGCGCTGTTCAACTACTTCGGCTATAAGTATATTGTGTTCGCAGTCCCCAAACAAACGGAAGGAGAGCAGGATCATGACAGATCGTCAACTGATTAATCTGGCCGAGCAGGCCTCCCGCAATGCCTATGTGCCGTATTCCCATTTCGCCGTCGGCGCGGCGCTCGAGTGCCGCGACGGCACGGTCTTTACCGGCTGCAACATTGAAAATGCTGCCCTCGGCAGCACCATCTGCGCCGAGCGCACCGCCGCCTGCAAGGCCGTCAGCGAGGGCCGCCGCGACTTTGTGCGCATCGCCGTCTACGGCGACGGCGAGCACTATTGCTACCCCTGCGGCGCGTGCCGGCAGTTTCTGGCCGAGTTCGCGCCCGATATGGAGGTGCTGTCCGCCATGGGCGGCGGCCGCTATGTCAGCAACCGCCTGAGCGAGCTCATGCCCTATACCTTTAATTATTAAGGGATCCGCCATGGAACTCGAACAGCTGCGCATTTTCTGCACCGTTGCCGCCTGCCGCAGTTTTACCCGCGCGGCCGGTCAGCTCTTCGTCAGCCACTCGACGACCAGCCGCGCCGTGTCCGCCCTCGAGCGAGAGCTCGGCGTGCCGCTGCTCATGCGCGACCGGCACACCGTCACGCTCACGTCCGCCGGGCAGACGCTCCTGACCGGGGCAGAGGACCTGCTCCGGCAGGCCGATGCGCTCGCGGCCGCCGTGCACACCGCGGCGGAGGCGGCCCCGGAGCTGCCAGAACCGCCGGAGGCGTAATTTTGGCGGACTGCACAAACTTTTTTGCAAAATTTCTACGTTTGAGCGAAAAACCCTCTTGACATTCGGGAGGGTTTTTGCTACTCTTATAAAGCGCCTGTGTGGAAACAGGTGCATTCTGCGATGAAGCGGGAGATTGCGGAGCCCGTCTCCGGTAACTTCCGTGGAGTATGTCCGCTGCCGCGCCCTTGCACGGCAGATGATCGGGCGGTTGAGTCAGCCAGCACTTGCGTATATCACCTGCGCGGCTGCATACCGGCGAGAGCCGGTTTGTTTTTCGGGCAGGGTTTGATACGCACGGAACGGTGTATGGCGATCTCATCCGTGCGAACCAGGCGGAGCCAATGCCGCCAAAAAAATTCGTAACGGAGGAAACAACATGGCAACCACGAGCAACAAGAAAATGATCCGTATCCGCCTCAAGGCCTACGATCACCAGCTGATCGACAAGGCGGCGGAGAAGATCGTCGAAACCGCAAAGCGTACCGACGCGAAGGTCTCCGGCCCCATTCCGCTGCCGACGAAGACCGAGATCGTCACCATCCTGCGCGCTGTTCATAAGTATAAGGACAGCCGCGAGCAGTTTGAGCGCCGCACCCACAAGCGCCTGATCGACATCATGAACCCGACCCAGAAGACGGTCGAGGCTCTGATGAATCTGGAGCTGCCGGCCGGTGTCGAGATCGACATCAAGCTGTAAGCACACCCCGTTAACCCTGCGCGCGAGCGCATATTTACAAACCCGCAGTCCGCAGCTTGCGTGTGCGGACGGGTCAAGTCAGCAGCCTCTGGCCATGAGCTAAGCGAGCTGACCAATAACCTGAAGGAGGAACATGTATGAAAACAGCCATCATCGGTAAAAAGGTCGGCATGACGCAGATCTTCGATGAAGCAGGCAAGGTCGTCCCCGTCACCGTGATCGAGGCAGGCCCCTGCACGGTCACCGGCAAGATGACCACGGAAAAGGAAGGCTATGAAGCCGTCCAGCTCGGCTACGAGGACGTCGCCGAGAAGAAGCTGACCAAGCCCGAGAAGGGCCACCTGGACAAGGCGGGCGTCGGCTACAAGAAGCATCTCAAAGAGTTCCGTCTCGAGGACTGCGCCTCTGTCAATGTGGGCGATGTCGTCAAGGCCGACACCTTCAAGGAAGGCGACAAGGTCGACATCACCGGCATCAGCAAGGGCCACGGCTACGCCGGCGTCATCAAGCGCTTCGGCCAGGGCCGTACCCCGACCAGCCACGGCGGCGGCCCTGTGCACCGTCACGCCGGCTCCATGGGCTCGAGCACCGATCCTTCCCGTATCTTCCCGGGTAAGAAGCAGGCTGGCCACATGGGCGTGGATCAGGTCACCGTCCAGAACCTCGACGTGGTCAAGGTCGATCCCGAGCTCAACATGATCGTTGTGCGCGGCGCGATCCCCGGCCCGAAGGGCGGCATTGTCTATATCAAGAGCACCGTCAAGAAGACCGTCGTCAAGAAGGGCGACGCCGGCATCAGCACCAACCCGCAGAAGGCCTCCGGTCGTAACCCGCAGAAGGCTTCTGCAAGAAAGTAAGGAAAGGAGAGAGCGAATATGCCTACTGCTAAGTTGTTTAATATGGCCGGCGATCAGGTCGGCGAAGTGGCGCTCTCCGAAGCCGTTTTCGGTGTTGAGCCCAACGAGTCCGTCCTGCACGACTCCGTGAAGAACCACCTGGCCAACTGCCGTCAGGGCACGCAGAGCGCGCTGACCAAGGGCGAGGTTTCCTACTCCACCGCCAAGCCCTGGCGCCAGAAGGGCACCGGCCGCGCACGCGCCGGCTACAAGGGCAGCCCGGTGTGGACCCACGGCGGCGTCGCGTTTGCGCCGAAGCCGCGCGACTACAGCTACACGCTCAACAAGAAGGTCAAGAGACTGGCCCTCAAGAGCGCGCTGAGCGCCAAGGCCGCTGCCGGCGAGATCCTCGTCGTGGACGGCATGGCCGTCGAGGAGATCAAGACCGCCCCCGTCAAGGCGTTCCTGACCAAGATCGGCGCCGACGGCAAGGCTCTGCTCGTGACCGAGCAGGTCGACGAGAAGCTCGTCAAGAGCTCCCGCAACATCCCCGGCGTGAGCAGCACCATCGCCACCATCCTCAGCCCCTATATGATCCTGACGCACCGCGTCCTGGTCGTTGACAAGGCTGCGCTCCAGAAAATTGAGGAGGTGTACGCATAATGAGAACCGCTTACGATGTCATTATCCGTCCCATCATCACCGAGCAGTCCATGGAAGACCTCGACATCAAAAAGTACACGTTCGAAGTCGCCAAGGACGCCGGCAAGATCGAGATCAAAAAGGCCATCGAGGAGATCTTTGACGTGAAGGTCATCAAGGTCACCACCGCGACGATCCGTGCCAAGGAGAAGCGCGTCGGCGCCAATCCCTCCGGCATGACCGCCACCGGCAAGAAGGCCGTTGTAAAACTGTCCGCTGATTCGAAGAACATCGAGATCTTCGAGGGCATGGTGTAAGGGAGGAATTGAACAATGTCGATTAAAACCTATAAACCCACCACGCCTTCCCGCAGACATATGTCCGTTTCCGGCTTCGACGGTGTCGATAAGCACGCCAAGCCGCAGAAGGAGCTCGTGGAGGTCCTCAAGAAGCACTCCGGCCGCAACAGCTACGGCCGCATCACCGTCCGCCATCAGGGCGGCGGCAACCGCAAAAAGTACCGCGTCATCGACTTCAAGCGCGACAAGATGGACGTGCCTGCTACCGTCCTGCGCCTGGAGTACGATCCGAACCGCAGCGCTTATATCGCCCTGGTCGAGTACACCGACGGCGAGCGCCGCTACATTCTGGCCCCTGTCGGCCTGAACGTGGGCGACACCGTCCTGTCCTCCGCCGCGGCGGACATCAAGCCGGGCAACGCCCTGCCGCTGGCCAACATCCCGGTCGGCACCGTCATCCACAACATCGAGCTCTACCCCGGCAAGGGTGCGCAGCTGGTCCGCTCCGCGGGCGTCGCCGCGCAGCTCATGGCGAAGGAAAACGGCATGGCTACCGTCCGTCTCCCCTCCGGCGAGTACCGCAAGGTCCGCCTCAACTGCATCGCCTGCATCGGCCAGGTCGGCAATGTTGACCACGCCAACATCGCCGTCGGCAAGGCCGGCCGCAAACGCCACATGGGCATCCGCCCGACCGTCCGCGGTTCTGTCATGAACCCGTGCGACCACCCGCACGGCGGCGGCGAAGGCAAAGCGCCTGTCGGCCGTCCCGGCCCGGTCACCCCGTGGGGCAAGCCGGCGATGGGTTACAAGACCCGCAAGAAGAAGAATGCGACCGACAAGTTCATTGTCAAGCGCCGCAACGCGAAGTAAGGAGGGAATAGGTAATGAGCAGAAGTGTTAAGAAAGGCCCGTTTGCCGCTCCCGAGCTGCTGAAGCGGGTCGATGAAATGAACAAGGCCGGCGAGAAGAAGGTCATCAAGACCTGGAGCCGTTCCTCCACGATCTTCCCGTCCTTTGTCGGCCACACCATCGCTGTCCATGACGGCCGCCGTCACGTTCCGGTCTATGTGACCGAGGACATGGTCGGACATAAGCTGGGCGAGTTTGCGCCCACGCGCACGTTCCGCGGCCACGCCGGCAGCAAGACTGTTGGAAAGTAAGGGGGAGAGAACATGGAAGAACTGAAAACTGCACGTGCCCAGCTGGTGCACGCCCGTATCGCTCCCCGTAAGGTCCAGATCGTCTGCGACATGATCCGCGGCAAGGACACCAAGGTCGCCGAGGCCTATATGGCCAACACGCCGAAGGCCGGCTGCGAGCTCATGCTCAAGCTCCTCAAGAGTGCCTGCGCCAACGCGGAGAACAACTTCGAGATGGATCCGGACAACCTCTACGTTGCCGAGGCCTATGCCACGGCCGGCCCGATCCTCAAGCGCGGCCGCCCGAGAGCTCAGGGCCGTATGTACCGCATCAACAAGCGCACCAGCCACATCACCATCGTCGTGGCTGAGAAGGCATAAGGGAGGAGGCAGAAGATATGGGACAGAAAGTTAATCCGCACGGCATGCGTGTCGGCGTCATCAAAGATTGGGATTCCCGCTGGTATGCCCGTGACGAGAAGGTCGGCGACCTGATCGTTGAGGACTACAAGATCCGCCAGTACCTGAAGAAGACCCTGTATTCCGCAGGCATCCCGAACATCGAGATCGAGCGCGACAGCGCGAAGGTCCGCATCTATATCCACTGCTCTCGTCCGGGCGTTGTCATCGGCAAGGGCGGCGCGGAGATCGAGCGCATCCGCCTCTCCGTCGAGAAGATGATCGGCAAGCCGGTCGCCCTCTCCATCGTCGAGGTCCGCACGCCGGATACGAACGCACAGCTCGTCGCCGAGAACATCGCCGCGCAGCTCGAGAAGCGCATCGGTTTCCGCCGCGCGATGAAAAACGCCATGGGCCGCGCCATGAGAATGGGCGCCCGCGGCATCAAGATCATGTGCTCCGGCCGTCTGGGCGGCGCCGAGATCGCCCGCACCGAGTGCTACCACGAGGGCACCATTCCGCTGCAGACCATCCGCGCGGACATCGAGTACGGCTTCGCTGAGGCTGCCACGACCTACGGCCGTGTCGGCGTCAAGGTCTGGATCTACAAAGGCGAGATCCTCTCCCAGAGCCTGCGCACCACCCCGCGCACCATGGATCTGAACAAGCGCGACGACCGTCGCCGTGACCGCCGTGACGGCGATCGCAGAGGCCGCGGCGGCTACAACCGCGACCGTCGTGACGGCAACCGCCAGGGCGGCCGTCCGGGCTACCAGGGCGGCGGACGTCCGGG
>HF985738.1:10768-11801 GCA_000432375.1 Firmicutes bacterium CAG:103
GGCGGACGTCCGGGCTACCAGGGCGGCAATCGTCCCCAGGGCGGCTACAACCGCGGCCCGCGTCCGGCAGCTCCCGCTGCTCCGAAGGAAGGAGGCAACAACTAATGCTGATGCCGAAAAGAGTGAAGTACCGCAGAGTGCAGCGCGGTCGTATGACCGGCAAGGCCCTGCGCGGCAATAAGGTGACCTATGGTGAGTTCGGCCTGCAGGCGCAGGAGCCGGCCTGGATCACCTCCAACCAGATCGAGGCGGCCCGTGTCGCCATGACCCGTTACACCAAGCGCGGCGGTCAGGTCTGGATCAAGATCTTCCCCGACAAGCCGGTCACGCAGAAGCCGGCCGAGACCCGCATGGGTTCCGGTAAAGGTTCTCCTGAGTACTGGGTCGCCGTCGTGAAGCCCGGCAGAGTTCTGTTTGAGATCGCTGGCGTGCCGGAAGAGGCTGCCCGTGAGGCGCTGCGTCTGGCCAGCCACAAGCTTCCCTGCAAGACGAAGATCGTCAAGAAGGAAGACACTGAGATTGGTGGTGAATAAGATGAAAGCTAGTGAAATTCGCTCCATGTCCGCCGCTGAGCTGGAAAGCAAGCTGGTCGAACTGAAGAAGGACCTGTTCATGCTCCGTATGCAGCACGCTACCAATCATCTTGACAACCCCGTTAAGATTTCCGCTGTGCGTCGCGACATTGCCCGAGTCAAAACCGTGCTCCGCGAAAAGCAGCTCGAGCAGTGAGGAGGTAAGTGAGAATGAACGAAATGAGAACGACTTCCCGCAAGACCCGCGTCGGCAAAGTGGTGTCCGACAAGATGGACAAGACGATCGTTGTCATCGTGGAAGACCACGTGGCGCACAAAGTCTATAAAAAGATCATCGGCAAGACCTACCGCCTGAAGGCACACGACGAGAACAACGAGTGCCATGTTGGCGATATCGTCCGCGTGATGGAGACCCGCCCCCTGTCCAAGGACAAGAGATGGCGCGTGGTCGAGATCGTGGAAAAGGCGAAGTAAGGAGGCAACAACATGATTCAGCAGGA
>HF985738.1:11809-12750 GCA_000432375.1 Firmicutes bacterium CAG:103
ATTCAGCAGGAAAGTTATCTGAAGGTTGCCGACAATACCGGCGCCAAGGAAATCAAGTGCATCCGCGTTCTCGGCGGATCCAAGCGTAAATACGCCAGCATCGGCGACGTGATCGTTGCTTCCGTGCGCAAGGCGGCCCCCGGCGGCTCGGTCAAGAAGGGCGACGTCGTCAAGGCTGTTGTTGTCCGCACCGTGAAGCCGGTTCGCCGCGCAGACGGCACCTATGTGCGTTTCGATGAGAATGCCGCCGTCCTGATCAACGGCGAGGATAAGAACCCCCGCGGCACCCGTATCTTTGGGCCCGTCGCCCGTGAGCTCCGCGACAGTGACTTCACGAAGATCCTGTCTCTGGCTCCCGAAGTTATTTGAGGAGGGCGCAGAACATGAACATCAAAAAAGACGATAAAGTCGTTGTCCTGTCCGGCAAGGACAAGGGCAAGGAAGGCAAAGTCCTGTCTGCTGACCCGAAGGGCGGCAAGCTCATCGTGGAGGGCGTGAACGTCGCCACGAAGCACCAGAAGCCGAAAAATCAGCAGGATCAGGGCGGCATCATCAAGACCGAAACCCCGATCTATGCCTGCAAGGTCATGGTCGTCTGCCCGAAGTGCGGCAAGCCGACCCGCATTGCGCACAAGATCACCGACGGCAAGAAAGTCCGCGTCTGCAAGAAGTGCGGCGCCGAACTGTAAAGGAGGGAGCAACGAACTATGGCAAATATGCCTTCTATGAAGAAGAAGTATGTGGAGGAAGTCGCTCCCGCTCTGATGACGAAGTTCCAGTACGAGAGCGTTATGCAGATCCCGAAGATCGAGAAGATCGTCGTCAGCGTCGGCTGCGGCGACTGCAAGGATAACGCCAAGGCGCTCGACGCCGTCATCAAGGACATCACTGCGATCACCGGCCAGCATGCGGTTGCGACCGTCGCCAAGAAGAGCGTCGCA
>HF985738.1:12760-29041 GCA_000432375.1 Firmicutes bacterium CAG:103
AAGAGCGTCGCAAACTTCAAGCTGCGTGAGGGTATGCACGTCGGCGTGAAGGTCACGCTGCGTCAGGACCGTATGTGGGAGTTCCTGGACCGCCTGTTCAACATCGCGCTGCCCCGCGTCCGCGACTTCCGCGGCATCTCGGCCGATGCGTTCGACGGCCGCGGCAACTACAGCCTCGGCCTCAAGGAGCAGATCATCTTCCCCGAGATCGAGTACGATAAGATCGAGAAGCTCCGCGGCATGAACATCGCCATCATCACCACCGCCAAGACCGATGAGGAAGCACGCGAGCTGCTCAAGCTCATGGGCGCCCCGTTCGTCACCAAAGCATAAGGGAGGAGCGACACAATGGCTAAGAAATCTATGATCCTCAAGCAGCAGGCGCCCGCGAAGTACTCCACCCGTCAGTACAACCGCTGCAAGATCTGCGGCCGTCCCCACGCTTACCTGCGCAACTACGGCATCTGCCGTATCTGCTTCCGTGAGCTGGCGTATAAGGGCCAGATCCCCGGCGTCCGCAAAGCCAGCTGGTAAAATTCTGCCGTTTGGCATTGTGAGCTGTGCTTGCTGTATACCAGATACAGCCGCGCACAGCGCCCTTCGCCAACCAAGAGAATTTCGCCCGGGGCGGGATAACGGCTGCGCGGTGCACACCGCCTGACGAAAAATTTCCGCCCAGCGCTGAACCCTCGCGTTCAGCCCCAACTTCCGTAAGTTCGCCCCGCGCAGCCGCAGCTGGATCTGCGGCTGCCGGTGCGCACTGAAATACGGTGTCGGTCCTTATGATCTGAGTTCCGGTGCCGCGCCCCGCCCATGCCTGTGCGTTTGACCCGGCGCGCATGCATGGCTCACCGCTTTTGTGCCGCCCGGCACCGCGGCCGTGCCGCCGCCTCCGGCGGCGACATGAAAATGGACCGCGCGTCACGAAAGCAAGCTTTTGCCCCTTCGCAGAAAGGGCAGGGATGACGAAAGGCCGCAGGGAATCAAGCATTCATGCGGAACCTCGCCGCCCAAACCGTATCATCGGTAACTTCTAACTAAGGAGGAAACACAAATGCAGATCACCGATCCCATCGCCGATATGCTGACCCGCATCCGCAACGCTGGCAGCGCTCGGCACGAAACCGTGGACGTCCCGAATTCCAAGATGAAGAAGGCCATCGCCGAAATTCTTCTCGAGGAAGGCTACATCAAGAGCTTCCAGCTCATTGATGACGGCACCCAGGGCGTCATCCGCATCACCCTGAAGTATCTCCCCGGCAAAGAGAAGGCCATCCAGGGTCTCCGCAGAGTCTCCAAGCCCGGCCTGCGTGTCTACGCCGGCGCTGACGAGCTGCCGCAGGTCCTGCGCGGCCTCGGCATCGCGATCATCTCCACCTCGAAGGGCATCATGACCGACAAGAAAGCGCGTGCGCAGCACGTCGGCGGCGAAGTCCTCGCGTTCGTGTGGTAAGGGAGGTACAGAACAATGTCTAGAATTGGTAGAGCTCCCATTGAGATCCCCGCAGGCGTCGAAGTCACCTGCAATGGCAACGTTGTCACCGTCAAGGGCCCGAAGGGCACCCTGTCGCACAACGTGCACCCGGACATGACCGTCACGGTCGAAGGCAACACCATCCACGTCACCCGCCCGAGCGATGACAAATTGCACCGCTCCCTGCACGGCCTGACCCGCACGCTGATCCACAACATGGTCATCGGCGTGACCGAGGGCTTCAGCAAGACGCTCGAGATCAACGGCGTCGGCTACAGAGCCGTGAAGGAAGGTCAGAACCTGGTCATGCACCTGGGCTTCTCGCACACGGTCACCGTGTCCGAGAACGCGGACATCCAGATCGATGTCCCGAACCCGAACCAGGTCATTATCAAGGGTATCGACAAGGAAAAGGTCGGCCAGTTTGCAGCAGAAGTGCGCGCGAAGCGTCCGCCCGAGCCGTACAAGGGCAAGGGCATCAAGTACGATTACGAGCATATCCGCCGCAAAGAAGGCAAGACCGGCGCGAAGTAATTGGAGGTGTGCCTGAATGATTAAGAGACCGAATACGAAAGCGCAGCGCGTTCGCCGTCACCAGAGAGTGCGCGGCAAGATCTCCGGCACGGCCGAGAGACCGCGTCTGAGCGTGTTCCGCAGCGAAAACAACATTTATGCCCAGATCATCGACGATGTCGCCGGTAAGACGCTCTGCAGCGCCTCCACCGTGGAAAAGGGCTTTGAAGGCAATGGCGGCAACTGCGAAGCGGCAGCCAAGATCGGCAAGCTCATCGGCGAGCGCGCCGTGGCGGCCGGCATCACCGAGGTCGTGTTCGACCGCGGCGGCAACGTGTACCATGGCCGCGTCAAGGCTCTGGCAGAAGGCGCCCGCGAGGGCGGCCTGAAGTTCTAACGGGAGGAGGAAACGAAATGGCATATAACAATGACAGACGGGACAACCGCCGCAACCGCAGCGATGAGCCCCAGGAATTCAGCGAAAAAGTCGTTGCCCTCAACCGCGTTTCCAAGACCGTTAAGGGCGGCCGCGTCGCAAAGTTCTCCGCACTGGTCGTCGTCGGCGACGGCAAGGGCCGCGTGGGCTTCGGCCTCGGCAAAGCTGCCGAAGTTTCCGAAGCGATCCGCAAGGGCCTGGAGGACGCAAAGAAGAACCTGACCACCGTGACCCTGCAGGGCACGACGATCCCGCACGAGGTCATCGGCGAGTTCGGCGCCGGCCGCGTGCTGCTCAAGCCCGCCGCACCCGGCACCGGCGTGATCGCCGGCGGCGCCGTGCGTGCCGTGGTCGAGGCTGCCGGCATCAAGGACATCCGTACCAAGTGCCTGCGCTCGAACAACCCGGCGAACGTTGTCGCCGCGACGATGGAAGGTCTGAAGTCTCTGCGCAACGCCCAGCAGGTCGCTGTTTACAGAGGCAAGACCGCCGAAGAGATTCTGGGTTAAGGAGGGGCTGAGACATGGCAAATCTGAAGATTAAGCTCGTCAAGAGCCTCAGCGGCCGCAATGCCAAGCACATTGCCACCGCCAACTCCCTCGGCCTGCACAAGATCGGCAACGAGACCGTGCAGCCCGATAACCCGCAGACCCGCGGCAAGATCGCCAAGATCGGCTATCTCGTCGCCGTCACTGAAGAAGAATAAGGAGGGCCCCCAAAATGAATATCAACGAACTTTCTCCCGTTGTGGGCTCCACCCATGTCGGCAAGCGCAAGGGCCGCGGCCACGCGACCGGCAACGGCAAGACCGCAGGCCGCGGTCATAAGGGCCAGAAGGCCCGCAGCGGCGGCGGCGTCCGCATCGGCTTCGAAGGCGGCCAGATGCCTCTGGCCCGCCGCATCCCGAAGCGCGGCTTCCACAACATCTTTGCCAAACCGCTCGAGAGCGTGAACGTCTCCGCTCTGGAGAAGTTTGAAGACGGCGCTGTCGTCGACGCAAAGGCCCTGCTCGATGCTGGCATCCTTAGCAAGTGCACCTACGGTGTGAAGATCCTTGGCAACGGCGAAATCACCAAGAAGCTGACTGTGAAGGCTTCTGCGTTCTCCGAATCCGCGAAAGCGAAGATCGAGGCAGCAGGAGGAAAGGCTGAGGTGGTGTAAGGTGCTCCAGACATTTCGTAACGCATGGCGCATTGAGGAACTGCGCAAGAAAATTCTCTTTACGCTTCTGATTGTCCTGCTTTACCGTCTCGGCAATGCCGTACCCGTACCTTTCGTCGACACCAAAGCACTGGCCGACTACTTCCAGGCTAGTGGCCTGCAGAACACGATCCTGGGCCTGTTCAACGTCATGTCCGGCGGCGCGTTCTCTCAGGCGACGATCTTCGCACTGTCCATCCAGCCGTACATCAACGCTTCCATCATCATTCAGCTCCTGTGCATTGCGATCCCCGCTCTGGAGCGTCTGCAGAAGGAAGGCGGCGAGGAAGGCAAGAAGAAGATCGCCAGCATCACCCGCTACAGCACGGTCGCCATCGGCCTGCTGCAGGGCTTTGCGTATTATATGATGATGCGCAACTACAGCCTCATCAACGCGGACTTTGCCAGCAATGTCTGGGCAGCCATCGTCATCATCCTGACCTTTACGTCCGGCTCCGCCCTCATCATGTGGCTTGGTGAGCAGATCACCGAGTTCGGCATCGGCAACGGTATCTCGATCATCCTGTTCGTGAGCATCGTCGCCCGCTTCCCGAACTCCATCATCCGCCAGATCAACAACGTCGCCAATGGCGACCTCGCCTGGTGGGTCCTGGTGCTGATGTACCTCGGCGCCCTGCTGCTCATCGTGCTCATCGTGCTCGTCAACGACGCCGAGCGCCGTCTGCCGGTGCAGTATTCCAAGCGCGTGGTCGGCCGCAAGATGTACGGCGGCCAGAGCACGCACCTGCCGATGAAGGTGAACATGAGCGGCGTCCTGCCGATCATCTTCGCCCAGTCGATCGCGTCGCTGCCGGCCACCATCTGCGCCTTCGTTCCGAAGTGGCAGAACGGTTGGGTCATGAAGCACATCTTTGATACGACCACCTGGCCGTATATCGTCATCTACTTCCTGCTCATCATCTTCTTCAGCTACTTCTACTCCACGATCCAGTTCAACCCGATCGAGGTCGCCAACAACCTGAAGAAGAACGGCGGGTTCATCCCGGGCTTCCGTGCAGGCAAGCCGACGAGCGAATTCATCCAGAAGGTGCTCAACAAGATCACGCTCTTCGGCGCGATCTACCTGAGCGTCATCGCGATCACGCCGCTGATCATCAGCGCGTGCTCGAAGGCGGAGCAGCTCACCGGCATCTCCCTGGGCGGCACGTCCATCATCATCGTTGTCGGTGTTGCACTTGAGACCGTCCGCGCACTCGAGGCGCAGATGCTCATGCGCAACTACAAGGGCTTCCTGAACTGATAGGAGGATGCACACAATGAAACTTGTTTTGTTAGGTGCCCCCGGTGCGGGCAAGGGTACGCAGGCTGAGATCCTCAGCCGCAAGCTGAATATCCCCACCATTTCCACCGGCAACATCCTGCGCGCGGCCATGAAAAACGGCACGCCCGTGGGTCTGAAAGCAAAATCCTACGTGGAAAGCGGCAAGCTCGTTCCGGACGACGTCATCATCGGCATTGTCTGCGAGCGTCTGGCTGAGCCCGACTGCGCCAATGGTTACATCCTCGACGGTATGCCGCGCACGATCCCCCAGGCGGAAGCGCTGGAGCAGCACGGCATCGACGTCGACACCGCCCTCTCGATCGAGATCGCGGACGAGACCATCATCGAGCGTATGTCCGGCCGCCGGACCTGCAAGGACTGCAGCGCCACGTTCCACATCGTCTCCAATCCTCCCAAGGTGGAAGGCAAGTGCGACTTCTGCGGCGGTGAGCTGACCATCCGCAAGGACGACGCTCCCGAGACCGTGAAGGCGCGCCTGGACGTCTACCATGCCGAGACCGAGCCACTCAAGGACTTCTATGCCCAGCGCGGCAAGCTCGTCAAGGTCGATAACCAGCCGACCATCGAGGCCACGACCGCTGCGATCGAGAAAGCTCTGGGTCTGGAATGATTATCATCAAATCCGATCCTGAAGTGGATCTCATGCGGCAGGCCGGCCGGATCACCGCTGGCGCGCGTACCGTCGCGCGTCAGATGGTGGAGCCGGGTGTGACCACCCGCCAGATCAACCGCGAAGTGCACAAGTTCATCACAAAGTCCGGCGCGTCGCCGTGCTTCATGACCGACGGCGGCTTCCCGACGGCGGCATGCATCTCCGTCAATGACGAGATCATCCACGGCATCCCCGGCGACCGCGTCCTGCATGAGGGCGATATCGTCAGCGTCGACGTCGGCGCCCGCTACCGCGGCTTCAACGGCGACTGCGCGGGCACGTTCCCGTGCGGCAAGTGCTCGGATGAGGCCCTGCGCCTGATCCGTATCACGCGCCAGAGCTTTTTCGAGGGCATCCAATTTGCCCGCGTCGGCTACCGCATCTCCGACATCGGCCACGCCGTTCAGGAGTATGCCGAGAGCTATGGCTATTCGCTCGTGCGCGAGTATGTCGGCCATGGTGTCGGCGCCAGCCTGCACGAGGCGCCCGAGATCCCGAACTACGGCAAGCCCGGCCACGGCCCGCGTCTGCAGAAGAACATGACGATCGCCGTGGAGCCGATGGTCAACGTCGGCGGGTACGAGGTCCGTACCCTGGACAACGGCTGGACCGTGGTCACGGCGGACGGCAGCCTGTCGGCGCACTACGAAAACTCTCTGCTCGTCACCGACGGCGAGCCGGAGATCCTGACGTTCGCAGACGACATTTGACGGGTGCGTCCCGAAAAACCTTAGGAGGTTCAAACACCTTGGCAAAAGACGATGTAATCGAACTGGAGGGCACGGTCGTCGAATCCCTGCCCAACACGACGTTCCGGGTTGATATCGGCAACGGCCACATCATCCTGGCGCACATCTCCGGAAAGCTCCGGATGAACTTTATCAGAATCCTCCCCGGTGACAAGGTCACGGTTCAGATGTCTCCGTACGATCTGACGCGCGGCCGCATCACCTGGAGAAGCAAGTAGGAGGTTAACTACAATGAAAGTCAGACCGAGTGTCAAGCCCATGTGCGAAAAGTGCAAGGTCATCAAGCGCAAGGGCAAAGTCATGGTTATCTGCGAAAACCCGAAGCACAAACAGAGACAGGGCTGATCTGACCCTGTAAGTCCTAACACATCCGCGCCAGAAGGTCGGCTCCCTCCGGCGGGAGTAAGTCGCCTCCCTTTTTGCGCGCGGAACAAAAATTTCGAAAGGAATGATCGAATAAGATGGCACGTATCGCCGGCGTTGACCTGCCCAAGGACAAGCGAATTGAAATTGGCCTGACCTACGTTTATGGTATCGGCAGAACCAGCGCAAAAAAGATTCTTGACATGACCGGCATCAATCCGGACACCCGCGTGAAAGACCTCACCGACGAGGAAGAAGCAAAGATCCGTGAGTGCATCGACCACCACTTCATCGTGGAAGGCGACCTGCGCCGCAGCGTGGCGCTCGACATCAAGCGCCTGACCGAGATCGGCTGCTACCGCGGCCAGCGTCACAGACGCGGCCTGCCCGTGCGCGGCCAGCGCAGCAAGACCAATGCGCGCACCCGCAAGGGCCCGAAACGCACGATCGCCAATAAGAAGAAGTAAGGGAGGGATATGTAATGGCAAACGCAGCAAAAGGCAAGAAAGTTCGCACGCGCCGCAAAGAGCGTAAGAACATTGAAAAGGGAGCCGTGCATATCAGCTCTTCGTTCAACAACACCATGGTCACCATCACGGACACCCAGGGCAATGCGCTCTCCTGGGCCTCCGCAGGCGGCATGGGCTTCCGCGGAAGCAAGAAATCCACCCCCTTCGCCGCACAGACCGCCGCTGAGACGGCTGCCAAGGCGGCTATGGAGCACGGCCTGAAGACCGTCGAAGTCTTCGTCAAGGGCCCCGGCTCCGGACGTGAGGCTGCGATCCGCGCCCTGCAGACGGCAGGACTCGAGGTCACTATGATCAAGGACGTCACCCCCATTCCGCACAATGGCTGCCGTCCTCCGAAACGCCGCCGCGTCTGATTGAAGGAGGGAAATGAATTATGGCTAGATATACCGAAGCTGTCTGCCGCCAGTGCCGCAGAGAGGGCCAGAAGCTCTTCCTCAAGGGCGACAGATGCTACACCCAGAAGTGCGCGATCGACTGCAGAGGCTATGCCCCCGGCCAGCACGGCCAGGGCCGCAGCAAGACCTCTGAGTACGGCTCCCAGCTGCGCGAGAAGCAGAAAGTCCGCCGCTACTACGGCGTGCTCGAAAAGCAGTTCCGCAGCTACTTCGCCATGGCGGAGAAGCGCCAGGGCATCACGGGCGAGAACCTGCTCGCCATCCTGGAAACCCGTCTGGACAACGTCGTCTACCGTCTCGGCTTTGCTATGAGCCGTGCGGAGGCGCGCCAGCTCGTGACCCACGGCCACTTCACTGTGGATGGCCGCAAAGTCAACATCCCCAGCTTCCTGGTCAAGCCGGGCATGGTTATTACACTCAAGGACTCCAGCAAGAGTCTCGACAAGATCAAGGCCAACGTCGAAGCGAACGCTTCCCGTCCCGCGCCGAAATGGCTGGACTACGACGCCAACAACATGGTCGGCAAGGTCGTGGCCATGCCCGCGCGTGACGACATTGACCTGCCTGTCGAGGAACACCTCATCGTCGAGCTGTATTCCAAGTAATAAAGAGACCCTCAAATTGGTAAGCTGACATCCGCAGCGCCCCAGCGGCGCAACAATACAGTAAGGAGGGTTAAGTCTAAATGATTGAAATTGAAAAGCCGCGCATCGAATGCCAGGAATCCCCGGACGATATCTCGTATGGCAAGTTCGTCGTTGAGCCTTTGGAGCGTGGCTACGGCACGACCCTGGGTAATTCTCTGCGCAGAGTGCTGCTCTCTTCACTGCCCGGCACTGCCCCGACGTCCATCCGGATCGCCGGCGTGCAGCACGAGTTTTCGACGATCCCCGGCGTCAAGGAAGACGTCACGGAGATCGTGCTGAATGTGAAGGGGATCATCGCGCGCCTGCACTGCGACGGCCCGAAGACCGTCTATATCGAAGCGGCAGGCGAGTGTGAAGTCACGGCCGGCGACATCAAGGCAGACGGCGAGGTCGAGATCCTCAACCCCGAGCTGCACATTGCCAGCCTTGGCCCGGACGGCGCGCTCTCCATGGAGATCACGCTCGCCCACGGCAGAGGCTACGTCCCGGCGGACAAGAACAAGAGTGCGCAGCAGGTCATCGGCACCATCCCGGTGGACAGCATCTATGCGCCGGTCCTGAAGGTCAACTACGCTGTCGAGAACACCCGTGTGGGCAACCAGACGGACTTCGACAAGCTGACCATCGAGGTCTGGACCGACAAGACCATCTCGGCGCGCGACGCGCTGAGCCTCGGCGCCAAGATCCTGTGCGATCACTTCACGCTCTTCACCGATCTGTCTGACACGATCGGCAACAGCTGCACGGTGGTGGAGAAGGAGCCGGAGCGCCCCGACACCGTCATGAAAATGACGATCGAGGAGCTGGATCTCTCCGTGCGCAGCTTCAACTGCCTGAAGCGCGCGAATATCAACACCGTCGAAGACCTCACGAACAAGACTGAGGAAGAGATGATCAAGGTGCGCAACCTTGGCCGCAAATCCCTGGAAGAGGTCGAGCACAAGCTCGCTATGATGGGCCTGAGCCTGGCGAGCGACGACAACCAGTAATAACCAGTTACTCTTATCAAGGAGGAAAACCGATATGCCCGGAACAAGGAAACTCGGTAAGACCACCGATCAGCGCAAGGCGATGCTCCGTCAGCAGGTCACGGATCTGCTCGACATGGGCCGCATGGAGACGACCGTCTTCCGCGCAAAAGAGATCGCGCCGCTCGCCGAGAAAATGATCACCCTTGGCAAGAAGAAGGACATGACCGCCTACCGTCAGGCGCTGGCCTTCATCACCCGCGAGGATGTTGCCAAGAAGGTGTTCGATGAAGTTGCCCCAAAGTATGCCGACCGCAACGGCGGCTACACCCGCATCACCCGCATCGGCACCCGCCGCGGCGATGCGGCCGAGATGGCTGTCATCGAGCTCGTGTAAGGAGCTTCCGAACACCAATTATCATGCACCGACCGTTTTGCGGCCGGTGCATTTTTTTCGGCCGCAAAAAGCCTCGCAGAGTTTGCAGCCGGTGCGTTTTCGTATTTTACAGACCGGCACTGTCTGTGGTATAATCATCATTCAGACAGACAACAAGGAGGGACGTGTATGCGCATTCTGGTCGTGGAAGATGAACAGGACCTCAACCGCATTCTCGCCAAAACACTCACTGCCGAGGGCTACAGCGTCGACGCCTGCTTTGACGGCGTGGAGGCGCTGGACTATCTGGAGGGCGCGGAGTACGATGCCATCGTGCTCGATGTGATGATGCCGCGCATGGACGGCTTTTCGCTCCTGGCGCAGATGCGCGAGAGCGGCAACGAGACGCCGGTCATTTTCCTCACGGCGAAAGACAGCGTGCCCGACCGCGTGCGCGGGCTCGACGCCGGGGCGGATGACTATCTTGTCAAGCCGTTTTCGTTCGATGAGCTGCTGGCCCGGCTGCGCGTCGTCATGCGCAAGCGCGGCGGCAGCGCCACGAATGTCTTTACCGTCGCCGACCTCACGGTCGACACCGCCTCGCACCATGTCACGCGCGGCGGCCGCACGATCGCGCTCTCGGCCAAGGAGTTTGCCCTGCTCGAATATATGATCCGCAATCGCGGCGTCGTGCTCTCGCGCGAACGGATCGAAAACCATCTCTGGAACTATGACTACAGCGGCGGCTCGAACGTTGTGGACGTGTACATGAGCTACCTGCGCCGGAAGATCGACGCGGACTATCCCACCAAGCTCATCCACACCGTCTGGGGCGTCGGCTGGGTCCTGCGGGAGGAAACATGAAACGTCCGTCACTAAAGCTGCGCATCACCGGCTGGTTCGCGCTCATGATGTTTGTCATCGAGGCGCTGGTGCTCGCGTTCCTGCTCGCCGTCAACGGCACGGTCGCCACGAACGACCCCGAGGCGCGCCTCGTGCGCATGGTCGAGCACAACGCCAACCGCGTCAAGTACAATAACCGCCAGTTCCGCTTCAGCCGCATCCATTATAACCGCAGCGGCGTTTACACCGTGCTCTATGACGCGGACGGCAACGTCCTGCAGGGCACGTTCCCGGCGGAGTTCACGCCCGCGCAGCCGCTGCCGCTCGACGGGGAGAGCGTGCGCCTGGTCGACTGCGGGGACAATGCATATTACGTCTATGATGTGCGCGTGGACATGATGGTCGGCAGCGTCTGGCTGCGCGGCGTCATCAACGCGGACGCCAACGGCGGCGTCATGCGCGTCATTCTGCCGCTGGCGTGGTCGCTGCTGCCGGTGCTGCTCGTGCTGTCGGTCATCGGCGGCTATTTCATCGCCAGCCGCGCCCTGCGCCCCGTGCGCCAGCTCACGGCCACGGCCAACGCCATCTCCGACGGGCAGGATCTCAAGGCGCGCATCGGTCTGCCGCACACGAGCGGCAGCGACGAGATCTATCAGCTCTCGGCGTCGTTTGACAACATGTTCGACCGGCTTGAGCGCTCGTTCGAGGCCGAGCAGCGCTTCACGTCCGATGCCTCGCACGAGCTGCGCACGCCGACGACCGTCATCCTCGCCGCCTGCGAGGACGCACGCAAAAACGCGCAGACGCCCGCGGATTATCAGGCGGCGCTCGATGTCATCGACCGGCAGGCGCACAAGATGTCGGATCTCATCCGCAGCATGCTTGAGATCACGCGGCTCGATCAGGGCACGCAGAAGGTCAACTGGGAGTATGCCGACCTCTCCGATCTCGTCACCGTCATCTGTGACGAGCAGGCCATGGTCGCGCGCCGCGGCATCCGCATCAGCTGCGCGGCCGAGCCGGGCATCTTCATCGACATGGACGTCTTTCTCATCTCGCGCGTCGTGCAGAATCTGCTCGATAACGCCTTCAAGTTCGGCGTGGACGGCGGCTGGATCCATGTCGCGCTCCGGCGCACGGCTGCCGGGGCCGAGCTGACCGTGCAGGACAACGGCATCGGTATCTCGCAGGAAAATCTGGATAAAATATGGCAGAGGTTCTATCAGGCCGACCCCAGCCGGCAGGAAAACGCCGGTCTGGGCCTGGGCCTGTCGATGGTGCAGCAGATCGTCACGCTCCACGGCGGCGCGGTCGCCGTCACGAGCGCGCCGGGCCACGGCACGACGTTTACGGTCACGCTGCCCGAACACCACGGAAAAGAGGAAAGCTGATATGAAAAAAACCGTTTTGCGTGCCTATGCCCGCCTGATCGCGGAGGTCGGCGCGCGTGTGCAGAAAGGGCAGGACGTCGTCATCGAGGCCGAGCTCGACCAGCCGGAGTTCGTGACCATGGTCGCCGATGCGTGCTATCACGCCGGGGCGCGCAAGGTCACGGTCACGTGGAAGCACCAGGCGCTCGAAAAGCTCGCCATCCGGCGCGAGAGCGTCAAAACGCTCCAGACCGTCGAGGCTTGGGAGCGCGCGAAGCTCCAGCACTATGTCGACACGCTCCCGTGCCGCATCTACCTGCTCAGCGAAGATCCGGACGGCCTGCGCGGTGTCAGCCCCGCGAAGATGGCCCGCGCCCGACAGGGGCGCTATGGCGTCATCAAGCCCTACCGCGACCAGATGGAGGGCCGCTACCAGTGGTGCATCGCGGCCGTGCCCGGCGTGGCGTGGGCGAAAAAGGTGTTCCCCAACGAGACGAAGGCCCGCGCCGTCGAAAAGCTCTGGGAGGCAATTTTGCACACCTGCCGCGTGGACGACGACCCTATTGCCGCGTGGAACGCGCACAATGCCGACCTGCAAGCGCGCTGCGACCACCTCAACAGCCTCGGCATCGCGTCGCTGGAGTACCATGCATCCAACGGCACGAACCTCACCGTCGGCATGATCCCCGAGGCGCAGTTTTGCGGCGGCGGGGAGTACACGATCGGCGGCAGCTATTTTAACCCCAACCTGCCCACGGAGGAGTGCTTCATTTCGCCGAAGCGCGGCGAGGCCGAGGGCATCGTCTACTCGTCGAAGCCGCTGTCGTACCAGGGCCAGCTCATCGAGGATTTCTCCATCCGCTTCGAGCACGGCCGCGCCGTCGAGGCGCACGCGCGCACGAACGAGGCCCTGCTGCAAAAGCTCATCGCCATGGACGAAGGCTCTGCCTACCTTGGCGAGTGCGCGCTCGTGCCGTATGACAGCCCCATCAACCAGACGGGCATCCTGTTTTACAACACGCTGTTTGATGAAAACGCCTGCTGCCACCTCGCGCTCGGTATGGGCTTCATCGATACCATCCGCGACTACCCGAACCGCACGCTCGAGGAGATGCGCGCGCTCGGCGTGAACGACTCCATGATCCACGAGGATTTCATGATCGGCACGCCGGATCTGGCCATTACGGCGCACTGCCGCGACGGCCGCACCGTCCCCGTGTTCCGGGACGGGACATGGGCTTTTTGACCGAAATCCCATTTTTTCGTCGAAATACCGCGAAATGTGGTGCGCTCCGATTCTGGAGCGCACCATTTTTCTTTGGAAGTGGGGAATTTGAGCAGGAAACCGTTGCATTTTCGCGGCGCGTGTGGTAAGATACGCCTGCACGGAAAATCTTACCGCTTACTTGCACCCGACAGGAGGTGACCGGCATGAAGCGAGCCATTTTGTGCACCCTGATCGCGGCGGTGCTGCTGCTCAGCGCCTGCACGCGCGCATCGGAGAGCACCGTGCGTGCGCCGGATGCCGGCGCACCGCTGACGCTGTGCCTCGGCGCCGGGCCGGCAGCGCTCGACCCCGCGCGCACGGAAAACGGCGTCGGCGCGACGTATGTCGTCAATCTCTTTGCCGGCCTGACCGGCTACCGCGCCGGCGGCGACGGCAAGGCCGAGCTCACGCCCGAGCTGTGCGCGGCCCTGCCCGAGCCGGAGTCCCTGCCCGACGGGCGCGTGCAGTATGTGTTCACCCTGCGCGACGGGCTCACGTGGTCGGACGGCACGCCGCTCACGGCGGCGGACTTCGTCTATGCGTGGAACCGGGCGAGCACGCTCAGTGACGCGGCGGCGCCGTATCTCTTCGCCTGCATCGACGGCTACGGCACCGGGCGGCTGAACGTCACGGCGTCGGCCGACGGGCGCACGCTCACCGTTGTGCTCGCGGAGGCCATGCCCACGTTTTTGCAGCTGTGCGCCCAGCCGGCGTATGCACCCGTGCCCTCCGGCGCGGCGGACACCACGAGCTGGACGGCAGACGGCGCGGCCTTTGTCACCAGCGGGCCGTACACGGTCGCCGCGTGGACGACAGAGGGCCTCACCTATACGAAAAATCCCGCCTATTGGGACGCGGACAACGTCGCGGCTGAGACGGTGCGCTTCGTCTTTCAGAGCGACGCCAACGCTGCGGCGTCCGCCTTCCTCGCGCGCGAATACGCGCTCAGCTGGCCCGTACCGGATGACGCGCTCGACGACCTGCGTGCAAATCACGCGCCCGAGCTGCGCACCGTCAGCCAGCTCGGCACGTACAGCCTCTGCTTTTCCATGAGCGACCCGGCGCTGAGCGCCTTTTCGCAGACGGAGCGCGCGCAGATCCGCACTGCGCTCGCCCTGCTCATCGACCGCAGCTATCTGTGCAGCGAGATCACGCCCGGCGCACAGCAGAGCGCGAACGCGCCCATCCCGCCCGGCGTCTCGGACGCCGACGGCAGCGCCTTCACCGCGCACAACGGCGCGGACGGCAAGGGCGGCGGTTATTACGGCAGCGATCACGAGGCCAACTGCCAGCAGGCCATCGCGCTCCTGCGGCAGGCGGCGGAGTCGTCCGGCCGGTTCACGGTCAGCGCGCAGGGCGTGTGCGCCGGCTTCCCGGAGCTGACGTACCTGACGTCCGACGCGGCAGGCCATGTCGCCATCGCGGACTATCTCACGGAGCTCTACGGCCGCTACGGTATTTCGCTCGCGGTCACGGCGCAGGACATGGACACCTTCCTCGCCAGCCGCGCCGCCGGAGGCTATTCGATCACGCGCTGCAGCTTCAGCGCCGATGTGGACGATCCCATGCCGTTTCTCTCCCTTTGGGCGAGCGGTGCGGGCAGCAACTGCGTCGCCCTCGGCCGCGGCGCGCACGCGGACTATGCGGGCTACAGCATTACGCTCGACGGCCGCACGCGCGACAACTGCACCTGGGCCGAGTCGTATGACGCGCTGCTCTACCGCATCCAGAGCAGCGGCGACACGGCCGAGCGCTATTCGCTCATGCACCAGGCCGAGACGCTGCTCATGCAGACGGGCGCTGTCTGCCCGCTCTACTGGTACACGGACACCTACCTGTGCAACACGCACGTGCAGGGCCTGCTGTCCGGCCCGCTCGGCGCGCAGTACCTGATGGGCGCGCAGGTGGAAAAGTGAATAGAAATGTGAATGCAAAAAGCAGCCCCATCGCCGTTTCCGGCGGTGGGGCTGTTGCAATATGAAATATCACAGGAACACGAAAAACAGCATCACGATCAGGTACGCGAACGCGAGCGTCATCGGCGCGAGCGCGAGCACGGCGGTCAGCCGCCAGTCGTCTGCGCTCTCCACGACCGTGCCCTCATACACCGGCTCGCGCGTTCCGGCGAGCGTGCCGTGCAGGTAGCTGCGGTAGAGCTTCAGAAACTGCTTGCCGTCGCGGCGGCCGATGCTGTAGGATGCCTGCTCCGGCGAGCGGGGCTGCAGGGCGTGGTGTGTGCGCATCCGATGTTCCTCCTCATGCACCTCAAAAGGTGTCGAATCTTTCACAATGCTATTATACGCATCCGGGCGCTGCGCGTCAACCGGGTAAGTTTTCCGGTGCGGCGGTCTCGGGCACGTGCGTCGTGTCGGGCGACGGCTCCGGCGTGATCTCTGGGGTGGGTTCCGGCTCCGGCGTCGGCGGCGGGGGCAGAATGATCTGCGGCGGGTTTACGCTCGCGGGCGTCGGCGTGGGGGCCACGGTCTGCACCGGCGTGGACGCCGGGGCAGGGTGCTTGCGCGGGATGCTGCCGACCGCGAGCCACAGCGCCGCGATCACGGCGGCGAGCACGGCCAGCACGACGGCCACGGTCAGGATGATCTCGCGCCGGCGCGCGTGCGCGTGCTTTTTGCGCTGGGTCTCCTGCTCGGCGATCCGCGCGGCCGGCACTTCAAACCGCCGCGTCTGCGACAGTTCCTCGGCCGGCGGCTGGGGCAGGGGCACGGCCGTCTCCGCGTCGAGCGCCGTGATCTCAATGAGCACGAGCGTGATGTTGTCGCCCGGACCGGCCGCGAGCGCCTGCGCCATGAGCGCCTGCCCCAGCTCTGGCAGCGGCAGGTCGGCGCCGAGCGCTGCCTGCAGCTGGCTGTCGCTGAGCTTGCCGGTCAGCCCGTCGGTGCACAGCAGCAGCCGGTCGCCCACGGCGAGCGGCACGCTGGCCGCGAAATACGGCATGAGCCGCTGGCGCGCGCCCAGCATGCCCAGATACTGCGTGAGCACGTGCCTGTCCGGGTTGTCGGCCGCGTCGGCGGCGGCAGCGCCGGCGTCGAGCTGCTCCTGATACTTGGTGTGGTCGCGCGAGATGCGCTGCAGCGCGCCGCCGCGCTGCAGGTAGATGCGGCTGTCGCCGACATTGCAGCAGTAGGCGCGGTTGCCGGTCAGGTGTACGGTCGCGGCGGTCGAGCCGCCAATCTG
>HF985738.1:29047-40578 GCA_000432375.1 Firmicutes bacterium CAG:103
CCCGCCAATCTGGCCGCTGGCCGCGATCATGTCGCACACGGCGACATTTGCCCGGCGGAAGAAATCGAGCGCGTCAAACGGCTCGTCGCTGCTGCACTGGTGCAGCGTCTGCGCGCACAGCAGCGCCGCCTGCTCGCCGTTGGCCTCGCCGCCCATGCCGTCGAACACGCCGTAGATCAGCCGCCGGCTCTCCTGCTCGGCGGCCGCCTCGGCTACGGGGATGGCGGGGTCGCGCTTGAACGTGCCGTTGCAGTAGTAGTTATCCTCATTGTTGTCCCGGCCGGAGCCGATGTTTGTCTGCGCGTAACACAGCGCCCGCATCGCGCGTCCCTCCCTTGCTGCGTGTTTTCTGCTGCTATCGTACCGTTCGGCGGCCGGTTTGTCAACGTGCTGTCGGGCGGGATTCGGAAAAAATCTCGCCAAAAATTGCCGCCGTGGGGATTCCATCGGCGGCTGTTTTGTGCTATGCTGGTCAAAAAAGAGCGCCGCCGTGTGTCCGGCGGCGATGGGGGAACGGATATGAACGAACGATTGGCCGCGGCGCTCGAGCAGCTGCCCTTCTGGCCGAACCTGACCGAGCCGCAGCGCGAGCTTGCGCGGCGCGGCGCGCGCCTGGCGCAGTATGACCGCGGGGCGCTCGTGCACGGGTGCGACGGGCAGTGCCTCGGCATGATCCGGGTGCAGAGCGGCCGCCTGCGCGCATGCATGCTCTCGGACGACGGGCGCGAGATCACGCTCTACCGCCTCACGGACGGGGACGCCTGCGTGCTGGCGGCGGCGTGCGTCATCCGGCAGATCACGTTCGAGGTGCAGCTCGTGGCCGATGCGCCGACGGAGCTGCTCATCCTCGGCGCGCACGTGTTCCAGCAGCTTGCGGCGGAGAACATCCATGTCGAGTGCTGCATGTACCGCCTTGCGACTGAGCGCTTTTCCGATGTCATGTGGGCGATGCAGCAGCTGCTGTTCACGAGCTTTGACAAGCGCCTCGCACAGTATCTCTGGGACGAGTCCGACCACGCCCGCGCGCCCGTGCGCGCCACGCACGAGCAGATCGCGCGCGACACCGGCGCCGTGCGCGAGACCGTCACGCGCATGCTGCGCCACTTCGCCGACGACGGCATCGTCTCGCTCGGCCGCGGCACGGTCACGGTCGCGGACGCCGAAAAACTGCGCCGCCTCGCCGGAATGTGACTTTGCCACAGAACGCGGGTGGAAAATCTGTTAAAATCAGCACATACGAACACAGACGACAATTCCAGAAAGGAAGATCATCATGATTACACTGACGAAAGAAAACTTTGCGCAGGAGGTCCTGCAGTCCGACAAGCCCGTGCTCGTGGATTTCTGGGCGACATGGTGCGGCCCGTGCCGCATGATGGCCCCCGTGGTCGAGGAGCTCGACGCCGAGCACCCGGAATACAAGTTCGGCAAGGTCAACGTGGACGAGCAGCCGGAGCTCGCGGGCCAGTTCCGCATCATGAGCATCCCGACGCTGATGGTGTTCCGCGGCGGCCAGGCCGCGGCCGTGAAGATCGGCGTGACGCCGAAGGAAGAGCTGCTGAAACTCCTCGGCTGAGCCGGGGAACGAGAAGGAGGAGACCAATATGCACTGCACTGTGAAAATGACCGAGGATCTGTATTGGGTCGGCGCATCCGACCGCCGTCTGGCCCTGTTTGAGAGCGTGTACCCCATTCCGCGCGGCGTGTCGTACAACGCCTACGTCCTGCTCGACGAAAAGACCGTCCTGCTCGACACGGTGGACCAGTCCGTCGCCGGACAGTTCTTTGAAAATCTCGCCCATGTCCTCGGCGGCCGCCCGCTGGACTACATCGTCGTGCACCACATGGAGCCCGACCACGCCAAGACGCTCGAGGAGACCGTGCGCCGCTACCCCGAGGCGAAGATCATCTGCAACGCGAAGATCCGCGACATGATCCGCAACTACTTCACCTTTGACATTGACGCCCGCGCCATCCTCGTGGCCGAGGGCGATACCTACTGCTTCGGCAAGCACACGTTTGCCTATGTCATGGCGCCGATGGTCCACTGGCCGGAGGTCATGGTCAGCTTCGACACCACGACCGGCACGCTTTTCTCCGCCGATGCCTTCGGCACGTTCGGCGCGCTCAATGGCAATCTCTACGCCGATGAGTACGACTTTGAGCACGACTGGCTGCCCGATGCCCGCCGCTACTATACGAACATCGTCGGCAAGTACGGCACGCAGGTGCAGGCCCTGCTCAAGAAGGCCGCCACGCTCGACATCCGCATGATCTGCCCGCTGCACGGCCCGGTCTGGCGCAAGAACATCGGCTGGTTCGTCGACAAGTACAGCAAGTGGAGCTCCTATACGCCCGAGCAGGAGGGCAGCGTGCTCATCGCTTACTCCTCCGTCTACGGCCACACGGAAAATGCTGCGCAGGTGCTCGCCACCATGCTCGCTGAGCGCGGCGTGCGCAACATCGCCATGTACGACGTCTCCGTCACGCACCCGAGCTATGTCGTGGCCGAGGCCTTCCGCTGCAGCCACCTCGTGTTCGCGTCCACGACGTACAACGCCGGCATCTTCTGCAACATGGAGACGGCGCTGCTCGACATCGCGGCGCACAACCTCCAGAACCGCACCATTGCCCTGATCGAAAACGGCTCCTGGGCGCCGACGGCCGGCAAGCTCATGCGCGGCATCCTCTCCAAGCTCAAGAACGTGAACATCCTCAACGAGACGCTCACCATCAAATCCTCGCTCAAGGACGACCAGCTCGCCGCGCTCGCCGAGATCGCGGACGCGCTCGTGGCCTCCATGCCGAAGCCGCGCCCGATCGTCAACGAGGGCAAGCAGAACCCCGCCGCGCTCTTCAAGTTCCAGTACGGCCTGTTCGCGCTCTCCGCCCGCGAAGGGGACAAGGACAACGCCTGCGTCATCAACACCGCCATCCAGATGGCCAACAAGCCCGAGCGCATCTCCATCTCGGTCATCAAGGCCAACTACACCTGCGGCATGATCGAGCGCACCGGTGTGTTCAACCTCTCGCTGCTGACGAAGGAAGTGCCGTTTGCCTTCTTCCAGCACTTCGGCTTCCAGTCCGGCGCGGATGTGGACAAGTTCGCAGACTGGACCGACTGCGCCCGCAGCGACAACGGCCTGTATTACATCAACCGCTATACGAACGCCATGTTCTCCTGCCGCGTCGTCGAGAGCTACGACCAGGGCAGCCACCGGCTCTTCATCGCCGAGATCACGGAGTCCAAGCTCTTCAGCAACGACGAGACCGTGACCTATGACTACTACCGCAGCCACATCAAGCCCGCGCCGCCGAAGCTCGCCCCCGCCGAGAAGGCGACCTGGGTCTGCTCCGTGTGCGGCTATGTATACGAGGGCGAGACGCTCCCGGCCGATTTCATCTGCCCGCTGTGCAAGCACCCGGCGTCCGACTTCGTCAAGCACGAGGCCAAGCCCGCGGAAAAGCGCGTCGGCTTCGTCTGCACCGTCTGCGGCTACGTGTACGAGGGCGCGGATATGCCGGACGACTTCGTCTGCCCGCTGTGCCACCACCCGAAGTCCGATTTCAAACCGCTCGCGTAAGATATCCTGACAGAGAAAAATGCCCCGCCGCAGGTTTCTGCGGCGGGGCATTGTATGTTTCCGTTATTTCGGCAGCACGCGCAGCCAGTTGTCGGCGAAGAGATCCTGCAGCAGCGCGGCGTCATAGCCGCGGGCTTTGATGGCCGCATAGAGCTTCGGGTAGTCCTGCACGCCGGTGATGCCGCCGCCGAGCGTGTCGCACCCGTCGAGGTCGCCGCCGAGCGCGAGCGTCCTGTCGCCGCCGAGGTCGAGCAGATGCTCGACGTGGCGCATGACGGCGTCCATGCCGCCGCCGCCGAGAAAGTCCGTGTAGAGGTTCAGCCCGACCACGCCGCCGCTGTCGCGGATGGCGCGAAAGAGGTCGTCCGAGACATTGCGCGTGTGTGCGCAGACGGCGCGGCTGTTCGCGTGCGAGGCGATCACCGGGCCGAGCCCGAGGCGCACCACGTCCCACGCCGCCGCCTCCGACAGGTGCGACACGTCCGGCAGCATCTGGTGCGCATACAGCGCGCGCACAAAGTCGCGCCCCTGCGCCGTGAGCCCCTGCGCCTGCGCGTCGCAGTGCGAGCCTGCGAGGGCGTTTGCGTGGTTCCATGTCAGCGTCACGTATACGCACTCCCACGCCGCCGCGTCGTCCAGCCGCCGCGGGTCGCACTCCAGCAGCTCTGCGCCCTCGATGCCGAGCAGCGCGGCCGTTTTCCCGGCGGCCCAGGCGGCGCGCACGTCCCGCGCCGTGCGGCAGCGGCGCACGAGATCGGCATTGCGCGCGCATTCCCGCTCCAGCAGCGCGTGCTGCCGCTGCGCGACGGTGTAGAGCGGGGCGCTTGTTTTGCTGCTGTCGGCAAACACGGCGAAGATCTGCGCGTGCTGCCAGAGGGCCGCGCAGCGCGCAAGATCGACGTGGCCGCCGTTTTGCCGCAGACCCTCGCTGGTGGTCATGCAGCGCGCGAGCGTGTCGCAGTGGCCGTCAAAGCAGCGCATCACGCATCCTCCCGCCGCGTCACGGCCTCGAGATAGTCGTAGTACGGCAGCAGGAAGCTGAACCCGCGCACGAGTTCCTCCGTCAGCGCGGGGGAGAAGAGCAGGTCGTCGTGTTCGCGCACGCACGAGAGGTCGAGCACGCGCTTATTGTACCACGGGCGCAGCAGCGCGCCGGGGCCGCCCTTCGCGCGGGCGTAGTCCTGCCCGGTGAGCACGAAGGTATCCTGCGCGTTCAGGCGCTCGGCCAGCGCCGTCAGCGGCAGGGGATCGGCGTCGATCGCGCGGCGGAAGCACGCCATCGTGTTCGCCTTCGCCCAGTAAAAGCCCATGCCGTAGCTGTAGTTGTGCGGCGTGATCTCGAAATAAAACGCCGGGATCTCCGGCCCGCGGTTGCTGTCGCACCGCAGTGTGAACCAGAGGTTCTCCTTATACGGCCCATTGCCGTGCAGCCGCCGCGCGTCGCGGTAGATGCGCGCCACGTGCAGGTACCACTTCCGGTCGGGGTACGCCTGCTCGAGCGCTGCCGTCACGTCCGCGGCCAGCGCCTTCATGGGCCGGTCGAGCGTGTCGAGAAATACCTGCTTGTGCTCCAGAAACCACGGGCGCTCGTTGTGAAAGCGCAGCTCCCAGAGAAAGTCGATCGTTGCGTCGGAAAAGCCTGTGAACATGTGTGTTTCGCTCCTTGTCTCCGCGTGGAAAGTATCCCTATCTTACGCCGAAATATCCGCCCGCGCAAGAGGCTGCACCGTGGAGAAAACCCTGTGTTTTTCAGGGTTTTTGTCACATTGCTGAATTATGGTTGCATTTTTGACAAATCTTTTGTATACTATCTATCGCGCGGCTGCTTTGCCGCGGGGAAAATGAAAAATTGCAGAGGAGACAAATCATGATTGACAAAATTGACAGTGTGGTCAATGCGATCGGCGGCTTTTTATATCAGCCGTACATCGTGCCGCTGTTTCTGATCGTCGCGGGCCTGTATTTCACGATCCGCACCGGTCTGATCCAGTTCCGCCTGTTTGGCGAGTCCATCCACGTCGTCGCGGAAAAGCCGAAGGAGAAGGGCAGCATTTCCTCGTTCGGCGCGCTCATGGTGTCCACGGCGTCCCGTGTCGGCACCGGCAATATCGTCGGCGTGTCCACGGCCATCTGCCTCGGCGGCTTCGGCGCCGTGTTCTGGATGTGGGTCGTGGCGCTGCTCGGCGGAGCGAGCGCCTTTATCGAGTCCGCGCTCGCGCAGGTCTATAAGAAAAAGGACGGCAAGGGCGGCTGCGTCGGCGGCCCGTCGTATTACATGGAGCAGGCGCTGCACCAGCGCTGGCTCGGCGTCATTTTTGCCGTCGTGCTCATCCTGACCTATGTGGTCGGCTACAACATGCTCGCGTCCTACAATCTGCAGGACGCCTTCGCTGGCTTTGGTTTCTACGCCAAGGGCCGCACGCCGTACATCATCGGCGCGATCCTGGCGGTGCTGTTCGCCGCGTGCGTGCTCGGCGGCGGCAAGCGCCTGACCAATATCACGGGCGTGCTCGTGCCGATCATGGGTGTGCTGTACATCCTCGTGTCGCTCGTCGTCATTTTCATGAACATCAAGATCTTCCCGAGCGTCATCGCCAACATCTTCCGCGATGCGTTCAATTTCAAGGCGGCGTTCAGCGGCTTTGCCGGTTCGTGCATCATGTGGGGCATCAAGCGCGGCCTGTACTCCAATGAGGCCGGCATGGGCTCGGCGCCGAACGCGGCCGCCACGGCCGACGTCTCGCACCCGGCCAAGCAGGGCCTCGTGCAGATGCTGTCCGTGTTCATCGACACGCTGCTCATCTGCTCGGCCACGGCGTTCATGTGCCTGTGCTCCGGCGTTGAGCCGACGGCGGACGCGGCCGGCGCGGCCTATGTGCAGGCGTCCATGCAGCAGGCGCTGGGCAATTTTGGCCCGATCTTCATCGCCGTGTCCATGAGCCTGTTCGCGTTCACGACGCTCAGTTCGCGTTCCCGACGCTCATCGGCAACTACTATTACTGCGAGGGCTGCCTGAAGTATATCCTTCGGCGCGACCCGAGCAAGGCGGGCATGACGGTGTTCCGTCTGGCTGCGACGGCGCTCGTGTTCGTCGGCGCCATCGTCAGCGCCGGCCTCGCGTGGGATACGGCCGACATGCTCCAGGGCACGATGGTCATCATCAACATCCCGGTCATCCTCATCCTCAGCAACAAGGGCCTGGCCGTGCTCAAGGACTACATGCGCCAGCGCAAGGAGGGCAAGAACCCCGAGTTCCACGCCGCCGACATCGGCATCACCGGTACGGACTACTGGAACTGAGCCTTCCGAAAACAGAACAGAACAGAACAGAAAAACACCGGCCGTTTCGGCCGGTGGTTTTCGCCCGTTTCGGCCGGTGTTTTTCGCCGTACAGGCGCTTTGTCACGCGGGGATGCGCCGGTACAGCCGCGCACGCAGCAGCGTCGCCAGTGCGAGCTTGACCGCGTCCGGCAGCAGAAACGGCAGCACGCACTTGGCCAGCACCACGCCGAGCGTGATGGCGCCCGTGCGGGTGTAGACGATGAGAAACCACGCCGTTCCGAACGCATAGCACACGAGCAGCCCCACGGCCGCCGAGAGCACGAACACCCACTGGCCCTGCCCCCAGTGCGCCTGCGCGAAGGTGATGATGAGCGTCAGCAGCACAAAGCCGACGAGGTAGCCGCCCGTCGTGCCGAGCAGGGACGCGAACCCGCCGCGAAAGCCCGCGAACACCGGCGCGCCCACCGCGCCCAGCAGCAGATACACCAGCACGCTCACCGTGCCGCGCTTGCCGCCGAGCAGGCCGCACACGGCGAAGATCGCAAACGTCTGCAGCGTGAACGGCACTTCCGCCGGGATGCTGATCCACGCGCACACGGCGATGAGCGCCGCGCCGATCGCGCAGAAGCACAGGTCTCTGGTCGAAAATTTCATAGGATCTCCTCCAATTGTAAAGTAAAACAAAGAATGACTTGACAATCGGACGATAGCACACGCGCGTCAAATTGTCAACCGGTTTTGAAAAATGCTTTACAATTTCGCTGCCATCGGCTAAACTGACACCAGAGAAAGATCCAAAGGAGCGTGATCTCATGCTGCGGGACGATGTTTTGCTCCTGCTCACGGAGGCGGAGGGGTATCTCTCCGGCGAGGAAATGCGCGAAAAGCTGGGCGTGTCGCGCGCGGCGGTCAGCCAGGCGGTGCGCGCGCTGCGCGCCGACGGCTATGATATCGATGCGGTCACGAACCGGGGCTACTGCCTGCGCGCGCGGCCGGACACGCTCACGGCCGGGGATGTGCTGCCCTACCTGCCGGAGGCGCGGCGGGCGACGGTGCGGTGCTTTGCGCAGATCGACTCCACGAACAGCTACCTCAAGGCCGAGGCCATGCGCGGCGCACCGGACGGCCTGTGCGCCATTGCCGACCGGCAGACGGCCGGGCGCGGCCGGGCCGGGCGGCCGTTTCGCTCGGACGCGGGGCAGGGGGTCTACCTGTCCATGCTCCTGCGGCCGAATTGCGCGCCCACGGCGGCCATGACCATGACGGCGCACGTCGCGGTGGCCGTCTGCCGTGCGCTCGAGGCGTGCGGCGTGCAGCCGGGCATCAAGTGGACGAACGACCTTGTCCTCGGCACGAAAAAGCTCTGCGGCATCCTCACGGAGCTGACCGTCGAGGCCGAGACCGGCACGGTCGATTCCATCGTGGCCGGCATCGGCGTGAACGTCCGCCAGCGGCCGGAGGATTTCCCGCCGGAGCTGCGCACCATCGCGGGCTCGGTCCGGTCCGAGACGGGGCTGGAGATCTCCCGCGCGCGGCTGGCGGCGGAAATGGTGCGCGCGCTCGACCAAATGTACCTCGACTGGCAGCGCGACCCGCGCGCGTATCTCGACGATTACCGCGCGCGCTGTGTCACGGTCGGGCGGCCGGTGCGCGTCGTGCGCGGCGAGGATGTCCGCACCGGTTTTGCCGAGGCGGTGGACGACGACTTCGCGCTTGTCGTCCGCTGGCCGGACGGCACGCGCGAGACCGTCACCGGCGGCGACGTGTCCGTGCGCGGCCTGTTTGGCTATCTGGATTGAGGGGGTTCACTCCCGCACGGCGAGCAGGTACTGCACGCCTGCCGGCGCGGCCATGGAGAGGTCCGGATCTCTGCAGTTGTGCGCGGTGAAAAACCGCCGCGTCCCACACCTCCCGGACGGCAAAGCCGCAGGATGCGAGCAGCGCCAGCATCTCCTGCGGGGTGTAGCGCGCCTGCATCCGCTCTCCGGCCGCCTCTGCCAGCGCGCGGTTGACGGCGGCGCTGCGGCTCGACGTGCTCGGCGGCAACGTCCCGGCCGAGCGGCTCTACGCCGGGCAGGGGTTCGAGCGCCGCGGCACGGTGCGGATGTTTTACGCCGACACCGGCTGGACGGACTACGGTCTCTATGAATACCTGCTGTGAGCGGGCAGAAAAAACCGGCTGCGGAAAGTCCGCAGCCGGTTTTTCGCATATGGTCGCGCTCAGTACGCGCTGATGGGCAGCGAGTCGTCGTCCTGCCCCTTTTCCACGGAGCGGATGACGATGTCGTAGCCGACGTTCTCGTTGACCTGCACGTGCACGGTCTCGCCCGCGCGGTGGCCCATGACGGCCTTGCCGACGGGGGACTCCTTGCTGATGAGGCCCTCGAGCGCGTTTTGCCGCAGCGTCGTCACGAGGCGGATCGTCTGCTCCTCGTCGTCGTCCGGGATATAGATGACGACCTTGTCGAACAGACCCACCACGTCACCGGACGAGTGGTCGGAGATGACCTTCGCCGTGTCCACCATCCGCTGCAGGTAGCGGATGCGGCTGTCGTTGCGGTTTTTCTCGCGCTTGGCGGCCTTGTATTCAAAGTTCTCGCTCAGGTCGCCGAAGCCGCGCGCCACCTTGACCTCCTCGATCAGCTTCGGCCGCAGCTCCCGTGTGCGGTAGTCGATCTCGTCTTTCATCTTCTGAATGTCGACTTCCGTCAGTTCGTCATACATGAAAAACACCTCGATTTCTCAGGCGTCCATCTTATCACATTCCGTGTCGGAAGAAAAGGCTTTGCGGTCGTTTTCCACGAGCTGCCTGCGAAAGATCGCGCGGAACACCCCGCGCGTAGCCGGCCCTGCGGCAAAGATCTGCCACAGCAGCGCCCACGGCAGGTTGCGGTAGAGCGTGGCGAGGAAGCGCGCGAAAAACTCCGCGTCAATGCCCGTGAACAGCGCCGTTGCGATCAGACTCATCGACGGGCACATGACCATGACCGTGCAGCCGGACACGGCCAGCGTCACGAGCAGCGGGTTGTCGCGCCCCGGCCGGACGAATTTGTGCGCGATGTGCTGCCCCGCGCGGCTGCCATAGAGCATGGAGACGACAAAGACGATCGCGCCCATGAACGCGGTCTCCTTCAGCGCGGGCAGAAAGACCGCGTTGGACATCGCGCCGAGCTTGTGCGCGACGTTGGCGACCTCCATCCCCAGCGCCATGAAATACGACATCAGCAGTCCGAAGACCGCACCCTGTGTTTTTGTCTGCGGCATATTGCAGACCTCCTTTTTTGATGTGCGGCTGCTTTGCGCCGGGCAAACAAAAAAGCGCACAGCGTCCGGTGTCCGGATGCTGCACGCTTTGCGTTCCTGTTGTGTCAGTGCTACACGAGCCAGCTTCTTTTTTAGCAGATCCCGGCCGAAAAGTCAAGCGCCGGCACATGATTTTCCGCTCCCCGGGCACACTAGCCCATATGGAAAGGAGTGGTTCGGATGGACCTGCTGCAAGTGGCGGCCACGTCCGTGGGCGCGTTTGTGGCGCTGTTTCTGCTCTCCAAGCTCATGGGCCACCGCCAGATCTCGGAGCTGAGCGTCTTTGACTACGTCAACGGCATCACCATCGGCTCCATTGCCGCCGAGATGGCCACGGAGCTGGAAAAACCGCTGCGTCCGCTCGTGGCCATGGTGGTCTGGGCGCTGCTGGTGTGGCTGCTCGAGGCGCTGACGAGCAAATGTCCGCGCCTGCGCAAATATATCAGCGGCGCGCCGTCGATCATCTTTGACAACGGCAAGCTCTACCGCCGCAACATGAAAAAGGCCCGCCTCGACCTGAGCGAATTTCTCATCCAGTGCCGCCAGCAGGGCTTTTTTGACCTCGGCGCCATCCAGACGGCGGTCTATGAGCCCGACGGCCGCCTGACCATCCTGCCCGTGGCGGCCCGCCGCCCGGCCACGCCGGAGGACATGGGCATTGCCCCGGAAAAGGAGCAGATCTTCACCGAGCTCATCATGGACGGCCGCGTCCTCGGCGAGAACCTGCACCGCATGGGCGTGGACGAGACGTGGCTGCTCAGGCAGCTGCGCCAGCAGGGCTACCACAGCGCGCGCGAGGTGTTCCTCGCCGTGGCCGATGCCAACAAGCAGGTGGCCGTCTACCCCGTCAGCACTTGACAGATCCCGAAAAACGCGCTATGATCGCTTCAAATTATTTAACTTTTTTGAAGTGAGAGGCGATCACTATGCAGCATACGGAGCTTCGGCGCACGGGGAAATTCCTGCTCTTCTCGTGCTCGGCCGGGCTGATCGAGCTCGGCAGCTTTGCGCTCTTCAACGAGGTGTTTCACTGGCCGTACTGGGGCGCGTACCTGACGGCGCTCGTGCTGTCGGTGCTGTGGAACTTCACGTGCAACCGGCGCTACACCTTCTGCTCGACGGAGAAGGTGGCGCGGGCCATGACGCTCGTGTTTTTGTACTACTGCGCGTTCACGCCGCTGTCCACGCTGCTCGAGCACCGGCTCGCGGACGTGCAGGGGTGGAACGGCTACCTCGTGACATTTTTGAACATGGTGCTGAATTTCGTGACGGAGTTTCTCTACCAGCGCTTCGTGGTCTACCGCAAGTCGCTGGACACGAACAAACTTGCGCACACCCATTCCTGATCGGATCCGTTTCCCA
>HF985738.1:40633-43921 GCA_000432375.1 Firmicutes bacterium CAG:103
GAGCGCCCGCTGCGCCGTCTTGTATTTTCTGCGCAGGTTTGGTATCATAAGGGGCATGAGATCGACAGCTCCGCGCCAGGAGCGGGAGGGAGCGGACATGAAAACAGCCATCGTGACCGACGGAAAATACCGGTCGTCCATCGCGGCGGTGCGCGCGCTGCACCGCGCGGGCTATCAGGTGATCGTGACGCAGACGCGCGCCGACGTGCACGCCGTGCCGGCGGTCGCATCCTCGCGCTGCTGCGCCGCCTTCCGGTGGATCGACGGCGCTGCGGCCGACGACGGCTACGCGGACCGGCTCGCGGCGCTGCTGGAGACGTATGACCACCCGGTGCTGTTTTGCGTCGGCGCGGTCACGCTCAACACGGTCGCCGCGCAGCGGGAGCGGTTTGCCCGGATCGCGGATTTTCTCATCGCGCCCCGGCCCGTGCTCGACGCGCTCAATGATAAGGAAACGGTGCACGCGCGCGCGCAGAGCCTCGGCATTCCCGTACCGCGGCAGTATGATGGCGTGCCGCCGGAGCGCTACCCCGTTGTCATCAAGCCGCACTGCGGCGAAAAATTCGGCCTCAAGGCCGCCGACCGCTACGCCGTCGCCGACACGCCGGAGGCGTATGCGCAGATCCTCGCGCGTATGCAGCGCTACGATCCGTCGCCCATCGTGCAGGACAAAATTGCCGGCCCGGGCATCGGCGTGAGCCTGCTGCTGGACCGGGACGGCCGTATGATCAGCGCGCTGTGCCACCGCCGCATTCGGGAGTACCCGATCACCGGCGGCCCGTCGACCTGCTGCGAGAGCTTTTATGACGCCGCGCTCATCGACCGCGCGTACCGGCTGCTGCATTCGTTCGGCTTCACGGGCATGGCCATGGTGGAGTTCAAGGGCGACTGCCTGCTGGAGGTCAACCCCCGCGTCTGGGGCAGCTTCCCGATGACGGAGGCGGCCCAGAGCCCGCTTGTGGCGCACTATGCCCGCGCCGCGGCGGGGGAGCGGGTGGCCTATGCCGCGCAGGATTACCGGACCGGCGTGCGTATGCGCTTTCTGCTCAATGACACGCTCGCCGCGCTGCACTATCTGCGCGCCGGGCGCATCGGCGTGTTCCTGCGCAGCATTGCCGACCTGTTCACGGCGAAGGAGGCCCTGCGCTGCCGGGGCGACAACCGCGTGTTCTGGGTCTATCTGAAAAACAGCCTGTTTGCGCGCGGGTGATTTCCGCGCAGAGAGGAGCTTCTGCCCATGGAGGTCAAACTCGACCTGCACATTCATTCCGAGCACTCGCCGGACGGGCGCATGGCCCTTGACGAGATCGTCGCGTGCGCGCGTGCACGGGGCTTGCAGGGCGTCGCCGTGTGCGATCATGACCGCGCCCTGACCGAGACGTGGGACGCGCCGGATTTTCTGCTCATCCCCGGCATTGAGCTCTCGACGGATCGGGGGCATCTGCTGGGCCTGTTCGTCACCGAGCAGATCGAGGCACGGGAGCTGGACGCCGCGATCGACGCCGTGCACGCCTGCGGCGGCCTCGCCGTGATGGCGCACCCGTTCGAGCGCAGCAGCGATGCACAGCGGCTCGACGCCTATCTCGACCGGCTCGACGGCATCGAGGTCTGGAACGGCCGGGCCGACCGCAAAAACCCACAGGCCAACGCCATGGCGTGCGCGCTTGCGCAGCGCGCGGCAAAGCCGGTCACGGCCGGCAGCGACGCGCACCTGCCGGAGGAGATCGGCAACGGCGTCGTGACGCTGGAGGCCGACGCGCTGACGCTGCCGGCCGTCCGTGCGGCGCTGCTGCGCGGGGCGACGGCCGTGGACGGGCGGCGCGGAAAGGCACGCTATGTCGCCGAGAGCCAGCTGACCAAGCGCCGGCGCACCCATGCCGGCGCGGCAGCCTATGTCAAGTGGGCGCTCTTTGCCGCAAAGTGCTGCCTGCAGGATATCACTTGGAAAGGGGAGACCTATCATGTCCTGGATCGTTAAAGTAGGAAAGCAGGGCAAAAAGATCGTCAAGAAGCTCATTACGCCCGCAGAAAAACACTATGTCGGCTATACCCGGCGCATCGAGCGCGTGCACACGACGCGGCGCATCTGCGCCATGACGTTTGACGACGGGCCGATGGGTCTGCCCGCGTCGCCGGACCGGTTCGACGGCCGGACGCTCACGGACGTGCTGCTCGACACGCTGGCGCAGTACGGCGCGCGCGGCAGCTTCGACGTCATCGGCGACACGAGCGCCAACTACCCCGACGAGGCCGGCAAGCTCGGCAGCGCCGCGTGGGGCGGCGTGCGCTTTGACCATTACCCGGACATTCACTGCGACGAGCAGGGCGGCGCGGAGCACAACGACCGCCTCATCCGCCGCATGCTCGCCGAGGGCCACCAGATCACGAACCATGGCTACCGGCACATCATTTTCGGCAAGAAGCCGTTCGTGTACGGCGCGCGCGAATATCTCCCCGGCTTTGACGCCGCGGTGGAGGATCTCACCCGCCTGCACACGCTCATGCAGACGCGCTACGGCTATACGATGACGCTCGCGCGCCCGCCGCACTATGTGGACAAGATGACCGGCGGATTCACAAGCTACGATGTCTATGACCACATGGGCTATCAGTACATGGCGGCGTCGTTTGACGGCGCGGGCTGGCTCCCGTCCACGGAATCGGACCCGGAGGCGGCGCTGCAGGCGGAGATCCGCGCCATGGTCGAGCCGATGCGCAAGGCGCTGGAAAAAGACCCGGACTTTTTCTGCGGCCAGATCATTTTCCAGAAGGACGGCTACAACATGGCCAAGCGCACGCCGGTGGCCTTCGCCCTCGGCGAGCAGCTGGCGCTGCTGCAGGAATACGGCTATCAGGTCGTGCCGGTGGGCGAGCTGCTGGCGGAGAGCCCCTTTGCGGACGTCGGCCGCGACGAGCCGCTGTTTGACCGCCTGACGGCGCTCGCACAGCAGCGGGCGATCGTCTTTTCCGATAACCGCCTGCGGCTCGACGATCCCATGACGGTGGGCGAGCTGGCGATGCTGCTTGCGCCGAAGGCGGAGGCCATCACGCGCCGCGTTGCGCAGCTGCGCCGGACCGGCCGCGCCGGCGCTTACGATGGCGCGATGGCCTGGTGCCGGGAAAACGGCCTCGTCTCCGAGGCGGCGCACCCGGCGGATCACGTGACCGCGCTGCCGGAGGCGTGGTTCGTTCCCACGGACAGCTTCACCCGCCGGGATGTCTATGCGGCGTTCCGCATGGATCGGCTCTGAGCGATACAAAAACAAACAGCGCCGGACGGAAGCCCGT
>HF985739.1:0-15243 GCA_000432375.1 Firmicutes bacterium CAG:103
TGGTGGCCGAGCCGGTCGTGCCGTAGTAGTACAGCGGCTGCAGCGTGCCGGTATGGCCGGCGTTTGCAGGCGGGTAGATATCCGAACCGGCCGTAATGACTTTGCCGCAGTCTGCGCAGGCGGTGTCGCCGGTGTAGCCCTTGCGGTCGCAGACCTGCGCCTTCGCATTGAGCACCGTGGTGCCGCCACTGTGGTCACAGCCTGCATAGACCGGCTCGAAGAAGAATTGGCCGCCGCCGGGAGCGCCCATGGCGCTGAACGCCGGGATCGTGCAGCCCCACTCGAGCGCGGAGCCGTTATTGACGAGCTTAAACAGGCTCGCGACCTCGGTGCTGCTCCAGTTTTTCTTAACAGGACTTCCGTCATTGTATTCGCGGAGATACTCCACCTTCCAGCCGATGGCTTTCTGACCGTTTCTCTCCTCGGGATAAAGCCTGATCTTGTCGCCGGGCTTGACGATCATGCGGGTTGCCCGGCCGTTTTTCACCGTCACAAGGGCGGTGTCCTTTGTCCAATCGCCGTCAATTTTTTTCGTCTCTTTGTACTCGCAGACGCTGCATTCAGCCTCCATGCCGCCTTTTCCGCCTGTGGTATCGGGGTTTTTGACCACGTTCCAGCGACCCCAGCTATGGGGAACCATGATGAATTCCTCGCATCCGGGAACCTTGCACTTTTCGGGGTGGGCATAGCCGGACTCAAGGATGAGCTGCTCCACCGTCTTGGTCGAGCCGCCGATGTTGAAGGTATACTCATAGATACTGCCGAAGCCGGTGTAGTCCCAGTTCCAGCCGTAATCATGGACGTGACTCTTCACAAAAACGAAATAGTCGCAGACGGTGCAGACGAGCATGTCAACCCTGCCGCCGCCCACCGCGTCATAGCTTTTTTCAAGCTTAAAGGTATGCGGGAAGATGCGCTCCTTGGAGCCGGAGGTCATATAATGCGCTTCGTAAATAGCGCTTTCTTCGAACAGGCACTTGAGCTTGTGGCCGTCGCTTTTGCGAACGCTGCCTACGGTAGTTTTTTGGGTATTCCCATCCTTATCGACCCAAGTGACCTTGTATTCCGGCGTTCTCTTGCCGTCGTCGGTGTACACAGGCTCACCGGCCTGCTTATAGCTGAAGGCATGGGTGGCAGTCAGCTTTGCCTCCGCCGTTTTCATGGTGTCCGAAGGGTCACCCTTTCTGCCGATGACGCAGAAGTAGGAGAAGTCATCCTGGCAGGCCTCGGCGGAAACCGACAGCCTCAGCGTGGGGGTGTTCACGCCCACATAGTAATCTTTCTCCGGCAGCTTGTAGGGTGCCGCCGTCGGTCTCGCATTATCCTTCTGATACCACTGATAGGTCAGCTCGTCGCCCTTCAGGCTTCTTGCCGAGACAGAGAAGGTGACCCAGTTATGTTCGCTGAACAGCAGGCCGTTTTCCGGCTCTTCCTTATAATCGCCGCTGCCGTAGATGGAGGTCTTGCACTTGACGTTTCTCGGCTGGCGGGTGATGACGATGGAGCTGCCGCTGATGTAGCCGCAGACCTTGCACACGCCCTTGGCGTCATATTCATGGTTGGCGGCATTCAGCTTTTTACCGTCGCAATAGCGGCAGGGATGCCAGTGCTGCGTTTTGTCGGCTGACCAGGACGAGGAAGCGATGTGCGTATGCCCGGCGCCGGAATGCTCTGCTTTCAGATGATCCTCAAAATCAGAGTCACTGAAGCACCAGTCGTCATGATCGCAGCCCATCGCTTTCACGGCATCGAGGCAGCAGTCCTTGCAGCGCTGATCGCAGCCGTCCTCGCAGGGGTCGCTGTCGTGGAAGCACAGGCCGCAGTCCTCGCAGAAGTGATCTGCGTAGTCCGTATCCATTGCGCACATTCCCTCGGAGCAGTCGGAGTTGCCCTCGCAGCACTCCTTGCACAGCTCGCAGGTTTCGCAGAACTCGTCCTCGTCTTCCTTATCCGTGACCCAGCCGTCGCAGCCCGGGCAGATGTGCTCTTCCCACTCGGCGCTTTCCACGCAGGTCTCGCCGTCCGGGCAGCCGCCGGCATCGGAGTTGTCCCTGCAGCATTCCTTGCACAGGCCGCAGTCCTCGCAGACCTCCTTGGCCAGCAGACATTCCTCGCACTGCTCGCAGGATGCGTGGCAATCGACGCAGTGGATGACGCCGGTATCATCGTCGTCCACGCACTCGTCCACCGCGCCGAAGCAGCTGTCGCACAGCGAGCAGTGCATCGGGTCGCTGTCATCGTTTGCACAGTCGTCGCAGAAGCCGCAGGTGTCGCAGATGGTTATGGAGCAGCAGGGACCCTTATGGCATTCGCCGCACAGCTGGTCATCCTCGCCGATGTAGCACTTGGCGCAGGTGGAGCAGTGCGTATCCTCCATGCAGTCGGCGCATTTATAGCACTCTGAGCACCAATAGGGCGTGTCGCCCAGGCACAGACCGCAGTCGTTGCAATGGGTCTCAACCCAGCAATCGTAGTTGCAGTCAATGGTGCAGAACTGGCAGTCGCAGCAATTCTCAGCCCAGTGGTAGTGGTCGCAGTTGGGGCAATCTCCGCCGGTGTCGTAGTCATCCCAAAAGGCGTGGGCATGAAGCTCCAGACTCGGCATCAGCGAGAGCAGCATTATAAGCACCAGCAGGATGCTGACGATGCGACTTCGTGTCTTCGTTTTTGTCATACTATCATTTCCTCCCTCAAAATCATTTTGAAGATTTGTCTATACGTTTTGTGTTGCCTGATTTAAACACTGTCGATGACCGAAGCAAAGTAGTTTTCGGATACCGAACCGAAGAGAAAAGCGTCTATCAGGCCCTCGCGCTTTGCCTGCCGCACCTGCTCGGTCAACTCTCCGTCTGTATCATCATCCACAAAGAGAATGACACGGCAGTTTTCCGTATTTCGTTTTACCTTGTCACAGATTGCCATTCGTTCTTTGAACATCCATGGTGAATACGCCTTGACCTCCATTAAGAGCACGTCCGGTCGATGTGTTTTGCACCACTCGGCGGTCGTGTCAGGCGATTCGGAGATCACAACCTGACAATCGTCCAGCTTCTGCATCAGCATTCGCTCCATGGTTTGCGCATGGATATCGCTCTGAATATCCAGCACGATCTTTTTCATCCTTCACCACCGCCTTGTCTATACACAACGATATTTATACACATTTTATTCTACGGATTTTTTAAGGCTTGTCACTGGCACAAGTGCCAGTAACGGAGCGAAAAAATTTTTTTTCAAAATAATTCTGCCTTTTTTGCGCAAAGTACCCCTTGACCGAGCAGGTCAAGGGGTACTTTGCATTTATTCGTCCTTCAAAGTCGTTACCATGAGCTTATTTTCAATTGCGGTCGCAACGAGCGCCTCTCGGTTTTCGAACCCGCCTTTTCCCACCATATCGTCCAAATTCCAGCGAACGCCGTTTTTGGAGATGCCCAATTTATCGGCTATCTCCTGATAGGTGAAGCCCTTTATATAAAGGCGCAGTATGTTCAATTGCCGCGGCGAAAATTTATCGGACATTGTGCCCTCCATCTCGATGGCGGGTGAGGAATCGGGAAAGACCTTTTCGCCTGCCAGGGTGCGCTTTACCACGCTCATCAATTCCTCTGTGCCGTGGTCTTTATACCACAGGCTGTCGGCTGCGCCCGCTTTCGCTCTTTGCAGCACCTGCGGATCGACAAGCGAGGTCACGGCTACTATCTTGATTTTCGGAAAAGCCTTTTTGATGCGCTCCGCGGCGGCAAGACCGGAGTGCTTGTGCTGCGTCTGCACATCCATAAGGACGAGCTTTACGGTGGCGTCGCAGTGCTTTTCCGCTTCAAAGGCGTCACGGAAAACGCCGACAAGATGAAACTCGCCGTCTGCCGCAAGACGATCGACAAAGTGCTTTTGGATGTACAGATCGTCCTCTACAAGTATGGTGCTTATCATAGCTCATTCTCCTTTTCGGGAATCGTGATGAGAAGCGCAAAGCGCGGCTCATGGGAAATATGCATCTCGCCGCCGTGGCTTTCAATGCTGTGGCGAAGCGCGGAAAGTCCGCTGCCCTCTCTGATCGGTCCCGTGGGCACTCTGCCGTTATTGGTTATGGTAATGTCGTGGCAATGATTGCGCTCGGCAATGCGGATATATACCTCATTCCCGTCTGCGTGCTTGATGCAGTTGGTCACGCACTCCTTGGCGGCGGCAACGGTCAGCTCCTCGGCGGTGGTATCGCGCGGAAGATAGCCCTCGACCTCAACGGCTACACCGAGCTGCTTTGCGGTCTGCTGCACCTCCTGCATCGTGCCGACGGAGGTGACGCGGTTGCTTGCCAGCATACCGACGGCGTTTTGCAGGGCTTCGAGCTTTCTCTCGGTGTCCTCGCCGCTGCCGATGATGTCACGAATGGTCAGGAGGCTCCGCCCGATGGTATCGTGAATATAGACCTTTAGGTCAAGGCTTTCCTTCTCCTTGACATCGTCCTCCATGCGAGCGTACATCTTCCTGAGCTTTCGATTGACTTCTGCCAGTTCTTTATTTATTTCCTCTTGCTTTTGGTAGCCGTTATACAGCTCGGTTACATTGTGCGCCGTTATCTGCTGCCAGCGGTCATCGCTCTCCACGGTGATATTTTGTGTGCGAAACTGCCAGACGGTCTTGTCGGGCAGGATGTAGCAATCATCCTTGACGGTTACGGATCTGTCCGGCACGCTCAGGGCATTTTCCATATCGCTTTTGATTTGCAGCTCGTGGCCGCAAAGGGCAAAGGACAGCCTGCGCATACGGTTGTTGCACAGGATGATCCTGCCGTTCGGGTCAGCAAAGCAGATGCCCATAGGCAGCTTATCGGTTGCTTCCTTAATGGAGAACGGCGAGAGCTCGTTCTTTTTACGGCGGTATTCCCGCGGCAGAGCAATGGCAAAGTGAACTGCCGCAAGGAAAATGGCAGCGGCAAATATCAGCCACGGTGCGCCCAGCAGAAATGCGTCCCCGATATTATCGGGATCTGCCCGGGAAACGGAGAACAGCAGTGGGATCATCACCGCCATAACCGCCAGACTCAGCAGGCTGCGCACCGGCTTATTGCTGCGAAGAAGCTGATACATAAACAGCCCGATTTCAAGGACGATCTCCACAAGCATGATAAACGGCAGCATAGTCTGCCAAAATTCAGAAAGGGAAGAAAATGCACTCATTTCCTGTCACCTTCTTTCGCTTCAAATACAAGGCGCTGGTATTCCTCGTCATCCTCTTTTTCACAGCGGATACTGTCTCCGCTTGCCAAAGCGGAAAGGTCAGCCTTGCAGCACACATTCAGTGACAAGCGCAAGCCGTTTGCCTTTATGAGGCTTACCTGTATGCCTGTTAAATTCAAAATATCGGCTTCAATAACCGATTCGTAAAAATCAAATACAGCAGTCGCCGTTTTGCCGGAGAGCATGGAAAGAGACTCGTCCACATAGAGCGAGCTGCGGACGCCCAACAGCTTCAGCGTTTGGAGCGATTCATTGAAGGCACGGTGGAGTTCCGTTGCCGCTATTTTAATATCTCGGTCGGTAAGGAGCGTCAGATGCTTGCGGCGTTTAATATAGCTGCACAGCACGGCAATCTCGGCAAGGAGCGTTTTGGCGCTGTCGGGATCGGTGCTTGAGATTCGGCGGTATTCCTTAGTGAGCTCCGCAATGCGGTCGATCTGCGTCTGCGTAGCGGAACGCAGGAGGTCATACAGGCGGTTTTGCTCCTCCACCTTGCGGCGCTTGGCTTCACGCTTGTATTCATAACGGAGTATTTCGTTCCTGTCGGCAAGCTCGTCTGCAAGAAGCTCGGAGTTCTCCTTGATGTCACGCAAAGCCGACACATCCTCTGTCCATACGGCATAGCCGCCGTCAACGGGCATGGTGTGAACGGTCAAGCCGTCCATCGTGACCGGGCTTTGCTCGGCTTTTTTCATCGTTTCCTTTGAGATAGGCGCAGTGTTTACAGCTGCATACCGAACGGTAAAGTCCTTGTCAGTAATCTCTGCCGATGTGCCGACAGAGGAGGCAAACAAGTCCACATAACGGCTGTTTGAATGTATATATCCGCAGGCGATGCAAAACTCAAAGGTCAGAATATACATCACACTTTGGAACGCGGCAATATCGCCGAACAAGTGGAGCAGCCAATCCGCCCCCGCATAGTAAAGTGCGCTGTAAACAATCGCCAGCAGCATAGGAACAACGGGAAGAAAGTGGAGCCTTCCTTTTTGCACACGGCATTTGAAAAACATAATTACGAGTGCGGCAACGGCACACAGCACCTGCCAGCCTGCAATCATGAAGTAGCCTATCGAGTAACCGTTGTTTTTGTCTGTCCACACGGCGGCGTCCTTCGGAAAGGTAAATACGAATTGGTGCATGTCATTTGTGAGCACGAGCAGAAGCAATACGCCGGAGATGATCCACAGAACCGACATTCCCTTGGGGAATTTGTATTCGTCCGGCTTTCCCAATGACATGGCAATCAGCAGTGCCAGCATAGGCACAAACAGCATGGGCAGATAGAACAGATACCACAAGTAACGGGCGGCATCCGGCTGCCAGAATATAAAATACTTTGCCGAACGGACTACCATCCATATGATGAGCAGTACTGCAGTGACCGTCATAAACCTGCACACCTGCTTTTGCACGATCCGCTGACGGACGGAGAGCCCCCAGGCAGCGAATAGGCCAATATAGATAAAGCTGCGCAGATAGGAAAACAGCATCGGGTAGAAGCTGCCCCTGCCTACAATTCGGAAGCAATATGCCAGTATCACGGCAAGTACAGCGATGCCGCTTGTTATGATCGTATTCTTTTTCTGTTCGGTCATAAACAGACCCCATTTCGCCTTCATTCGTTTATGTTTTTCCTTGGGTATACCTTTTCAAATTAATCTATAGCATAAATCCATCTGTTTCTCAACTGCTTCTTACGAGGCTTTGCACAAAAGCCACAGTTTTGCTCTTGATATTATTGAGTTTGTAGATATGAGCAATCAGCGTTATCGCACCGAGGACGGCAAACATAACTGCGGCAACGGTGATTAAAGCTGCAATGTTTGGCATTCGGTTTCCTCCTGTTCGTCACATAATAAGTCCTCGTTCCAATCTTTGAATTCGAGAACGAGGATTTCGTGTTTTCTGCCCTGTATAAAGAGTTTGTCGGATATTCTTTTGTTCGCCGCCTGACCTGCGGCATCGTTGTCCATGCAGAGACAGACGGTGTCGATATTGGAATTCGCTTTCAGCATTTGAAACAGCACCTGATCCCCGACACAGCGGGCGGCAGCGTAGCTGTGACTGCGCCAATTTTCCTTGTGCAGAGAAATAAAGGACAGCATATCTGATTTCTCCTTTTTAGGGTAATAAAAAGGCAGATAGATTTTTGCTTTCTATCTGCCTGTGTATCTGATATTTACTTTTCGGGAGTTCAAGTCTATCCACAAAGGGAAAACGGCGATTTTACATCTGTGTTTTGGTACAGAGAAAAATCGCCGTTTGGGTAGCAAAAAAGCCCGATATATTCGGGCTTTTCGCAGGAGACATCTTTTTTGCCTCCACATTATGGTCGGAGTGGCGAGACTTGAACTCGCGGCCTCATGGTCCCGAACCATGCGCGCTACCATCTGCGCTACACCCCGATGCAGCTTTTTCATTATAATGATAACGCACACGGTTGTCAAGTATCAATTTTCATTTTTGCAGAGAAATATGCGAAATTTGTCGATTCTTGTTTTCGGAAGAAATGTTTCTTTCTGTTATTTTCATCTTGACAGCATTCCGGAATCCCACTATAATAAAACCACTGCGGTCAGCCCTGTCTTGCAAACTTTGCTGACTACATCCTTGGAGACTGTGCACTGCTGCCAGTCTCCTTTTTTCTTTCTTTCAATGCTGCGAAAATATAAAAATGCCGCGACGTTTGTCGCGGCATTTTTATGGTGGACGATACAGGACTTGAACCTGTGACCCTCCGCACGTCAAGCGGATGCTCATACCAGCTGAGCTAATCGTCCGTGTCAGCGTTGGTTATTCTAACGCATCTGCATCCTTTTGTCAACCCCTTTTTTCGACGGCCCCGATTATTTTCGGAGCCGTCGAACATGGGGCGCTTTACTTCGCCGTGATATAGACTGTGCAGTCAGCCTTCACGCCGCCGCACTCGGCCGTGATCGTCGTCGTGCCTTTGCCCACGCCGGTCACGACGCCCTTGTCGCTGACGGTGGCAATGGATTCGTCCTTACTCGACCACGTGACAGTCTGATCGCCGCCGGCCGGATAAATCGTCGTGCTCAGCGGCACCTCATCGCCGACCTTGGCCGCAAACTCCGTGCGCTTGCTGCCGAGGAACGTGATGGTGATGCTCGTGACCGACGGAGTCGGCGTCGGAGTCGGGGTCGGCTCCGGTGTGGGTGTCGGCGTGGCGACCGGCGCAGCACTGGAAACCGTCGCCGGCGGGGTCGGCTCGGCAGCGCTCGGGGTATTTTGACTGGCGTTCAGGCTCACGGTGATGAGCACGATGACGGCAGCCACGACCGCGAGGAGCAAAATGCCGCCGAACAGCATCTGCCACTTCGTATTGACCGCAGCGTGCTCCGCCGCCGGCGTGCCCGCATTTTCACTGGACGTGCGCAGCGGTATGCGCTCTGCGGATTTGCTGCGTCCCGTACCGCAATATGGACAGCGGCTGCGCAGGCCGGAATACTCGCGCCCGCAGCGCCGGCAGGTGATCTTGGGAATGACGCTCATGAGAAGCCTCCAATATGTAAAGATTTGATACGCATTTGTTTTCCCTATCATACACTGTTCGGTTTTTTTCGTCAAGAGGGAGAGCCTGCCGCTCCCCCCTCTTGCGCGGCGCATCAAAACTGCATCTGCACCCCGCCGGACACGTCCGATGTCTGGATGCGTTCCTGCTGCCCGGTGCGGGCATTGACGGCGATGACGCAGCGCTGCCCATCGTCCGTTTCGCACAGATACTCATAGCACAGCGTCTCCCGCGTGCCGTAGAGCCGGAGAAATGCCGTGCGCGTGTCCACGACCTGCAGCGCGCCGGGCACGGCCGCCTGTCCCGCTTCCGCGCCGATCGTATCGGCCGGGAGCGTGCGCGCCCGGTGCGTGTCCAGATACGATGCCGACGAGAAGCCGCAGACCGTCCCGTTGTCGAGCCGGACGCGCACGCGCAGCTGATCCGCCGTGCACAGAACACCGTCCTGCACATAGCAGAACGTGCAGATGAGTGACTGCCCCGCGTCCTCCGTGTCGATCAGGCGCATGCCGTCATAGCCGCGCGCGCGCAAAAACGCCGCGGCCGCTTCTGCCGCCTCATCGGTCGAAAGCGCCGGTTCGCCGCCGGCACAGGAGGAGTAATAGCGCAGCACTTCCCCGCCGGAGACCGTGACCGCGATATAGGACGTATCGTCCCCGTCGTCGATGTCAAAGTTCCAGCACGGTACGGCGCCCTCCGAACGGCCGGTCGCCTGCAGGCGCGCCGCATCCATGTCCAGAAAGGCCGCGGCCGCAGCCTGCGCCTGCTCCTCCGTGACCTCGTCGCGGCCCGCCAGCATGGCATAGTCCGCCGCCGTGCGCACCTGATAGCTGCCGTCCGCGATCGGGAGCGGCAGCTCCTCAAACGAATCGGCCAGCGCCGCAAGCTCCGCCTCGAGCGTATCGGACAGGTCCGCCTCCGATCCCAGGTTTTCCAGTGACTCCGTGCTGCGCACGTGCGCCGTCGTCGTGACCGCGCCGTCATAAAGCGACTGGCCAAGCGCCGCGAGCTGTGTGCTCAGCTGCTTTGTTGCATCGGAAAAGGCGCGCAGATGCTCCAGCTCCTCGGATGTGAACGTTCTGCCCTCCGCCGCATTGCGCGAGAGCGTGCGCGCGTAGTCCCCGGCAAGGGCGATGTTGCGCGCGATGCGCTCGAGCGCATGCGAATTGACCGGCAGCACGCCAAGCGCCATCTCCGCCGTCTGCGCATTGCTATAGATATCCGTGCAGACCGTGCACTCCATGGCCGCCGTCGTTGCATACAGGCTCTTTTGCAGCGAGCTGTCGAGCTCCTGCACGGCGTTGAGCACCTCGCCGTAAGCGTGGCGGTAGTTGGCATCCATGGCCGTCTGGCGGCGGTTGGCATCCGTCGGGCGGCGGTTGGCATCCGTGCGGCAGGCGATCAGGCCGACCGCAAGCGCCGCGACGAGCGCCGCCGTGTAGGAAATGATGAGCACGCGCGTTTTTTTCTTCATAGCAAAACACCCCTTCCGGACTAGTGTTGCCGGAAAGGGTGGTTTTGATGTGCAATTTTTCTCAGTCGGCGATCTGCAGCGTCTGCGCCGAGGCAAGCAGGCTCTCATACCAGCCCGCCGGCGCCGTTCCCGCCCGGCAGAGCACGACCGAAATGCAGCCGTACGCCGTCGGGATCAGGTATGCCTCGAGCTGCCTTTGCACCGTGGCTCCGTTGACGCCGTAGGCATTCAGATCTCCAAGCTTGACCTGTCCGAGCGACTCCGTCGTTGCGATCGTGCCGTAGTCATTGAGAATCGTACCCGCAAGCGTCTGTGCGTCCGCGCCCGGGTGATAACCGATCTCCAGATAGGCGTCCATGCTCGCATCATCCGCGCGGGCAAAGCAGCACTTGCCGTCCATTTCCGTGCTCAGAAACACGGAAGTATCCAGATACAGCGAGAAATCCGGGCCACCACGCTGGGCAAACGAGCCGGTCACGAGCTGCATAGTCTTATCCTCGCCGGCGACGGAAACTGCCTGCTGGGCGTCCCGTGACGGGGCCTGTCCACTGCCAAGGATCAGCTCCGGCTCGTCGGAAAACGGAAACTGCGGCAGATTTGTCGCGGCCGGGGCCTCCGGTGCAGACTTGTGGATGCGGATGCCGGCTGCGTTGACCACGATCAGCGCGATCGCAAGCAGCACAACCACGACGGCCATGACGATGACCGCCCGCTCCACGCCCGTGCGTTTTTTCATGCCGCTCATCCTTCCAGTTTGGCGATGCCGGCGTCGATCCGGCGCAGGGTCTCGTCCCGGCCGAGGATGCGGCAGATCTCCACCGCGCCGCCGGGCGTCACCGCGCGGCCGGACACCGCAATGCGCACCGGCCACATCACCTTCGCGTTTTTCACTTCCAGCCGCTCGGCCAGATCTTTCATGGCTGCAAGCAGCGTCTCATCGTCCCACGCCGGGAGCTCCGCGAGCACGGGGCGCACCGTTTTGAGCATCTCGAGCGAGACGGCGGGATCGGTCTTGGACTTCTTGTTCGTATAGAGCGCGATGTCATACTCCGACAGCGCGTCGAAGAAATTCACCTTCTCCGGAATGTCCGTGAGCACCTCGCAGCGCTGCTGCAGCAGCGGCGCGATCTGCGCGGGATCGATGGCGGGGTTTTTCACCGTCTGGCGGATATATGGCGCGGCCACGGCGGCGAACTGCTCCGGCGTCATGGCGCGGATATACGCGCTGTTGAAGTACTTGAGCTTGTCGATATCGAAGATGGCCGGAGACTTGGAGATGCCCTTGATGTCGAACGCCTCCACGAGCTCGGGCAGTGAATAGATCTCCCGCTCGCCGCCGGGGGCCCAGCCGAGCAGCGCCACATAGTTGACCACAGCCTCCGACAGGTAGCCCTGCGCGATCAGATCCTCATACGACGGGTCGCCGTGGCGCTTGGACATCTTGTTGTGCTGGTCGCGCATAACCGGCGAACAATGGATATACTTCGGGATCTCCCAGCCGAAGCCCTCATAGAGCAGGTTATATTTCGGCGTGGACGACAGGTACTCCGACCCGCGCACAACGTGCGTGATGCCCATGAGATGGTCGTCGATGACGTTGGCAAAGTTATACGTCGGCAGACCGTCGCGCTTGATGAGCACCTGATCGTCGAGCGTGTCGTTATCGACCGTGATGTCGCCGAAGATCTCATCATGGAACGTGGTCTTGCCCTCGCGCGGGATCTTCTGACGGATGACATAGGGCTTGCCGGCCGCGAGATTGGCCGCGATCTCTTCCTCGCTCAGGCGCGAGCAGCGGCCGTCATATTTGTGGATGACCGCGCCGTCGGAAACATTTTCTTCGGCGGCATCGTCCTTATCGCAGAAACAGCGGTAGGCGTGGCCGCGCGCGATGAGCAGCTCGGCATATTCTTTATAGAGTCCCCGCCGCTCGGTCTGGACATACGGGCCGACCGGGCCGCCGACATCCGGGCCTTCGTCATGCGTCAGGCCGCAGGCGCGCATGGTGCTGTAAATGACATCGACCGCGCCCTCGACATAGCGTCCCTGATCGGTGTCCTCAATGCGCAGGATGAACTTGCCGCCGGCGTGCCGCGCGATCAGGTACGTATACAGCGCCGTGCGCAGATTGCCGACGTGCATATAGCCCGTCGGGCTCGGTGCAAAACGGGTGCGCACCTCGCCGTGCGGGATGCGCTGCTCCATGTCTTCAAACCACTTTTGATCTTTCATATTCTCTGTATCCTCCGGATAGATAAACCATAATTATTTATATCTTATTTTACATCGCATGGATTGTCAAGGAACTTTCTGTGTTGTATTCCACCACAGGTTGTGGTACAATATTCGAACAAATACGAATTTTCAGCACAACAGTTAAGGAAGTAATCAAAATGGAAGAAAAAACAGCAAAAAAAGTGATGCTCTCCGGCATCCAGCCCTCCGGTGATCTGACGCTCGGGTCTTATCTGGGCGCGATCAAAAACTGGAGCGAGCGCGCCGAGATCTTTGACTGCTATTATTTCATGGCCGACCTGCACTCGATCACCGTGCGGCAGACCCCCGCCGACCTGCGCCGCCGCACCATCGAGCAGCTCGCGCAATACATCGCCTGCGGTCTCGACCCGGAAAAGAACACGCTCTTCATCCAGAGCCATGTGCCCGCGCACACCCAGCTCGGCTGGGTGCTCAACTGCTACACCATGTTCGGCGAGCTCTCGCGCATGACGCAGTTTAAGGACAAGAGCGCCAAAAACGCCGAGAATATCAACGGCGGCCTGTTCACCTACCCCGCCCTGATGGCGGCGGACATTCTGCTCTATCAGCCGGACTACGTTCCCGTCGGCAGCGACCAGAAGCAGCACGTCGAGCTCTGCCGCGACGTGGCCACCCGCTTCAACAACATCTACGGCGACGTGTTCAAGATCCCCGAGCCGTACATTCCGAAGGTCGGCGCGCGCGTCATGAGTCTCGTCTCGCCGGAAAACAAAATGTCCAAATCTGACAAAGACCCCAACGGTACCGTGTACCTGCTTGATCAGCCGGACGTGATCATGCGCAAGTTCAAAAAGGCCGTCACGGACTCCGACACCGAGCGCTGCGTGCGCTATGACCTGGCGAACAAGCCCGGCGTGTCCAACCTCATGAGCATCTACTCTGCCTGCACCGGCAAGACCTTCGAGGAGATCGAGGCGGAATTTGACGGCAAGGGCTACGGTGCGTTCAAGCCCGCCGTCGGCGAGGCAGTCGTCGAGACGCTGCGCCCCATCCGCGAGGAGAGCGAGCGCCTGCTCAAGGACAAGGCCTACCTCGAGAGCGTCTACAAGGCCGGCGCGGAAAAGGCGTCCTACATTGCCAACAAAACGCTGCGCAAAGTCTATAAGAAGGTCGGCTTCGTCGCCAAATAATACTTACATTATTGGAGATCAGTTCTCATGTTTCTTAACACTGCTGTCTGGATCAAAGTCATGCTTGCGATCCTCATCGCGTTCGTGGTCAGCTTTGCGCTGACGCCGGTCGTCAAGATCCTGGCGCAAAAAGTCGGCGCCATGGATGTACCGGGCGAGGCCCGGCGCGTGCACGATCACCCCATCCCCCGCATGGGCGGTCTGGCCATCTTTCTGGGCTTCATCGTGTCGATGCTCCTGTTCGTGGACATCACGCAGGAGGTGCGCGGCATTCTGCTCGGGTCGATCATCATCGTCATCACCGGCGTGATCGACGACATCATCTCCCTGCGTGCGTGGACGAAGTTTCTGATCCAGATCCTCTCCGCCGTCATCGCCGTGCTGCACGGCGTGGTCATCAACGTCGTGTCGAACCCGAACGTGTTCAGCAGTCAGGAGGCCATCGTCCTTGGATGGCTCGCCATTCCACTGACCGTGCTGTGGATCGTCGGCATCACGAACTCCGTCAACCTGATCGACGGACTGGACGGTCTGGCCGTCGGCGTGTCGACCATCAGCTGCGTGACCATTCTGGTCGTGGCGCTGCTCGTGTCGGAGCCGAACGTGGCGCTCATCGTCGCGGCGCTCGCCGGCGCGTGCATCGGCTTCATGCCCTACAACCTCAACCCCGCCCGCATTTTCATGGGCGACACCGGTTCCCTGCTGCTCGGCTACGTGCTGGCCACGGTGTCGGTGCTCGGATTGTTCAAGTTCTACGCGATCGTCACGTTTGTCGTGCCGGTGCTCGCACTGGCCGTGCCGCTGTCGGACACGCTCTTCGCGTTCTGCCGCCGCATCCTGCACGGACAGAGCCCGTTTCACGCCGACCGCGGCCATTTTCACCACAAGCTCATGGATCTCGGTCTGAACCAGAAGCAGGCCGTTGCGATCCTCTATGCCATCAGCGCCACGCTCGGCCTCGCCGCCGTCGTGCTCACGACAAAGGGATCTATCCGCATCGCGCTGCTCATCCTCGCACTGCTGATCGGCTTTGTCGTGTGCACCTTCATCCGCAAGAGCGTGCACAAGCACCACATTGACGTGGAGCTGCAGGAGGCGCAGGAAGCGGCCGAAGCAGCCGAACAGGCAAACGACGCCGCTGCCGCCGAAGCACCTACACAGGAGGTCAACGATGAGCAAACGCATTAAAGTCATGTCCGTTTTCGGCACGCGGCCGGAAGCGATCAAAATGGCGCCGCTCGTGCTGGAGCTGCAAAAGCATCCCGAGATCGAGAGCATCGTGTGCATCACGGCGCAGCACCGGGAAATGCTCGACTCCGTCATGGACTGTTTCGGCATTCGTGCCGACTACGATCTCAACATCATGCAGCAGGGGCAAGATCTGACCGCGATCACAACGCGCGTGCTTGAGCGGATGCGCGAAGTGCTCGCTGAGGTGCAGCCGGACATCGTGCTTGTCCATGGCGACACCACGACGACGTTTGCCGGCGCGCTCGCCGCGTTTTACGCCAAGATCCCCGTCGGCCATGTCGAGGCCGGTCTGCGCACGTACGACCGCTGGTCTCCCTTCCCGGAGGAGATGAACCGCTC
>HF985739.1:15254-16150 GCA_000432375.1 Firmicutes bacterium CAG:103
GAACCGCTCGCTCGTCGGCCGCATTGCCACGCTGCACTTCGCACCGACCGCAAACAACGCCCACAACCTCGAGCGCGAGGCCGTGGAGGGCGACATTTTCGTCACCGGCAACACCGTGATCGACGCCATGGCCTACACCGTCCGCGGGGAGCAGTTCGTCTCGGACGAACTGCGGCAGGTCGATTTTTCGCGCCGGGTCATCGCCATGACCTGCCATCGGCGCGAGAACTACGGCCAGCCCATGCGCAACATCTTCACCGCCGTGCGCCGCCTGGCGCTCAACTATCCGGATGCCGAGATCGTCTATCCCGTGCACCTGAGCCCGGTCGTGCGCAGCACGGCGGAGGAGCTGCTCGGCGGCGTGCCGAACATCCGGCTCATCGCGCCGCTTGACGCCGTGGACATGCACCGGCTCATGGCGCGCAGTTACATGGTCATGACCGATTCCGGCGGCATTCAGGAGGAAGCACCCGCACTCGGAAAACCCGTGCTCGTGCTCCGGCGCGAGACGGAGCGGCCGGAGGCCGTCACTGCCGGCACCGTCAAGCTCGCCGGCACGGACACGGAGGAGATCTACCGTCTGGCTGCCGAGCTGCTGGACGATCCGGCCGCCTATGACCGGATGGCCAAGGCCGTCAACCCCTATGGCGACGGGCGGGCCTGCCCGCGCATCGCGCAGGCGATCCTGAGCCATTTTCTCGGCGCACAGCCGCCCGAGCCGTTTGTGCCCGCGCACTAAAGAAACAGCATCCCGCCGAGGATGAACAGCAGCTCCTTGTCGCCGCTCTCGCGGTACATGAGGTATAGCACCAGGATCAGCAGCAGATCCTCGCTTTCAAGGTCTGCGAGCGAAAATTTCTGCAGCAACTGCTGCAAGCCGCCGCCGGGCAAGCCCG
>HF985739.1:16197-18570 GCA_000432375.1 Firmicutes bacterium CAG:103
GCGGCGCGGGCGGGCGCGGACGGATAGACGGCTGCGGCGCATCCGGCACGCGCTCGACCCGGCCGCTGTTGCCCTGATAGCGATTATACATGGTCGTCCCCCTCCAAGTCCTCGGCGGCGAGCTCGGCAAGCGACGCAAGCCGCGCGAGCTTCATGGCGCGGTCGATCTTGCGCCGGCGCTTCTCAGCCAGATAGGGCTTCATGGCCTCGAGCAGGTGGCGGTTGGCGGAGTCGTGCCCGCCGCCGCGCAGCGCCGACATCATCCGGCGCAGCTGCCCCATATCGACGTCGAGCTCCGGCTCCGGCGCGGACGGCGGCGCTTGCTTGCCGCCGCCGTCGCCCAGGATCGAGGATGCCAACTGCGCGATCTTGCCAAACTGCTTCGGATCATTGAGCAGCGCGTCGAGCTTCTCCCCGATCTCATCCATCCTGCATCGCGTCCTTTACTTTTCCGGCCAGACGCTGCCCGGTGTCCGTGCTGAGCACCTGCGTGAGGATCTGCCGCAGCGTCTCGGTGTCCCCCGCGCGCGCCGCCTGCTCGATCTTCTGCGCATCGAGCACACCGGCCAGCTTCTGCCCGTCGGTCGAGTCGGCGATCTCCTGCAGGCGCTGCAGGCGTCCGTCGCGCGCGAGCTGGTTTTTCAGCGCATCCAAGTCCTTCATATCGGTCACGCTCCATTCGGGGCGGCTTGACTTTGCAGGCCGTGTCCCGTATAATGCGGATGGCCCGGCCGTGCCGGGTATCCTGCTTTTATTGTATTCTATGAGCAATGCAGAGGTGACTTGCCACGAAGATCCTTGTTTTTTCCGATTCTCACGGCCGGACGCTCGGCATGGTGCGCGCCATCCGGCAGCAACGGCCGGACGCCGTGTTTCATCTCGGCGACTGCGAGCGCGACACGCAGCGGCTGGAAAAAGAGTTCCCGGGCCTGCCGCTCTATCGTGTGTGCGGCAACTGCGACCGCGAACCGGTCAACCCCGAGGTGCTGCAGCTCACGCTCGACGGCGTGAAGTTCTTCCTCACGCACGGACACCGATACAGCGTGAAGTATACGCTCGACGCCCTGCTCAATGCCGCCTATTTTGCGGGTGCGGACATGGTGCTCTTCGGGCACACGCACCGCGCCGTGAGCGAGACCATGCAGGGGCTGTACGTCGTCAACCCCGGCACAGCCGGCGTCGGAGCGGCGTGCACATACGCCTGCATCGAGACGGAAAACGGTGCGATCCGTACCGTCGGCATCCACGCCATTCCGGAAGCATAAAGCATAAAATATACGCCCCCGGCAGTCGCCGGGGGCGTATTCTGTGCCGTGTTTACTTTTCGCGGAACGTCACGTAGAGCGTGTGGTTGCTGTCCACGTTCATGAAGGAATAGCTCGTCAGCGGCAGGACCGTCGTGCCGTCGATGACCAGCGTTGCGACCTCGTAGCCGTCCTTCGGCGTGATCGTAAACGACACGCTGCCGCCCTCGGCCACCTTCTGATTGCCGCTCGGGCTGACGCTACCGCCCGCGCCGCACGTGACGGTGACGGTGTACTCCTTCTTCTCCGGGCCGGCCGAGATGGAGACCTGGATCGTCGTGCCCGGCTTGACCATCGTGCCGCCGACCGGGTTCTGGCGTGCAACGGAGCCCTTGCGCACGTTGTCGTCATAGACCGTGCCGCTCTCCTCGACGGTGACGCCGAGGCTCTTGGCCGTCGTCTGCGCCTGCTCGAGCGTCAGGCCGACGAAGCTCGGAATGGCGACCGGGGTGTCCTCCGGCGCCGTGGGCTGCTCCTTCGGGCCGAGCGAGACGACGAACGCGACCGTCTGCCGGTGCTTGAGCTGCGTGCCCTCATTGACGTCCTGCCGGATGACGATGCCCTTGGCCTCGTCGCTGTTTTCATAGGTAATGCTCGGCTCGGCGTCCAGCTCCGCAAGCTGTGCCTTGGCTGATTCCTCCGTCTGGCCGACGAGGTTCGGCAAGATGCGCTCATTGCCTTTATGAAAATTGAACACGCCGGACAGCGCGCAGATCACGACCGTGACCAGGGCGAGCACCGCTGAGATCGCCGTGATCGTCAGCCGTTTGCGCTCGCTCATGCGCCGGACGCCGTGACGGCGGCGTGTGGTTGTCTGTCTGCTCATATTTTTTCCTCCGGGATCGACAGGATGGATAGCAATTTCAAAGAAACAAGTATATAATAACATAGACGCAGCGTTTTGACAAATGTTCGTTTCTGGGAGGATCTTGACATGAAAAAAATCGCACTCGTGACCGGAGCGTCCCGCGGCATCGGCAAGGCAGCCGCGCTGGCGCTGGCCCGCGACGGCTGGACGGTACACGTGAACTATATTCAATCCCGCGCGGCCGCCGAGGCGGTCGCCGCG
>HF985739.1:18595-19264 GCA_000432375.1 Firmicutes bacterium CAG:103
CCGGCGGCATGGCCATCTGCGCCGATGTGAGCGACGGACAGGCTGTCGAAGCCATGTTCGAGAAAATTGGACCTGTGGACCTGCTGGTGAACAACGCCGGCGTCGCGGTCTACGGGCTGCTGACGGATCTCGACCCGGCCGTCTGGCAGCGGCTGTTTGACGTGAATGTCACGGGTATGTACAACTGCTGCCGGTGCGCAATCCCGCCGATGGTGCATGAAAAGGCCGGACACATCATCAACCTCGCCTCCATCCTCGGCACGAACGGCGCCTCGTGCGAGGTGGCCTACTCGGCCACGAAGGGCGCGGTCGTCGCGTTCACGAAGGCGCTGGCAAAGGAGCTCGGCCCGTCCGGCATCCGCGTCAACTGCGTCGCCCCCGGCTGCATTGACACGGACATGATCGCAAACCTCAGCCCCGAGGACAAGGCGGAGCTGGCCGACAGCACCGCCCTGTGCCGCTTGGGCACGGCAGAAGATGTGGGCGATGCGATCGCGCTGCTGGCAAGCGAGCGCGCCCGCTTCGTGACCGGACAGGTGTTCGGCGTGGACGGCGGGCTGCTGATCTGAACCAGACAGCGCAAAAAACAGGTGCATACCGGATCGGTATGCACCTGTTTTGGCTTTTATTCCGCCGCCGGCGTGCTGGGCGCTGCATTGCCGGGCGTCG
>HF985740.1:0-21388 GCA_000432375.1 Firmicutes bacterium CAG:103
CAAACTTTTTCATAGTGTTCCCTCCTCAGCGGATCTGTCCGTCGCCGCGGATGATATATTTATAGGTGCTCAGCTCGTCGAGCCCCATGGGGCCGCGGGCGTGGAGCTTCTGCGTGGAGATGCCCATCTCGCAGCCGAGGCCGAACTCACCCCCGTCGGTAAAGCGGGTGGAAACATTGACATACGTCGCCGCGCTGTCCGTGCCGTTGATGAAGCGCTCGGCGCTCGCGGCGTCCTCGGTGACGATGGCATCGCTGTGGTGCGTCGAGTGCGCGAGCACGTGCGCGATGGCGGCGTCCAGACTGTCGACCACGCCGACGGCGAGGATATAGTCCAGATACTCCGTGTCAAAGTCCTTGTCGGAAGCGCTCTTGCCGTCGATGATCTGCGCCGCTGCCGCATCCAGCCGCAGCTCGACCGGTGTGAGGCCCTGCGCCGCGCGGTCATCGACCAGCGCCTTTTTGAGCATGGGCAGAAACCTGGCCGCGACTGCCCGGTGCACGAGGCAGACCTCCTCGGCGTTGCAGACCGAGGGGCGGCTGGTTTTGGCGTTTTCGATGATGCGCACGGCCTTGTCGAGGTCAGCATACTCGTCCACGTAGACGTGGCAGATACCGGTGCCGGTCTCGATGCAGGGCACGGTGGCATTCTGCACGCAGGCGCGGATGAGCCCCGCCCCGCCGCGCGGGATGAGCAGATCTACAAGGCCCTTGGCCTGCATGATCTCCGTAGCGCTCTGGTGGCTGGTATCCTCCACAATGTTGACGATGTCCGGATCGCCGCCCGCGGACGCGATGCCCTGCTTGAGCGCGGCCACGATGGCTTTGGCCGTGCGGAAAGCCTCCTTGCCGCTGCGGAGCATGCAGACGTTGCCGCTCTTGATGGTGAGCGCCGCCGCGTCGGACGTGACGTTCGGGCGGCTCTCATAAATGATGGCGACCAGGCCGAGCGGCACCTGCTTTTTATAGATCTTCATGCCGTTGGGGTGGTCGATCTGCGCGAGGATGCGCCCCGTGTGATCCGGCAGCGCCACGGTCGCGCGGATGCCGTCGGCCATGGCGTCGATGCGATCTTTGTCCAGATAGAGCCGGTCGAGCATGACATCCGAGATATGGCCGCGTGCAGCGTCCATGTCCTCGGCATTGCAGCGCAGGATGGCATCGCACTCCGCCTGCAGGCTGTCCGCCATGGCGGACAGGATGCGGTTTTTGTCCTCGGCAGAAGCGTTGCAGATGCTGGGCCACGCGGCCTTCGTCCGCCGGAGAATGTCCATAGTCGTCATAGTAGTCCCTCCTCAGGAATGTGGTATCAGAAATCGGGTGCCGGCGCGCCTGCCGGCCACAATGTCATAGAGCACCTCGGGCTTTTCGCCGTTGGCAATGACCATCTCGCAACCGGCCGCCGTTGCGATCTGCGCGGCGTGTAGCTTCGTGACCATGCCGCCGGTGGCGAGCGCGGAGCCCTTGTCTCCGGCAAGCGAGAGAATGTGCGCGTCGATGACCGGCACCGTCTCGATGAGCCGCGCATCCGGGTTTCGGTGCGGGTCGCTGTCATACAATCCGTCAATGTCCGAGAGCAGGATCAGCAGATCCGCACCGATGGCGGCAGCCACGATGGCCGAGAGACTGTCGTTCTCGCCGATGGTGTTGTCCACGCCGATCTCGTCCGTCGCCACGGCGTCGTTTTCATTGATGACCGGCAGCGCCCCCAGCTCCAGCAGCCGCGAGAGCGTGTTGCGCACGTTGCGGCTGCGCTGCTCACTGCGGATGTCCTCGCCGGTCAGCAGCAGCTGCGCCACAATATGATTGTACTCCGTGAAGAGCTTATCGTAAAAATACATCAGCTCGCACTGGCCGACGGCGGCCGCGGCCTGCTTGCCCGGCATATCCGCCGGACGGCCGGACAGATTGAGCTTGCCGACACCCATGCCGATCGCGCCGGACGAGACGAGAATGATCTCATGACCTGCATTTTTCAGGTCGCTGAGCACTTTGCACAGCCGCTCCATGCGCTGAATGTTCAGCCGCCCGGTCGCGTGCGCGAGTGTGGAAGTGCCGACTTTAACAACGATTCGCATAATGATCCCTCTTACTGCATGATGGCATCTATTATAGCGCATCGGGCGCAAAATTGCATCCCTTTTTGTCTTTGCTGCGCAAAAGATGCGCCAAAGATCCCGCGCGCACGGCCGGACAGTCCGGCGACCTGCTCACGGAGCATCTGGAGATCGGCGGTGCGCTCGTGACTGACCTGAAAAACCGCGAGCCCGCCAAAGCCGACGACGCCCGCCGGCGCTGGTACGCAAACGCCGACGCCATCAGCGCGTTTCTTGCCGGCATCAACGCCTGCTGGAACGAAGAAAAATGGCGCGAGTTTTTCTACAGCCATCTGGAGATGACGGCAAAGAGACCACGCTGCGCCTGCAGGGCGACTATGCGGCCGACATCCGCATGTTCGACCGGATCGAGACCGAGGCGCTGCGCATGGCCGCCTATATGTTCTGCGGTCTGGCCATGCGCTGCCGCTGAACGCACGAGCGCTCCCCGCCGGGATGACCCCGGAAGGGAGCGCTTTTTCACAGAATTGTGCCGGATGCACAACGGGAGACACCTTGCGGTGTCTCCCGTTGCATGTGAAAGAAGAACGAACGCTTGCCTGCACTCAGTCTGCAAACAGCGGCGTCGACAGATAGCGGTCGCCGGTATCCGGCAGGAGCGCAACGATGGTCTTGCCCTTGTTCTCCGGGCGCTTGGCCAGCTCGATCGCCGCCCAGACGGCAGCGCCGGAGGAAATGCCGACCAGCACGCCTTCCTTATGGCCGATCAGGCGGCCGGTCGCAAACGCATCCTCGTTGCTGACCGGGATGATCTCATCATAGACCTTCGTGTTGAGCACGTCCGGCACAAAGCCCGCACCAATGCCCTGGATCTTATGCGGGCCGGCATGGCCCTCGCTCAGGACCGGAGAGGTCTCCGGCTCCACGGCCACGACCTTGACCTTCGGGCACTGGGACTTCAGGTACTCGCCGACGCCCGTTACGGTGCCGCCGGTGCCGACGCCTGCAACGAAGATATCCACGTTGCCGTCCGTGTCCTCCCAGATCTCCGGGCCGGTCGTCGTGCGGTGGATCGCCGAGTTGGCCGGGTTGACGAACTGGCCGGGGACAAAGCTGTCGGGGATCTGCGCGGCCAGCTCGTTGGCCTTTGCGATCGCACCTTTCATGCCCTGCGCGCCGTCCGTGAGCACGAGCTCCGCGCCATAGGCCTTCATGATCTGGCGGCGCTCCACGCTCATGGTCTCCGGCATAACGATGATGATGCGGTAGCCTCTGGCCGCGGCGACGGACGCCAGGCCGATGCCGGTGTTGCCGGAGGTGGGCTCGATGATGACGGAGCTCGGCTTGAGCACGCCGCGCTGCTCCGCGTCCTGGATCATGGCCAGCGCCACGCGGTCCTTCACTGAACCGGCCGGGTTGAAGTACTCGAGCTTTGCCAGAATGCGGGCCTCGAGCTGCTGCTCTTTTTCGATATGGGTCAGCTCCAGAAGGGGCGTTTTTCCGATCAGCTGGTCAGCGGATGTATAGATCTTGCTCATGAGATGTTCCTCCATTTATGTATCGTATTATTAAATATGTATGTTTGACTCGTGATGGACTTGCCTGCGCTCAACCGCCGCAACAGTGCCAGCAGATACACAGGCGGCCGGAAATGCGCCCTCGCATTTTCATCGCCTACCTTCTCTATAGGTTAATAGGATTATATCGCGTTTTACCCAGTGTGTCAATAGAAAATTCACTTTTCTTTTCTGGCAGGGAAATTGTTTGCAGACACTTGGGCCGGTAATTGACCATATATGCATTATCCAATGACCGTGCGCACGATTCGCGGGTTTGCGGCAGATGGTTGCTGCTGCCGCTGCGAGCAATGGAATGACCGGTCATTTTTTGCAGATCTTTGCGTTTGCGGCGCCTTTGCACAGCGCTTCCATAGCTTGACTTTTCAGGGCCGACAGTGTATACTAGTCGCATAAGTGTACGTGGATCGGCTGTGTTACCCGACATCCGGCATAACGGCACTTATGCACATTTATAAAAGGAGTGGAAACAATGAAAAAGTCCCGCAAACTGCTCTGCGTGCTTCTCGCTCTGGTTATGGTCGTCAGCCTGCTGCCGGTCATGGCTTTTGCAGCCGATGAAGACATCGCAGCCGAGGAAACCACCGCGGCTACGGTCGAGGAGGCTTCCCCGGAGACCGAGAGCGTCGTTACCGAGAATCTGTTCGGCAAACTGCCGAACTATCTGGTTGCTGTAAAGACCTCAGACGGTCGCATCGCTGCCGGCGCTCAGGTCTCTGTCTACAACCAGAACAAGGATCAGGTCGCCACTGCCGTCGCCAACTACGGCGTCGCCATCTTCTCCAAGAAGGATCTCCTCAACATTTACTCCGTGTCCGCCACCTGGACCGACCCGCGCACCAACATCAAGTACAAGTCTGCTGTTGGTCTTACTTGGACCACCGGCCTTCCGGACATTGATGTCGTTATCGTTTACCCGAAGACCGACCTGATTCTCAACACCACTGACCACAACGCTTACATCGTAGGTTATCCGGATGGCACAGTCAAACCGGACGGACGCATCACCCGTGCCGAAGTCGCCACCATTCTGTATCGTCTGATGAAGGATCAGGTCAAGGCCAGATTCGACTCCAAGCCCACCGTCAAATTCTCCGATGTCAGCAGCGGCGACTGGTACTATGACGCTGTGCAGATGTGCGCGAAGGCCGGCATCGTCTCCGGTTATCCGGACGGCTCGTTCAAGCCCAACCAGGCGGTCACCCGTGCGGAGTTCTTCAAGATGGTCGCCATGCTCTACAGTGATGCGCTCAACACCCCGATCACCGGCAAGATCTTCAACGATATCAACGGTCACTGGGCAGAAAAGTACATCAACCTGCTCCAGAAGCTCGGCATTGTTAAGGGTTATCCCAACGGCAGCGTGAAGCCGAACGCCAACCTGACGCGCGGTGAAGCGGCTTCGATCATGAACCGTGTTCTCGGCCGCATTGTGGGTGATTCCAGCTTCAGCGATCCCAAAGTTGCTGCGGCTATGAAGCCCTGGCCGGACTGCACTTCCTCGCACTGGGCCTATGCCGAGATCCAGGAAGCCGCCAACAGCCACGAATACACTTGGGACATTAACATTCTCACGTTCTCTGACCATAATGGAATCTTCAAGGCTATCATTGATAACCTGCAGCACCCGGTCACCGAGCGCTGGACTTACATCAAAAAGTAAGCTTTCCCCCAACTACCACAAAGCAGGCACCTTCGGGTGCCTGCTTTTTTGTCCCGCAAATTGCGCCGCTGCAGAAAAATCCAGCGCCGGCTGACTGCCGGCGCTGGTTTCGTTTCAGGAGCGATCAAATGCCGGATTGGTCATATAGACGTTCTTCTGATCCATCTTTTCCGTCGCCAGACGCAGCGCCTCGCCGAAGCGCTGGTAGTGCACGACCTCGCGCTCACGCAGAAACCGGATCACATCCGTCACATCCGGGTCGTCGCAAAGCCGCAGAATGTTGTCATAGGTCTTGCGCGCCTTCTGCTCGGCCGACATATCCTCCGACAGGTCGGCGATCACATCGCCGGTCACGCCGATCGTCGCCGCCGTCCACGGCGTGCCGGATGCAAACTGCGGAAAGACGCCCGCCGTGTGATCGACGAAGTACGTATCATAGCCGGACTGTTTGATCTGCTCCGGCGTCATGCTGCGCGTGAGCTGGTAGACGATCGTTCCGACCATCTCGAGATGACCAAGTTCCTCCGTGCCGATGTCCGTCAGGATCGCCGACAGCTCCGGGTACGGCATGGCATAGCGCTGACTGAGATAGCGCAGGGACGCGCCCAGCTCGCCGTCCGGCCCACCGTACTGCGAGCAGATGAACTTTGCCAGCGCGGGATTAGAGTTTTTGATGCGGATCGGGTATTCCAGTTTCTTTTCATAGACAAACATCGCTTACTTCCCCTCTCCTTCCTGCTGCCACGGCCACGGCGCGTTGAGCCAGTCATAGACGTCCGAGCTTTCCAGATCCCGCAGGGACACGGGGCCGTATTGCTCCACGTACCGCCTGCGCCCCTCCGCGCTCAGGCGGATGCACTTTTGCAGCGTCTCGAATGCCTCGCGGTCGTCCGGGTGCGTATCCAGATACAGGTTCAGCTCTCGGATGACAAAATCCATCGCCATCAGCTCGCACAGCGGCGTGCTGAGGTCGCCGGGTTTGTTGACCATGTTCATAAACGGCAGGTCCAGTCCCGGAAACAGCGTACCGCGCGCCAGTGCCATGCGCCGATCATACGCGGGTTCGCTGGACTGCTGCATGGGCGTCTGCGCCAGCGCCAGCGGCGCGCATTCCGGCAGCGGGCCCTGCTTGAAATTGCATTTGTCCACAGTCGTTCCTCCTTTTCAAATCGGGCACTCGGCCCGCATTATCCTATGCAGGCCCGGTTCGGCCGGTGCGGAACGCGACGAAAAAAGGCGGCGCCGTACGGCGCCGCCTTTGCGGAACGGAGCTTTATTTCGTTTTTGGCATCGCCATGCCCGTCTTTTTGAGCGTGGTGCGCAAAAAGAACAGCGAGAGGATCAGTGAGAAGATCTCCGCGATCGGGAACGCAAACCAGATGCTGCGCAGCACGCCGGTCAGAGACAGCAGGTAGGCAGCCGGGATGAGCACCACGATCTGGCGCGCGATGGAAATAAGCATGCTGTAGACGCTGTAGCCAAACGCCTGGCACGAGGAGCCGGCCACGATGCTGATACCCGCAAATATGAACGCCAGACTCATGATGCGCAGCGCGGGCGCGCCGATCTCCAGCATGGCATCCGACGCATCGAACATCAGCAGCAGTTCCTTCGGGATGAGCTGGAACACCAGAAATCCCAACGCCATGATGATGACGGCATAGAGCATGCCCAAACGGATCGTCTTATGGATGCGCTCCGGCTTCTGCGCGCCGTAGTTGTAGGCAATGATCGGCACCATACCGTTGTTGAGGCCAAAGACCGGCATGAACACGAAGCTCTGGAGCTTGAAATAAACGCCGAACACCGCGACTGCCGTGGACGAAAACGTGATGAGGATCAGGTTCATGACGAAGCACGTCAGCGATGAGATGCAGCTCATGATGATCGACGGGATGCTGATGGCCGTGATCTCGCCCATGAGCTTGCCGCTCGGGCGGATGTGCCGCAGGCGCAGGTGGATCTCCGGATTCTTGCAATGATTGAGGATGACCGCCACGACCGCGCCCAGGCACTGGCCGATCACCGTCGCCCAGGCCGCGCCGGCAATGCCCATCTTCGGGAAGCCGAGCAGGCCGAAGATGAGGATCGGGTCGAGGATGATATTCGTGATCGCACCGACCAGCTGCGTGATCATGGAATAGATCGTGCGGCCGGTCGCCTGAAGGAAGCGCTCGAAGGTGATCTCGATGAAAACGCCGAACGAGCACAAAATGCAGATGTTCAGATACGTGATGCCGAAATTGACGATGGTCTCAATATCCGTCTGCGTGTGCATATATGCGCGGATGCCGAGCAGGCCGGCGACGAGCACGAGCAAATAGCTCAGCAGCGCCAGCAGCAGGCCGTTGACCGCGACCTGATTGACGCGCTCGGCGTTTTTCTGCCCCAGCGCGCGCGACAGCAGCGCGTTGATGCCGACACCGAAGCCGACAGCAATAGCAATGATGATGTTCTGCAGCGGGAACGCCATGGACACCGCCGTGAGCGCATCCTCGCAGATGCGCGAGACAAAGATACTGTCCACGATGTTGTACAGCGCCTGCACGAGCATGGAGATCATCATCGGGACCGCCATCGACAGCAGGAGCTTATTTTCGGGCATCGTGCCCATTTTATTTTCACGAAGGGTTTCTTGCGCCATAGTGTCACTCCCATTATATCAACAAACAAACAAAAACGTCACGAATAGATATTATAAGTTGCGCGCAGAGAAATGTCAAGTTCTGTTGCATTTTTCACTTGAAAACGACACTTGGCCGTGCTATAATAATTGCACCTGTGGGATTAGTTCATTGGTAGAACACCTGCTTCCCAAGCAGGATAGGCGGGTTCGATTCCCGTATCCCGCTCCACGAACCGCTGCGGAATCTGCGTCCGCAGCGGTCTTTTTGCGCTCAAAAAGCAAACAGCCTGATGCATATGCATCAGGCTGTTTTGTTTTTTATACCGCGGCGATCTCCCGGGCGCGGCGCTGATCCCGCGCGGAAAAGAGCAGGCAGATGAGCGCCATATAGCCGACAAGGATCAAAAGTGCCGGCATCTCATACAAAAACGGCACGGGCAGCCACTTCCAGAACAGGTTCAGGACGCTGATGTCCACGTCCCCGCCGTAAACAAAGAAGTAGTTTGCCAGCGGGCAGACCGTGTGCCGCAGCAGGAAATTGACCGCCAGCGCACCGATACCGAGCAGCAAAAACGTGCCCGCAATGCCGGGAATGTCCCGAAAACCCGGCCGGTAAAAGCCGAGCGTCACGAGGCTCAGACCGCAGACGATGATGAGGATATGCGTGACGTAAAAGCCGAGCATCCGCGGCAGCCACAGAGAGTAGCCAACAAACGGCGCCTCCGGAAACACGAGCGCCATGAGTGCACCGAGCGGCGCGACGAAAAACGCGAAGCCGAGCAGCGAACGCCGCTGCGTGAGGATGCCGATCGGGATGAGGAACATATTGATGTTGCAAAGCTGCAGCGGCAGCTCGCTGAACCAGTTGAACCGGTCGAGCCCCGACGCCTGCAAAAACTGCACATCCCGGGACAAAAAGCCTTTATAGACGAAAAATCCGATGATGTTCACTGCACACAGCGCGATAAGCACGGCGGCACGGCAGCGCTCCGGCCGGCCGCGCAGCAGAGCCCACAGCAGCACGACCGCTCCGGCGGCAAACGCAAGGAGCAGCAGATAGGCAGCGTTAAACGGTCGTATGATCATGGTGAGACCTCCTCTTGGAAAACAGATACGTTGTCAGCGAATGCGCGGCCACGGCAAGTGCGCAGCCGGCGATGAGATCCGCCGCAGAGTGCTGCTTGATGAGCAGCGTGGACAGGCAGATCAAAACCACCAGCGCAAAGGATGCCAGCCGCAGCGCCTTGTGCGCACGCAGCGGCGGCGCGCGAAACGTCGCCAGATGCAGCACCAGCGCCTCATAGCAGTGCAGGCTCGGAAACACGTTGACCGGCGCATCGTGCGCATAGATGAGCCGGCAAAGCGCCCGAAACACGCCCGCCCCCTCTGCCGCTGGGCGAAAGTCGATGCACGTCGGGTAGAGCACAAACATGGCTACGCACAAAAACGCGCCCGAAAACAGTGCCGCCGCCTGCCGGCAGAACACGTCCTTCGCCCGCAGACACGCCCAGAGCATACACCCCGGCACATAAAAATACCACAGGATGTAAAACACGACGAACGCCGGACAAAACGGGATCCGGTCATCAAGCGGCAGGTGCACGACATGGTAGCGCAGGCCGACGTGCTGCGTCGCAAAATACGCCAGCGCCAGCGCAATCAAGCCAAGCAGCCAGTACACATGCCGATTTTTTGAAAGCCATGACCGCATCCGCCGTCCCTCCTTTTCGTGTTGCGTGGGCAAGTATAGCACATCGGGGCGCAAATGTGACGGTTTTTGGGCTTTCTTCACATCTTAATTCGCCAAAATGCGCGAAAAACGCGCCAAAAAACGCCCCGAGATCACGGATTATCAATCACGGATCTCGGGGCGTTGCAGATACCCGTATTTACAGCAGCAGGATGCCGGCCCGCTCACAGGCGGCGGTCGTCTCGTCGTCCCATATGGACGCCTGCACCTCGCCGATGTGCGCCTTGCCAAGCAGCAGCATGGACAGGCGCGACTGGCCGATGCCGCCGCCGATCGTCGGCGGCAGCTGCCCTGCCAGCAGCATCTTGTGATAGGTCCGCTCGCGGCATAGGTCCGCTCGCGGCGGTCGTCACAGTCGGCAATGGTCAACTGACGATCCAGACTCTCGGGATCGACACGGATGCCCATGGACGAGAGCTCAAACGCGCAGTCGAGCAGCTCGTTCCAGAACAGGATGTCGCCGTTCATCGTCCAGTCGTCATAGTCCGGCGAGCGACCGTCGTGCGGCTTGCCGGAGCGCAGCGCGCCGCCGATGCCGATGATGAACGTCGTGTGGTGCTCGCGCACGAAGGCATGCTCGCGTTCCTTCGGCGTCAGGTCCGGATAACGATCTTCCAGCTCCTGCGCCGTGACAAACGTCACCTGGCGCTCCAGCTCCGGCAGCACCTGAAGCTGCGGATAGATCGCGCGCATGGTGCGCTGCGTGTCACAGACAGCGGCAACGATATCCATGACCGTCGACTTGAGATAGTCCAGATTCCGGTCGCTGCTCTCAATGATTTTTTCCCAGTCCCACTGATCGACGTAGACCGAGTGCAGATTGTCGAGCACATCCTCGTCGCGGCGGATGGCGTTCATGTCGGTATAAAGGCCCTTGCCGGGATAGAAATCATAGCGGTGGAGCGCCATGCGCTTCCACTTGGCGAGCGACTGGACGACCTGCGCCTCCTTGCCAGCCTGGGGAATATCGAACAAAACCGGGCGCTCGTAGCCGTTGAGATTGTCGTTCAGGCCGCTGGCCTCTTCCAGAAACAGCGGCGCCGAAACGCGAAACAGATTCAGCTTCGCGGCGAGCTGATCCTCAAACAGACGTTTGAGCAGGCCGATGGCCTTCTGCGTGTCATAAACGCCGAGCAGGCTCTTATAGCCCTCGGGGATGTAGGTGTTCATGCTTTGTTTTCCTCGCTTTCTGTGAGCATACGCACGAGCGTCTGATAGACATCCTCCGCGTGTGCCTTAAAATAGTGCTCCATCGTGCGCGCCTGCGCCTCGTCGGCAGCCAGCAGCTGCATGGAAACGATCCGGCCGATCCCGTCCGAAAGCGAGAGATGCACATTGCACCCGCCCTCCGGCGTGTTCGTATGCTGCGCGACAATCATGGCGGCGCGGCGCATCTGCTCGGCGATCGGCTCCGTGACGCGGTCGGCCTTCATGCGCACGGAGTACGGCAGACTGCTGGCGACCTCCCTGACATTGCGGCTGCCCTTTTCCGTGATGCGGTACTTGCCGCCCTCTTCCGTGATGTGCGCCGTATCCACCAAATCCGCAAGACAGTCAGAGTAATCAAAATAGCCGATGCCGTTGTCGCAGAAAACGAGGTCGGACAACGTCTGCGCATCCACCGCCGCGGGTAAATGATTCAAAATGTAGAGGATGAGGATCTTAATGTCGAGTTTCTCGTGAATGAAACCGAGCCCTTCCATGGCGCACCTCCCATATGGGATAATGATATATTATAACGCGGAAAGCGTTTTGTGTAAAGCGCTTTCAAAAGGAATCACATCGAAAACCGCCACGCATACACTGTTACTGAAGCGTGCTTCAATCTGATGCCAGGAGGTTATGAAATGGCAGACAAAGTGGTACCGGGACCGGTCGAGGGCAGCGCCGCCGTCCGGGAAGCGGTTTGTATCCATACGCGCAAGATCTTCGACTCCTGCCGCGACAAAGACTGCGTGGAGGACCTGCGGGTGTATCCCACGGCCTGCTCGCAGGCGAAGCTGGACTGCGCCCTGAGCGTGCGTCCGCGCAGCGCCGAGCTGCTGTGCGCCGACGTGCACGTCAAGGAGATCACCTTCAACAAGGGCTACTATACGGTGGACGTGACGTACTTCTACCGCGTGCGCGGCGAGACGTTCCCCGGCTGCGAGCCGGTGTGCGGCCTTGCGATCTTCGATAAGCGCGTCATGCTCTTCGGCAGTCAGGCGAGCGCAAAGGTATTTGCCTCCGACGACTGCTGCTGCGATCCGTGCGAGAACGGCCTGCCGATCGGCGTGGTCGAATCCGTCGACCCGATCGCCCTGCACATGAAGCTGGTGGACTGCGGCAGTTCCGTGGAGTCCGAGCAGGAGCCGCGCGCCATCCCGCAGAAGATCCTCGACGCCATGGGCGAAGAGCTCTCGCTGACTTGCTGCGGCAAGAAGCTGTACGTGACGCTGGGGCAGTTTTCGATCATCCGGCTCGAGCGCGACACGCAGCTGCTCATCCCGGCCTACGACTACTGCATGCCGGACAAAGCGTGCCAGGGCTCGACCGAGGACGATCCGTGCTCGATGTTCAGCCGCATCCACTTCCCCATCGACGAGTTCTTCCCGCCGGACTGCGTGACGCCGGACGAGGACTACCGCAGTCTGCTGTAAGACCGCGGACGGCAGCAAAAATCCCATCGGCGCAGGCCGATGGGATTTTGCTTTTATTTCTTGTGGACGACCTCGCCCGAGGACTTGAGGATACTGTCCGCCGGGATGACGCCGCGCACGCACGACACCGGATAGATGTTCGAGTGCCGGCCGATGACCGTGCCGGGGTTCAGGACGCTGTTGCAGCCGACCTCCACATAATCGCCAAGGATGGCGCCGACCTTCTTGCGGCCGGTCTCGATGCGCTCGGCCCCATTTTTGATGACGACGAGCGTCTTGTCGCTCTTGACGTTCGACGTGATGGAGCCCGCGCCCATGTGGGACTTGTAGCCGAGGATGGAATCGCCGACGTAGTTGAAGTGCGGCGTCTGGACATTATCAAACAGCACCACGTTTTTCAGCTCGCAGGAGTTACCAACGACGGCGTTTTTGCCCACGATCGCATTGCCGCGCACGAAAGCGCACTGGCGCAGCTCAGCGCCGTGGTCGATGATGCAGGGGCCAGCGATATAAGCGCTGTCGAAGATCTTGGCATCGCGCGCGATCCAGATGTTCTCGCCGCGCTGCTCGTATTCCTCCGCCGGGAGCGTCGGGCCGAGCTGAAGAATGAAATCTCCGATCTCCGCCAGAGCCTCCCACGGATAGGTCTTGCCCGCAAACAGCGGGGCCGCGATCGTCTTGCTCAGGTCGAGCAGGTCTTGTATCGTCATCATATCATCTCACCCGGATCAAATGTCCGCTCTTTTGCATGGCGTCGATCACAGACGCAACATTTTCCTCACACAGCGCGTGCGTGGCCGCCTCGACCATGACGCGCAGCACCGGCTCCGTGCCACTCTTGCGCACGAGGATGCGTCCCTCGTCGCCGAGCCGCTCGGTGACGGCCTGCTCCGCCGCAACGACCGCGGGGTCATTGAGCGTGGCGTCTTTGTCATCGACCTCCACATTCGTAAGCTGCTGCGGGTACTCGCGCACCGGCGCGGCCAGCTCGGAGAGCGTCTTTTTGCGGTCGAGCATGACCTGCATGAGCTTGATGGCCGTCAGCAGTCCGTCACCAGTATTGGCATATTTGCCGAAAATAATGTGCCCGGACTGTTCGCCGCCGATCAGGTGTCCGTTGGCGCGCATATTCTCTGCGACGTATTTATCACCAACGTCCGTCTTTTCATAGCCGATGCCGGCCTCGTCGAGCGCCTTGTACAGGCCGAGGTTGGACATGACCGTCGTGACCACTTTGGAATTGCCGAAGCGGCCCTCGGCCTGCATGTTGCGTGCGCAGACATACAGGATCTTGTCGCCGTTGACGACCGAGCCGTTTTCATCCACGGCCAGGCAGCGGTCGGCGTCGCCGTCAAAGGCAAAGCCCACGTCCAGCCGGTTGAGGCGGACATACTTCTGCAGGTTCTCGATGTGCGTCGAGCCGCAGTCCCGGTTGATGTTCGTGCCGTCGGGTTCATTGCCGATGACATACGTGTCCGCGCCGAGCGCGTCGAAGATGTTCTTCGCCATCATCCACGTGCTGCCGTTGGCGCAGTCCAGACCAACCTTCATGCCCTTGTACGAGTGCGTGGACAGGCTGATGAGATAGCCGATGTAGCGGTTGCGGCCGGCGGAATAGTCCTGCGTGCGGCCGATATTCGCGTCCGTGGCAAACGGGATCTCCAGATTGCCGTCGAGATAGTTCTCGATCTCGTCAATGACGCTCTGCTCCATCTTTTCACCGGCGCTGTTGAGCAGCTTGATGCCGTTGTCCGTAAAGGGATTATGGCTCGCGCTGATCATGATGCCGCAGTCAAAATCGTCCGAACGGACGATGTAGGACACGCTCGGCGTCGTCGTCACGTGCATGAGATAGGCGTCTGCGCCCGAGGCCGTCAGGCCGGCAGACAGGGCATTTTCAAACATATAGCTGGATCTGCGGGTATCTTTGCCGATCACGACCGAGCACTTGTGCTCCCGGCCGTAATACCAGCCGAGAAACCGGCCGATCCGGTAGGCGTGCTCCACCGTCAGGCCCACGTTGGCCTCACCGCGGAAGCCGTCTGTGCCGAAATATTTGGACATGGATGCTTCCCTCCGATCAGAATCGCCCGCAAACGCCGCGGGCAACTATTGATTATAACTGCGCAGCAGCGTCCGCGTCAAGATAAACCTCAACATCCGTATGCAGCTGCAGGAACGACGCGGGGATAAACGTTTCCGGACGACCCGTGAGCGTGGCGTTGGCCGCCTTCGCGCAGCGCGCGCCAAAGCCGACGAGCAGGATCTTTTTCGCGCCCAGGATCGTGTGGATGCCAATCGTGATGCCGTGCTCCGGCGTCTGCTCGAGCGTGCCGAAGTCCGCGGCGATGGCCTCGCGCGTCACCTCCGCGAGCTTGGCAATGTGCGTTTTCTCGCCAAATCCCGCGCCCGGCTCATTGAACGCAACGTGGCCGCGCTCACCCAGACCGAGGATCACCAGATCGAGCCCCCCGGCTGCCTGAATGGCGGCGTCGTAGTCCGCCGCGTGCTCGGCATCCGCGTCCGGGTCCGGGGCGTGCACGGCCGCAAACGGCTTTGCCGCCGTGAGCGGCGAAAACGCCGTGCCGACCGCGTACGCACCCTTGCCGGCCGCGCCGCAGTATTCGCACGCCTGAAAGAGCGTCGCCCTGTCAAAGGCAATGTCGCTGGCAGCGAGCGCATCGAGTACTTCCGCCGGCAGATCCACCGCCGAAATGGCGATATTCGCCTCCGGCTTGCTTGCGAGCACGGCCGCGACCTGTGCTGTCAGCTCTTTTGCAACATCTGCTTTCGTTCCGATGATCGTTTTCATGGTTTGTGACCTCCTATACCATCATCGCGGCCGCGCTCAGAGCGTGACCGTACCGTCAAACACAAAGGCTGCAGGACCGGTCATATACAGCAGGTCCTGCGTCCGATCCCATGCGATGTGCAGCGTGCCGCCGCGCAGGATCACATCCGCCTCGTCGCCGCACTTGCCCAGCCGCGCCGTGACGGCCAGCGCCGCCGTCGAACCCGTGCCGCAGGCGAGCGTCTCGCCGCTGCCGCGCTCCCACACGCGCACGCGCAGCGTGTGATCGTCCACGACCTCGACAAATTCGATATTTGCCCGTGCCGGGAACAGCTTGTGATTTTCAAACGCGGGGCCGATGCGCGGGAAGTCCAGCGCCATGGCATCGTCCACGTAAGTGACGCAGTGCGGGTTGCCGGTATTGACCGACGAGACGATCCATGTCGCGCCCAGCACGTCGATCGGCTGCTCGAGGAAGGTCTCCCCCGCCGCCGCGACCGGGATCTTCTCCGGCCGGAACTCCGGGCTGCCCATGCACACGCGCACGGTCTCGACCGTGCCGCCGACCACGTTCAGCCAGAGCGTCTTGATGCCGGCGCGCGTCTCGATCGTGAGCTCGGTCTTGTCGGTCAGGCCGCGGTCGTAGACATATTTGCCCACGCAGCGAATGGCGTTGCCGCACATTTCCGAGCGCGAACCGTCGGCATTGTACATCTCCATGCAAAAATCCGCGACGTCCGACGGGCAGATGAGCACCAGACCGTCCCCGCCGACGCCGAAGTGGCGGTCGGACAGGCGGATGGCCGCGGCCGAAGGATCGGCCACCGTCTCGGTGAAGCAGTTGACATAGATATAGTCATTGCCGCAGCCCTGCATTTTTGTAAACTTCATTTTGGACACCTCCTACGCGGGTATGAACCCGCACGAATCGGAAAAACTAAACCGACCTGGAAAGGTGGTAATCTCATGGCGATCATTCTCATCCGGACACTGATCATTTTTCTTGCGCTCATCGTGGCCATGCGCCTCATGGGCAAGCGGCAGCTCGGCGAGCTGGAACTGTCCGAGCTGGTGGTGGCCGTGCTCATCGCGGACATCGCGTCCATCCCGCTGCAAAACCCTTCCCTGCCGCTGAGCTACGGGCTCATTCCGCTGCTGGTGCTGTTTTGCTGCGAGCTGATCTTCTCCGGCCTGACGTACAAGAGCATTCACCTGCGCAAGCTGCTCTACGGCCGGCCGAACTTCATCATCGAGCGCGGCCGCATCGCCCAGCAGGCCATGCACCGCAACCGCTTCACGCTCGACGAGCTGACGCAGGAGCTGCGCAATCAGGGCATTCTCGACATTGCGAGCGTGGAATACGCCGTGCTCGAAACCAACGGCCAGCTCAACATCATCCTCGCCCCGGCACAGCAGCCGGTCACGGCCGAGCAGATGCACATGGAAACCGAGGACACCGGCTATTTTTCCATCCTCATCAACAACGGCCGCATCCTGCGCGACAATCTCAAACGCATGGGGCGCGATGAGCGCTGGCTGCAAAAACAGGTGCAGCAGCGCGGCGCACAGTGCATTGCGGACGTCTACCTGCTGATGATGAACGACGCCGGACAGATCTACTTTGCGGCAAAGGAGCTCAGATGAAAAAGGAACTGTTTGCAGGCGTGCTGCTGCTCGTGCTCATCGGCCTGTGCGCGTGGAATCTCCGGTATCTGTCCCGGATGTGCACGCAGCTCGACGAGGCCGTGGCGCAGGCGGAGGCAAGCTGCGCCGCCGGAGACCCGGCGCGTGCGAGCGAGACGCTGCGCGCGGCGTCTGCGCGCTGGAGCGAAGCCGAGGACTATGCTCACTGTATGCTCCCGCACGAGAGCACAGACGCCGTGACGGAGGGTTTCCGCCGGGCGATCCGCACGGTGGAGACCGGTGATCCGTCCGCCGCGGCGGACATCGCCCTTCTGCGCGTGCGCATTCAGGGGCTCGCCGACGGGGAGCGCATCACGCTCGGCAACATTTTTTAGCCGCGGTCGTTGAGGAGCTTCGTCAGCTCCTGCATGAACGTATCAATGTCCTTGAACTGGCGGTAGACCGAGGCAAAGCGCACATAGGCGACCTCGTCCACGTCCTTGAGGCGCTTCATGACCATCTCGCCGACCTGCTCGGTCGTGATCTCGCGCTCAAGCGCGCTCTGCAGCTCCTGCTCGATCTCGTCGGCGATCTTTTCGAGCACCGGCAGCGGCACCTTGCGCTTGTCGCAGGCGCGCACCATGCCGTTGATGAGCTTGCTCTTGTCAAAGCTCTGGCGGCTGCCGTCGCGCTTGATGACGACGAGCGGGAGCGTCTCGATGATCTCATAGGTCGTAAAGCGTTTCTGGCACGCAAGGCACTCGCGGCGGCGGCGGATGGTCGCGCCCTCCTCGGCCGGACGGGAATCAATGACCTTGCTCTCGGCAAAGCCGCAAAACGGACATTTCATATGTGGATCCTCCATATATCTGGTTTCCGATTACTTTACATAATTCCGTACAGTACTATACCACAGGCCCGGCGCATTTGCACGAAAAATTTCGCCGTATCTGGTGTTTTCTCCCCCGGATACGGCGATTTTCAGCTATTTGCACAGATTCCGAAACGCCTCGCGCGTCATGAGCGCGTTGAGCACCTCGAGCAATGCGTTCGTGCTCAGACGCTCCGGCAGGTCGAGCTGCTCAAGCAGCCGCTGCCGGGCGGCCCGGCTGTCCGCCCCGCCGGTGAGTCCGGCGGCGTAGAGGTCGGCCTTCGTGATGCGCGCGCCCGGCAGCGGCGCGTCCTCGCCCTCGATGGTCGCGCCCGCGCGGCGCAGCGCCTCGAGCAGCACCTCCGGCCGCATGCCCTCCACGCCGAGCTTGCCCTCTTTCGAGGCGGTACGCTTGCGCCGCTCCTTGCCGGCTACGTCCGGGATATAGGCATGCTTGACCTGCGCCGGGTCGATCGCTCCGCGCAGATAGTTGCGGATGACAAAGCCCGCCCCGTCACTGTCCGTGAGGACGATGATGCCGCGCGTTTCGGCCAGTCGGCGCAGCAGTGCCAGGCGCTGGCTGTCGTGGAAGATGCCGAAGCCGGACGTCTCGAGAATGGGCGCGTCCACGACCTGCGCGAGCGTGTTTTTGTCATACCGGCCCTCGACGATGATGGCCTCGCGGATGCGGATCATGCCGCGCCTCCCACGGCGATGCGCAGCAGCAGCTCCTTGAGCAGCTCGGCGTCGTCCGCGCCGGTGTTTTTCATGGCAAAGTCCGTCTGCGCGCACAGGCGCACCGCCTCCTCGAGCTGGCGGCCGGAGAATTTCCGGGCCGAGCGCAGGAGATTTTCCGCAATGAAGTCATACGGCAGGCCGAGCAGCGCGCGCAGATCGCCCGTGCCAAGGCCCGCGTGCCGCGCGAGCCGCGCGGCATAAAGCCTGCGCATCTGCTGGCCGATGACGGCGAGCAGGAAGATCGGTGTGTTCGCCTTGTCGGCGAGGAGGTCCGCAAGGATGCGCATGGCGCCGTCATAGTCCTGATCGGCCAGCCGGTCGGTCAGCTCGTAAGCCACCGCCTCCGGCAGCCGGTGCGCCACGGCCAGAATGTCCGCGCGCGTGACCGTGTCGCTCGAAACGTAGGCCGCGATCTTGTCGATCTCCGGGATCATACTGTTCATCAGGCCGCCGGTGAAGAAAATCAGCTGGCGGGCGTCCTCGGGCGAAATGTGCTTCTTGTGCGCGGCAAAGCGTTTGCCGACCCAACGCACAAGCGCGCTCTCCCCCTGGGCGGTGAACTGGATGAGCTCACCGTATTTTTTGAAGGCCTTCGTCGTCTTCAGGCGGCCGTCCGGCTCAAAATCCGTGCTCATCAGAAACACCAGCGTACAGTAATCCGGCAGGTCGCCGATGACCCGGACGAGCGCCTGCGCCTCTTCCTCGCGGCACTTGTTCGTGTCGAATCCACGCACCTCGATGAGCGTGCGCTCGGTCAGAAACGGCACTGCGTCCACCGCGTCCGCCAGCGCCTGAAAGTCGAGCTCCGCCCCGTCAAACCGGTGATAGCTGAAGTCGTCCTCGCCGCCTGGCAGGCAGAGCTTTTTCAGCTCCAGCAGGTACTGCTCGCGCAGGTAATCCTCCCGACCCCAGAGCAGGTACAGCCGTCCCGGCCCCTGCTCGCGCAGGCTGCGCACCTGTGCGCCGTAGTCGAGCACTTCCGTTTTCTTTTTTCCTTTTGCTTTTGCCATAGCGTTTCCTCACGAGAGATGCACCGTGATGTCGCCCATCTGATCGGTGCGGTAGATCGGTATGTGGTGCGCCTGCAGGCGCTCGAGCGTGTCACTCGTCGGATGACCGTAGCTGTTGTAGCCGACGGAGATGATCGCAGCGTCCGGCGCGATGGCGTCGAGCCATGCGTCACCGGTGGATCTTTTCGAGCCGTGGTGGCCGACGAGCAGCAGCTCAATGTCGGGATAGGTGCAGGTGCTGAGAAACTTTGCCTCTGCCGTCGTGTCCACGTCGCCGGGCACGAGCGTGTCATAATCGCCGATGGAGGCCAGCACGATCATGCTGCCGTCCTCCTGTCCGGCGCAGGGCTCCGGATACAGGCGCACGGAGATGCCGCCGGCCGCGATCGTCTGTTGCGCGTCCACGCGCACAACGGTCGTATGGTTCGCCTCCGCGAGCGCGAGAATGTCGCTCAGCGGGGCCTGCGTGATATCCGCAGCGGCCGGGATGACCAGTGTGCGCACCGGAAGCCAGTGCATCAGGCGCAGCACGCCGTTGACATGATCGTCGTGCGGGTGCGTGAGCACGAGCAGGTCAAGGCTCCGGTGCCCCTGCGCGAGCAGCTTGCGCGCCGCGAGGTCGCCCGGATCTTCCGCCGTAGAGCGGCCGCCGCAGTCCACTACGGCGCAGGATCGCCCGCTGGAAAACACGATACTCTGCCCCTGACTGACATCGAGCGCCGTCACGGTCGATGTGCGCTGCAACTGCACGGCATTGACGGTCAGCACCGCGCACAGTGCCAGCACGCTGCACGCAGCGGGGATCCAATAGCGCACCTTACGCCGCCGGGAGATCAGCCACGCCGCGCCGAACATGGCGTACACCAGCACGAGCCACCAGACAACCATGCGGTTGCCGGTGAACAGCACTGCACCCGGAAGTTTTGAGAGCACGTTTGCCACAGCGAGGATATACCGCAGCGGCCACGCCGTCACCCACGCGAGCGCCGTGCCGCCCCACGCCCAGACAAGGCCGAGCAGTGCCGCGAGGTAGCAGCCGATGAACGCGGCCGGCAGCAGCCACAGGATGAGCAGGTTCGTAACCGGCGCGATGAGCGAAATGTTGCCGAAATGCAGCGCCGTGAGCGGCACGGTAAACACCATGGCGCCGACGGAGCTCGCCGTTGTGGCACTGAAAAAGGCGCGGATCTTCCGCCGCGGACGCGAGAGCTTCACATCGGCGGGCAGCAGGCGCGCATCGAGCGCGCGGTACAGCGCACCAGAGACACAAAACAGGCCCGCCATGGACGCAAACGAGAGCTGCAGGCTAATGCTCGCCGCGGCAAACGGATTGGCCGCGAGCAATATGGCCAATGCTGTCAGCAGCGACGTCGGTGGGTCGTTCTCCCGCCCGAGCAGCGGCGCAAAAAGCACCAGCGCCGTCATGAACGCCGCGCGCAGCACCGACGGGCTGCATCCGGCCATGACGGCAAACACAACCATCATCGGCAGGCCGATGATGGCCGTCATGCGCCGGTTGCCGGTGAACAGACGCAAAAAGCCCAGCAGAAACGCCAGATGCAAACCGGAAACCGCGACCGTGTGCATGATACCGGTCGTGCTGAGCGGAATGTCCAGATCCTGCGCGTAGAGCGCGGATTTATCGCCGAGCATGAGTGCCTGCGCAAACGGCAGCACATCCGCCGGGAAGGCGGCCTGCGCGCTCGTTTTGAGCGACTGGGCGACGGTTTTCGGCCAGTAGAGCCAGCTGCGGCTCCAGACGCCGGTGCGCGCGAGCGTTTTGTCCCGCACGCTGCCGATGAGGTATATGCCCTTGGAAATGTAGGCGTCCGTCTCCTCCCCGTAGCGCAGCGTGGATGGGCGGAACTTCACGTCCGCCGTGATCTCGTCGCCGGGGCGCAGCGCAGCGGCGTCCGCATCGGAGACATAGAGCCGCGCCTTGCAGTTGGGCACGTCCGGGCTTGTGAGCAGGGCGGTCAGCCCATAGCTGCGCGCATAGGCGACGGGATACTCCGTCACGCGCGCCGTGACCGCCTGCACATCG
>HF985740.1:21489-27672 GCA_000432375.1 Firmicutes bacterium CAG:103
CACCATGACCCGGCGGCGCGTCTGCCCCGGGAGCAGCAGCGTCACGAGCGCGAGCACGACTGCCGCGAGCGCACCGGGCAGCACCCAGCGCGCCGGCAGCAGAAAATGCGCCAGAAAGATCGCAGCCGAAAATCCGCCTGCGCAGTATGCCAGCTTTCGCACGCCCGCTCCCCCCCCTCTATCTCTGGGGACATTATAAACAAAAACGGCGGCCGGAACAAGTCCCGCCGCCGAATTTCGTTGCCTTTACAGCAGCTTCTCGCCCATCGGCGCGCCGCCGAGGACGTGGAAGTGCAGGTGATGCACGGTCTGGCCGGCATCGTCGCCGCAGTTGGAGATGACGCGGTAGCCGCCGGTCAGTCCCTCCTGCGCGGCGAGCTTCGCAATGACCTCAAAGCACTTGGCGACCACAGCGGAGTTTTCCGCCGTGATGGCCGCAACCGAGTCGATGTGCTGCTTCGGGATCACGAGAAAGTGCACCGGCATCTGAGGATTGATGTCGCGGAACGCATAAACATCATCATCGTTGTACAGGCAGGTGGAAGGGATCTCCCCCGCCGCGATCTTACAAAACAGGCAGTCGTTCATAATGAAACCTCCTTATAGTCCCAGCTTTTCCGCCACGAAATCGTCCACGATGGCCAGCGCGTCGTCGATCTTCAGCACCTCGCTGCCGCCACCCATGGCGGAGTCCGGCTTGCCGCCGCCCTTGCCGCCGGTGACCGCCCACACCGCCGCCGGTGACCGCCGACACGGCGCGCACAAGATCGCCCGCGCGGATGCCCCTGGCCACGGCGTTCTTGCCGCAGACGGCCACGAACGTGACCTTGCTCTCCGTCGCCGTCGCAAGCACCGCGACCGTGTCCGGATCTTTATCGCGCAGGAAGTCGCCGAGCTTGCGCAGGTCGCCGGCCTCGAGGTCGGTGCGCGTCGTCGTGATGACCTTGATGCCGCCGATGTTCTTCGAGGCATAGAGGAAGCGGTCGACGTCGCTGTGCAGGATCTTCTCTTTCATGCGCTCAACGTTCTGGCGCGCCTCCTTGAGCTCCGCCGTGAAGCCCTTTGCCTTGGCAATGAGGTCGGCGGGCTTGGCGTGCAGCACCTCGGCCGCCGCGTACATGCGGCGGTTGACGGTCTCCATCTCGCGCAGGTAGGCCTTGCCGGTGATTGCCTCCACGCGGCGCACACCGGACGCGACCGAGCTCTCGCCCGTGATGCGGAACGGGCCGATCTTGGCGGTGTTGTCCACATGCGTGCCGCCGCAGAGCTCAACGGACTTGCCGCCCATGTTCACCACACGCACGACATCGCCGTACTTCTCACTGAAGAGCGCCGTCGCGCCGCTGGCCTTGGCCTGCGCCATCGACATCTCGGACACGTTGACGTCCATGCCGTCAAGGATCCAGTCGCCGACGATCTCATTGACCCGCTCCAGCTCCTCGGGCGTGATGGCCGAGAAATGCGTCAGGTCAAAGCGCAGGCGATCCGGCTCCACGAGCGAGCCCGCCTGATGCACATGATCGCCCAGCACCTCGCGCAGCGCGGCCTGGAGCAGGTGCGTGGCCGAGTGCGCACGCATGATCGCCTTGCGGCGGTCGGTATCGATGCGCGCCGTGACGGTCTGCTCGACCTGCAGGCGGCCGGAGTGCATCACACCGTGGTGCAGGAATTTGCCGGCCTTGTCCTTCTGGACGTCCGTCACCTGGAAGAGCGCGCCGTCCGTCTCAATGACGCCGTTGTCGGCCACCTGGCCGCCCATCTCGGCATAAAACGGCGTGCAGTCGAGCACGAGCACGCCCTGCTTGCCCTCATCGATCTCCGAACAGACCTCACCATCGCAGACGATGGCCAGGATCGTGCCTTGGTCGACCGTGTGGTCATAGCCGGTGAATTTCGTCGGCGTCGTGTCCAGGCCGAGGTCCACGCCGGCCCATGCCAGGTCGCCGAGCGCCTCGCGCGCCTTTCTCGCGCGCACGCGCTGCTGCTCCATCAGCTCCTGGAACGCATCCTCATCCACGGTCATGTCCTGCTCCTGCACCATCTCGCGGGTCAGGTCGATTGGGAAGCCGTAGGTGTCATAGAGCTTGAACGCATCCGCGCCGGAGAACACCCGCTCGCCCTTGGCCTGATGCTCGGCGAGCAGGTCGGAGAAGATGTGCATGCCGGCGTCGATGGTCTTGGCGAAGTTCTCCTCCTCGTTGCGGATGACGCGGGTGATATACGCCTGCTTCTCGCGCAGCTCGGGGTACTGGCACTCGTTTTCGTGCACGACCATATCCACGACCTGATACAGGAACGGTTCGTTGACGCCGAGAAGCTTGCCGTGGCGCGCCGCGCGGCGCAGCAGACGGCGCAGCACATAGCCGCGGCCCTCGTTCGACGGCAGGATACCGTCCGAGATCATCATGACGGAGGCGCGGATATGGTCGGTGATGACGCGCAGGGACACGTCGGTCTTGTGGCTGTCGCCATAGTGCGCGCCGGTGATCTCGCTGACCTTGTGGGTGATGTTCATGACGGTATCGACGTCGAAGAGCGAATCCACGCCCTGGCAGACAACGGCCAGACGCTCAAGGCCCATGCCGGTGTCAATGTTTTTCTGAACGAGATCGGAGTAGTTGCCGTTGCCGTCGTTGTCAAACTGGGAAAAGACGTTGTTCCAGACCTCCATATAGCGGTCGCAGTCGCAGCCGGGCGCGCAGTCCGGCTTGCCGCAGCCATATTCTTCGCCGCGGTCAAAATAGATCTCCGAGCAGGGGCCGCACGGGCCGGAGCCATGCTCCCAGAAGTTATCGTCCTTGCCGAGGCGGGTGATGCGGCTCTCGGGGATGCCGATCTCGTCGCGCCAGATGTTGAACGCCTCGTCGTCCTTTTCATACACGGACGGGTACAGCCGCTCGGGGTCGAGGCCGACCCAGTCCGGGCTCGTCAGAAACTCCCACGACCAGGCGATGGCTTCATGCTTGAAGTAGTCGCCGAAGGAGAAGTTGCCGAGCATCTCAAAATACGTGCCGTGGCGCGCGGTCTTGCCGATGTTCTCGATATCGCCGGTGCGGATGCACTTCTGGCAGGTGCAGACGCGATGGCGCGGCGGCTCCTTGTCGCCCTTGAAGTAGGGCTTCATCGGCGCCATGCCGGAGTTGATGAGCAGCAGGCTCGCGTCATCCTGCGGGATGAGCGAGAAGCTCGGCAGACGCAGGTGTCCCTTCGTCTCGAAAAAGCGCAGGAACATTTCGCGCAGTTCATTCAGACCATATGGTTTCATAATCATCTATCCTCCAAATCAAATTCTCTTGCTTCACTCTTTTTGCAGCCGCTCGGAAAGGCTGGGCGCGTCCTCGCGGTAAAACTCCAGCTTGCCGCAGCGCCTGCAGGCATAGATATCGACCTCCAGCGCACCGGAAAAGAGGTTGGACAAGTGGCCGGTCAAAAGGCCGTATTGCCCGAGCTGCAGGGATTCCTGCCCCAGATGCTCCATCTCGCCATGACAACGCAGACAGTCCATAACACGTCTCCTTTCAAAAAAAGATGCCTCCGCCCCATGGACAGGGGCGAAGGCATTCGAGCATTCACGGTACCACCCTGATTGCCGCTCACGCGGCGTCTCAAGTCGTCCTTAACGCGGACAGACGTCCCGGTCGTCCCGGGCCGCTCCGGAGCGGCCGCCATGCTGCCGGCCGAAGGGCTTCCACCGTCCCCTTCTCTCTGCTGACCGGGTGCTGCACAGTTCTTCTTCATCCAAGCGTTCTGTTCTGGATTTTTATATTTTACCACATTCGAGCCGAATGTCAACCGTTTCGGCGGGTAATTTCCGCCGCACGAGCGACAAAGGCGCTGCCCTGCACGGCAGCGGCATGGTAAAGCGCTGCATCGGGTGCGGCACGCTCTCGAGCGGAAGGCCATCGGCATCGCGCAGATCCTGCGCCGTGAAGGTCACGGGCGGCGCGGCGTTCGTGACGAGCTCGAGCGTATCTCCGACGGCAAACTTGTTGCGCTGCGTCAGCACGGCGCGTCCGTCGGGCGCGGTGCCCTCCACGACGGCGCAGACCTCCGCACCGGCAAAGTAGGCGGAGTTTGCCGTATACTGCCCCGGCTGGCCGAAGTAGAACCCGGTACTGTACGGCCGGTGGCTGATCTGCAGCACCTCGCGCTGCCAGACCGGGTCGAGCGGCCGGCCGGCGACGGCATCGTCGAGCGCGTGGCGGTAGGCATTCGTGACCGCGCCGACGTAATAGGCGCTCTTGGTGCGCCCCTCGATCTTCAGACTCGTAATGCCGGCCGCCAGCAGCTCCGGCAGGTGATCGATCATGCACATGTCGCGGGAGTTGAAGATGTACGTCCCGCGCGCGTCCTCCGTGATGTCAAACACCTGGCCGGGGCGCTTGGACTCCGTGAGGCCGTACTTCCAGCGGCAGGGCTGGGCGCAGCGGCCGCGGTTGGCATCGCGCCCGGTGAGGTAGTTTGACAGCAGGCAGCGGCCGGAAAACGACACGCACATTGCCCCGTGCACGAACGCCTCGAGCTCCAGCTCAGGCGGTGTGTGGGCGCGGATGGCGGCGATCTCGGCGAGCGACAGCTCGCGCGCGAGCACGACCCGCCGCGCGCCGAGATCATGCAGCGCCGCCGCAGCCGCCGAATTGACCACGCCGAACTGCGTGCTCACGTGCAGCGCGACGTGCGGCGCATAGCGCTTTGCGAGCGTGATCACGCCAAGATCGGCCGCGATGATCGCATCCACGCCAGCGTCGTCGAGCAGCTCCAGATACGCCGGCAGCTGCGCCATCTCGTCATCGCGCGGCAGAGTGTTGCACGTCACGTGCACGGCGGCGCCCTGCGCGTGCGCAAGCTGCACGGCCGCGCGGATGCCGTCCGGCGTGAAATTTTCCGCCCCGGCGCGCATACCGAACTGCGCACCGGCCAGATACACTGCGTCTGCACCGAAATGGAGCGCCATTTGCAGGCGCTCCAGATCTCCGGCAGGGCATAACAATTCCGGTTTGTTCATATTCGTCCCCGCTTATTGTGAATAACTCTGTTTGGCCACGAACGCCTGGAACTCGCCATAGTTCGTGAAGAACTTGTGCGTACCGGACTCGGCGTCGAGCGCGTAGTACAGCGCCTGTGTGCTCGCCGGCGAGAGCGCCGCCTTGATGGACGCAAGGCCGGGGTTTGCGATCGGCGTGGGCGGCAGGCCCTTGTTCTGATAGGTGTTGTACGGGCTGTCGATCTTCGTATCCTCCACGGTGAGCACATCCTTGTGCTCCGGCAGGACGTACATGATCGTCGAGTCGATCTGCAGCGGCATGCCGGCCTCGATACGGTTATAGATGACGGCGGCGATCATGGCGCGCTCATCGTCGTTGGCCGCTTCCTTTTCGATCATGGACGCGACCGTGACGACCTCCTGCATGGTCATGCCGCGCTCGTCCGCCTTTTCGAGCATCTCGGCCGTGATGCGGTCGTGGAAGTTCTCCAGGAACTTATTGATGGCGCTCGATGCCTGCATGCCCTGATAGAACTCATACGTATCCGGGAACAGGAAGCCCTCGAGGCGCTTGGCGTCGCCCTGCATGCTCTGGTCAATGAACGAGTAGTTGTAGGAATAATTGGCTGCCGCGTCCATGAGGTCGTCATACGAGCAGACGTTTTCATCCTCGAGCTTGCGGAAGATCTGCTCCATCGTATAACCCTCGGGGATGGTGACCTTGGTCGTGACCATGGCGCCGGAGCCGACCTGCATCTTCTTGACGAGCGCGCGGTAATCATAGTTCGTGCTCAGCTCATACGTGCCGGGGTCGATCTTCGTTTTCGCGTGCGAAACACTGCAGTAAAGCTCGAAGAGGCCCTTATACTTGATGATACCGGCGTCCTTGAGCTGCTTTGCCACGTAGCCCACGCTCACCTGATGGCCGGAGCGCTCCTTGGCATTGCCGTCGGCGTCCGTGTACGAAATGGTAACGTCCTTGAACTCGGACTTATCGAGCGTGACCGTCGCCGTGACCGGCTCTTTGTTGAGCGCGAGCACGTCCGACGCCGCCATCCAGCCGACGCAGGCGAGAATGATGCTGATGCTGACGACAAAGGCAAAATAGATCAGGCCGCCGAGGCAGCCGCTGCGGCCGGCGCGGCGCGGCGCTTCCGGCTCTGCCGGGCGCGCAGCGCGCTCGACAGGCGCTGCCTGCA
>HF985741.1:0-2333 GCA_000432375.1 Firmicutes bacterium CAG:103
ACGACGCTCAACCAGATCGGCGCCGAGCTCGTCAGCAAGGGCGTGGACCTCATCGTCCCGATCGCAACGCCGGCCGTGAAGATCATGCAGTCCGCTACCGAGGACACCGAGATCCCCATCGTTTTCTCCGCCGTGTCTGACCCCGTCGGCGCCGGCATTGTTGATTCGCTCGACGCGCCCGGCGGCCGCATCACCGGCACGAGCGACGCGCTCAACACCAAGGGCCTGCTCGACCTGATGCTCGCCCAGAACCCGGACACCAAGACCGTTGGCCTGCTCTACTCCAAGAGCGAGGATTCCTCCAAGCAGCCGATCGAGGACGCGAAGGCCTACCTCGAGGGCAAGGGCATCCGCTGCGTGGAAAAGACCGGCACTACCACCGATGAAGTCACCTCTGCCGTCGATGCGCTCATCGCCGAGAAGGTCGACGCCGTCTTTACCCCGACCGACAACACCATCATGACCGCCGAGCTCGCCATCTACGAGAAGTTCCTCAATGCCAAGATCCCGCAGTACTGCGGCGCGGACTCTTTCGCCCTCAACGGCGCGTTCGTCGGCTACGGTGTGGATTACACCAAGCTCGGCACGATCACGGCCGACATGGTCGTGCAGGTGCTCGTTGACGGCAAAGACCCCGCCACGCTGCCCGTGACCACGTTCGATAACGGCATCGCCATGATCAACACCGAAAGCTGCGCCGCCCTCGGCTACGACCTCGCGGCTGTCAAGCAGGCGTTTGACGGCAAGTGCAGCTCCGTGCTCGAGACGACCACGCAGCAGAATTTTGACTGATATCTGACATCCCGAAGGAGGGAGTTCCATGCTGACCGTTTTGCAGACGGCGCTCGAGGTCGGCCTCATTTACGGCCTCGTCGCGCTGGCGCTGTTCATCAGCTTTTCCATCCTGAATATCGCTGACCTGTCCACGGACGGGTGCTTCACGCTCGGCTGCGCCGTGGGCGCCATGCTCACCATCGCCGGCCACCCGATCCTCGCGCTGTTCGCGGCCATGGCGGCGGGCATGCTCTCGGGCTACGTTACGGCCTTTTTGCAGACGCGCCTCGGCGTTGAGAGCATCCTCGCCGGCATCATCTCGAACACCGGCCTCTACACGATCAACCTCGCGGTCATGGGCTTTTCGTCCAACGTGTCCATCACCGGGGTCGACACGGTGTTTTCGCTCTTCAAGGGCCTTGTCGGCGGGCAGTGGAGCCGGCTGATCCTGCTCGCGCTCATCGCGGCGGTCATCGTGCTCGTGCTCATCCGCTTTTTCGGCACGTCCCTCGGCCTGTCCATCCGCGCCACGGGCGACAGTCTGGATATGGTCAGCGCTTCCTCCATCAATCCGAAAGCCACCATCACGATCGGCCTGTGCCTGGCCAACGCCCTCACGGCGCTGTCCGGCTGCCTGATCGGGGAATACAACAAGTTTTGCGACATCAACCTCGGCACCGGCATGGTCACGATCGCGCTGGCGAGCCTCATCATCGGCGAGGTCTTTGCCGGCCGCCGCGGCAGCGTGGGCAAGCGCGTCGTCTGCGTCGTGCTCGGCAGCATCGTCTACCGCTTCATCATCGCGCTGGCGCTGCGGCTGAACATCTCGGCCGAGTATTTCAAGCTCGTGTCCGCCGTCATCGTGGCCGTCGCCATCGCCGCGCCGAACATGAAGGACTACGTCCATCTGGCGAAGATCAAGTCCAACGCCCGCAAGCTGCGCGCCCTGTCCGGAAAGGGGGACGAGACCGATGCTTGAAGTTTCCCATATTTCCAAGACGTTCAACGCCGGCACCGTCAACGAGAAGCGCGCCTTGTCCGACCTCTCGCTCCGGCTGGCCGACGGGGAGTTTGCCACCATCGTCGGCTCGAACGGCGCCGGCAAGAGCACGCTCTTCAATGCCATCGCCGGTGTGTTTTACGTCGACGCCGGCACGATCACGCTCGACGGGCGGGACATCACGTTCCTGCCGTCGCACAAGCGTAGCCGCCGCATCGGCCACCTGTTCCAGGATCCGCTCAAGGGCACTGCGCCGCACATGACCATCGAGGAAAACCTCGCCGTGGCCTACCTCCGCTCGCCGGAAAAGCATAAGTCCTTCCGCCGCGTGACACGCCGCGACCGCGACTTTTTCCGTGACGCGCTCGCCCAGCTCGACATGGGGCTGGAGGACCGCATGAACACGCCCGTCGGCCTGCTCTCCGGCGGCCAGCGCCAGGCGCTGACGCTGCTCATGGCCACTATGGTCACGCCCGAGCTGCTGCTGCTCGACGAGCACACCGCCGCGCTCGACCCCGTCACGGCCGATAAGGTGCTCGCGCTCACGCGCAGCGTCGTG
>HF985741.1:2342-9314 GCA_000432375.1 Firmicutes bacterium CAG:103
CGCAGCGTCGTGTCGGAGCGCAGCATCTCCTGCCTCATGATCACGCACAATATGCACCAGGCGCTCGAGCTCGGCACGCGCACGCTCATGATGGACGCCGGCCGCATCGTGCTCGATGTCTCCGGCCCGGAGCGCGCGGACATGACCGTGCAGGGCCTGCTCGACGCCTTCGCCGCCAAGGCGGGCGAGGTCTTCGATAACGACCGCGTCCTGCTGTCCACGGCCGAGGACCGCGAGAACTGAATTTCGGCATAGAAAAATCAGCCGCCCACCGGGCGGCTGATTTTTTTCACTTGTCGAAAACCCCATTCGGGGTTTCCGACAAAAGGTTTACAGTCTGCTGCGCGCATAATTTGTGCGCCGATGGCGCACAAATTCCACACTTGCAGCCTGAAAAGTATTTTTTCCGCCGTACATGCCGCCGGAATAAATGATTGCATTTTCTTTGCCGCCTGCGGGCGGCAAACGCTGCGAGGCTTCTTCGCGGTTTAATAGAACGTGGCCACCGGTTCTTCCGGCTTTTCGACCTCCTGCACGGACTGCACCGTGAACACAGGGCCCTTGCGGCCATAGGCGCGGTGGAACTTGTAGTCCAGCCGGGCCGTGATGATGGCCCACTCGTCGTTGCGGATCTCGTCGGCGCGATCCCAAACGCAGATGACGCCCGCGAACTGAATGTCCTGCACGCAGCAGGTCATGATGTGCCGCCCGGCGATAAAGCAGCCCTTCGGCACGTTCTTGCGCACGAGGCAGCGGCACTTGACCTCGATGGTCTTGCCGTCGTACTTCTTCGGCTCTTCGGACATGTCGCGGTACCAGATGGCGAAGTCGCGGTCCTCGATCTCGACGACCGGGGCGTCAAGGTCGAACGGCAGCGGATCTTCAATGTCGTCGTACACGACCTTGCCGTCGGTGTATTCATACGCGATGTCGCACCGGCGGGAGATGGCGCGGATGATGCGGTGCATCTCCATGCGGTCCATGCTGTCGTTGTAGCGGTTGAGCACGACGAGCTCGGCGCTCTTGAGTTTGTCCACCGTGAGCTGGCGCATATTCGCGTTGTAGCTCAAAAACGACGTCGCGTCGCAAAACAGGAATTCCTGCGCGACCGCCCAGCCCTCCGGCAGGTTGCCGTAGAGTGAGTCGAGCATCCACATGCCGTTGTACTCCACGAGCACGCGCTCGGGGTGGATCTCGTCCTGCAGCGCCTTCAGGTGCTCGACCGTGAGGTCGGACTCCTCGTCGATGTTGCGCACATAGACGTTCCCGGCGCAGAACTTGTCCGGCTCGTAGACCTCCTCGCCCTCTTCGCACAGCAGCAGCAGCGTGCGCTCGCCCTTGTGGAAGCGGTTGTCCTCGAGCGTCTCCTGGATGAATTTCGTCTTGCCGGCCTCCAGAAAGCCGGTGAACAGGTATACCGGCAGATCCGGCGCCTGCTGTTTCGTGTCAGCCAATGTGGAACAGCTCCTTCAGTGCATCCTCGGCCAGGTGCGACCCGATCACGCACACGCGGCCGGTGACCTGTGCGCTGCCGCGGCGGACGTCGGATTCGCCGGGCACGTAGTCAAAGTGGATCCAGCCGCCGTCGGTCGCAGGCACGATGCCCTTGGCGCGCAGCACGACGCCGTAGCGGTGCTCGTTGATGAGCGCGTCGAGCGCGGTGCGGATCTCGTCGTCGGTGTATTTGCGCGGCGTCTCGGTGCCCCAGCTCGTGAACACCTCGTCCGCGTGGTGGTGATGGTGGTGATGGCCGCAGCAGTGGTCATGGTCATGCTCGTCATGCTCGTGGTCATGTTCGTCGTGGTCATGATGATGCTCGTGCTCGTGTTCATCGTCATCATCGTCGTCATGGTGATGGTGATGGCCGCAGCAGCATTCGTGCTCGTCATCATCGTGATGGTGGTGATGGTGCTCGTGCTCATCCTCGTCGTCGTCCTCGGCGGCCTCGGCCTTGAGGTGCTCGAGCTCGGCGGACAGCGTGTCGCGCCGCTCCATCGTTTCGAGGATCTGCTTGCCGTCCAGCTCCGTCCACGGCGTGGTCACGATCGTGGCGGTCGGGTTCTTTTCACGCAGCAGCGCCACGGCGGCGTCGAGCTTCTCGGGACGGATGCCCTCGGTACGCGAGAGGATGATGGCGCTTGCGTTCTCGACCTGGTTGTTGAAAAACTCGCCGAAGTTCTTCATGTACATCCTGCACTTGTTCGCGTCGACCACGGTCGTGAAGCCGTTGAGCACCAGCTCGTCGGACTGCACGCCCTGCACGGCGCGGATGACGTCGCTCAGCTTGCCGACGCCCGAGGGCTCGATGAGGATGCGGTCGGGGTGAAACTGGGTGAGCACCTTCTGCAGCGCGTCGGCAAAGTCGCCCACGAGGCTGCAGCAGATGCAGCCGGAGTTCATCTCATTGATCTGCACGCCGGAGTCCTTGAGGAAGCCGCCGTCGATGGCGATCTCGCCGAACTCGTTTTCGATCAGCACGATCTTTTCGCCCGTGTAGGCCTCAGCGATCAGTTTTTTGATCAGCGTGGTCTTGCCGGCGCCGAGAAAGCCGGAGAAAATATCAATTTTTGTCATAAAAGAAAGCACTTCCTGTCTGGGAGCACGCGCCCCCGAAATTTTGTCCATTATTATAGCACGAAATTGTGAACGAAACAAGTCCGCCGCGTCGATGGGATGGCATTGCGTTTTTGCCGCCGGTGCGGTAAACTGGAGACATGAGATGGAATGCATTTTGGAAAATTTTAAGGCGAAACTGGCGCGCAGCTATTTACCTGTTCGTGCTCGCGGTGCTGGCGGTCGTGCTCGTGGTCATATGCGTCCGGCGCGGACAGGATGCCGCGCAGCCCTCGCCCACGCCGCGTACCTCGGCCGAGGTGCGCAAGGACGCGGCGCAGGCACTGCTGGACGGCATGACCACGCACGAGAAAATCTGCCAGCTGCTCATCGTGCACCCCGAGGCGCTTACGGACGGCGGCGCCGTCACGGCCATGACGGATGACCTCGCCGCCGCGCTGCGCGACTATCCGGTCGGCGGCTTTCTGCTCTCGGCGGGCAACATGACCTCCGGCGAGCAGCTCCGGGCGCTCACGTCCGCGCTCTCATCTGCCTGCGCCGCGGCCCCGCTCGTCACCGTCGACGAGGAGGGCGGCCGCGTCGCGCGCCTGATGAACACCGTCGGCACGACGAAATTAAACAGCATGTACAGCTACCGCAGTCTCGGCACGCAGGGCGCGTATGACAATGCCCAAACCCTCGCGCACGACATCGCGGCCTACGGCTTCAACACCGACTTTGCGCCCGTGGCCGATGTCTGGACGAACAAGCGCAGCAACGCCATCGGCGACCGCGCCTACAGCGATGATTATGACGAGGCGGCCACGCTCGTCTCCGCCGCCGTGCACGGCTTTCGTGACGCCGGGGTCATCTGCTGTCTGAAGCATTTCCCCGGCCACGGCAGTACGGCCACGGACTCGCACAACGGCGCCGCCACGGTCGACAAGACGCTCCCGCAGCTGCGGCAGGAGGACCTCAAGCCCTTCGTCTCCGGCATCGCCGCCGGGGCGGACATGGTCATGGTCGGCCACCTGACCGTGCCGACGATGGACGATGCGCCCGCGTCCCTCTCGCACAAGCTCGTCACGAACCTGCTGCGCTATGACCTCGGTTTCCGCGGCGTCATCGTCACGGACGGGCTGCAGATGCAGGCCCTCGCGCAGTATACCGACGGGGAGAAGGCTGTGTTCGCCCTCGCCGCCGGCAACGACATGCTGCTTGAGATCAGCGACGTGCCCGGTGCGGTCGCGGCCGTGGAGCAGGCGCTCGCAGACGGCACGCTCACGGCCGATGCGCTCGATGCGAGCGTGCTGCGCGTGCTGCAGCTCAAGCTCGCACACGGCATCGTGCCGCTGCCGGAGACCGGCTGACACTCATGATTTTTTAAGAAAGGCGTGGTATCCTCATACTGGGCGCGGCCGGTCGGCCTGCCCCGCATCCTCCCTTTCTTTCTTCCCCCAACAGATCAGCCGCTGTCAAAGGACAGCGGCTGATCTATTATCATTTCCGGTTGTACCCCGGCGCAAAACGTGGTATCCTAAGCTATCATGACCAGAGAGGCGACCCGCATTGCAATTCGTTGACATTGAAAAGAAGGATGGCGGCGCGTTCCTGCACCGCTACGACCTGCACTATATCGACCGCACCGGCTGCCCGCGCACGTATGAGATGGTCAGCCGCGACCGGAATATCGACTCGCTCGAGCACCTGCAGCACCACCGCACGGACGCGGTCGTCATGGTGCTCACGGACGCTGCGCGCGAGCACATCGCGCTCATCCACGAGTTTCGCATGGAGCTCGGCCAGCGCATCTACGGCCTGCCCGGCGGCCTCATCGAGCCGGGGGAGACGCCCGAACAGGCGGCCCGCCGCGAGCTGCGCGAGGAGACCGGCCTGCGCCTGACGGCCATCACGCACGTGCTGCCGCCGGCGGCGTGCACGGTCGGCATCGGTGACGAGCGCACGGTCTGCGTTTTCGGCACGGCGGAGGGGACGTTCCGCCCGAGCGCCGACCCCATGGAGGAGATCGAGTCGGCGTGGTATACGCGCGCGCAGGTGCGCGCCCTGCACGAGACGGACCTCTTCGGTTCCTGGGCGCTGGCCTATAGCTGGATGTTCGCAAACGGCTGCCTGCCGGGCGTCTGAAGGCACACAATTTTACGATTACGGAGCGATCATTATGTTTTTTTCGGAGATATATCAGCCGGGCGTCGCCGATTTTGACCGCAGCGGCAAGCTGGGGTATGAAGCGATCCTGCGCATTTTTGAAAACACGGCCAGCCGCCACTCCGACAGCTCGGGCGACGACATCATTGAGGAAAGCCGCAACGGCATCACCTGGGTGCTGACCGACTGGCGCGTCCGGATCGTGCGCCGGCCGGACAGCAAGGCGCCCCTGCGCGTCACGACCTGGGTGCGCGACAGCGTGCCAACCGGGCGCATCTTCCGCGACTATACGCTCACAGACGAGACCGGCACGGAGCTCGTGTGCGCCGAGTCGCGGCTCATTTTGTTCGACCTGCGCACGCAGAAGATCATCCGCATCGACCAGCAGCGCTTCCGGTCCTATCTGCCGGAGACGCGCGGCGTGTTCGCGTCCGCCGTGCCGCGCCTGCGTGCCCCCGCCGCCTTCGATGGGGAGAAAACGCTGCCCCTGCGCCGCAGCGACATTGACTTCAACGGCCATGTACATAACACGAAGTATCTCGACTTTGCGCTCGAGGCCCTGCCGGACACCGTGCCGCGCGATGCGTTCACGGGCTTTCGCCTGGTCTATCCGAAGGCGGTCAAGGACGTAGATGCCGTCACGCTCAAATATTGCCTGTCGGACGGAAACCCCTTCGTGTGCGTCTACAGCGGCGACACGCTCTGCACGCTCATCCGCTTCGAGACATGAAGATACCCCCGCTGCAAAAATGCAGCGGGGGTATCTTCAGCTTTTTGCGAACCGGTCGACATACGCGCGCATCTCCTGCCGCGAGTCGATGCCGTGCACGCCCGCGATGAATGTGCGCTTTTCCTCGTCCGTGAGCGCCGAAAACTTTGCCAGCGCCTGCTGGTTGTGCACCAGCGCCATACCCAGCCCGACCGGGATGGCCGGCTGCGTGCCTGCTTTGTGCAAAGGTTTCACCTTCCTCTGTGTCCGGTTTCGGAGCGGGTGCTCCCTAACCATAGTATGGCACAGATGGAAAAATAGAATACATCAGCCCAGATCGAGCACCTGCCGCGCGGCGTAGCCATCGGCGCGCAGCGCGCCGTCGAGCAGCTCATAGCGCGTGATGTCCAGCCGCACCGCGTGCAGCATCGCGGGCATCTGCTGCAGCTGCTGCAGCTGCACGCCGCGTGCCTCGATCACGCTGCGGTATTCGTCGCTCAGCGGGTCGATGTACACGGCCGTGCCCGTCATCTGCAGCCCGGCGAGCGACGCCATGCCCGCGTAGCTGTCAAACACGGCGGCGGAGATCGCTCCGTTCCACCAGATGCCCTTGAACTTCAGCCCGCCCTCGGTGAGGATGTAGAGCCTGCCGTCCACGCGCAGGTATTCCAGCGGCGTGCACCGCACCCATTTTCCGCAGCCGGTCGCGAGCGCGAGCGTGTTGTGCGCCTCCAGAAAGGCGTCGATGCGCGCCTTGAGCGCGTCCGTCGGCATCGGGGCCTCCGGCGGACAGAAGGCCTTGGCGATCAGCTCGGCCGCGGCGACGGTCTCGTCCTCGCCCTTCGGACGGAAGGTCACGCGCTTTTGCAGCCCGGCGGTCACGACCGGGCCGTCCTCGCCCGCGGTGACGGTGATGACGTTTGCGTACCCGCTCCAGTCGCGCGGGGCGCGCTCGGCGGGGAAGAGCTTGCAGTTGCCGATGACCGTGCCGAGGATGTAGGCCGTGCGGCGCGCGTCGGCATCATAGATGATGGCAGTGATGTTCATGGGTTCGTTGCCTCCGGAAAAAATCAGAATAGAAGATAATGTGAGTATAACACGCAAAGAATGGATTGTAAAATCGAAAGCCGGATGTTACAATGAGAAAAAATCCGAAACAGAAACGAGGTCTTGCCATGCTCTGCCCGAAATGCGGCGCGCAGCTGTCTGACAGCGCCGTGATCTGCCGCGCCTGCGGCGCCATGCTGCCCGAGCAGCCCGTCGCCCCGAAAGCGCCGTACCCGCCGGCATCCCAGCCGGCCGAACCCACTGCGTCCGCGCAGCCCGCCGCCCCGCGCACCTGCACGAAATGCGGCGCGCCGCTCGATGACGGCGTGCGTTTTTGCACCAACTGCGGCGCGCCCGCGCCGGAACCGTCTGCTCCGTCCGACACAACGCGATCCGCTTCCGCCGGCCCGGCACAGTCCGCACCGCCGCAGCAGGGCGCGGCAGGCGCACCCCATACCGGCGCGGCAGCTCCGTTCGGCCCGGGCATCTGCCCGCGC
>HF985742.1:0-9115 GCA_000432375.1 Firmicutes bacterium CAG:103
GAAGGGTCTCGCCAAGAAGTAAGCCACCCCGGCCGGAAAGGAGCAAACTATGAATCCTGTGGTTGCAAAAGTCCTGAAAAAGACGCTCACCACTTCCGCCACCGTCGTCGGTGCGCTGTTTGTGGTGTACTTCTGGAATCTGGACCAGAAGCTGATGGGCTGGCTCTATAAGCAGGTCAACACCATGTTCGACCGCAAGCCCACCGACATCAAGTTCTGAGCAAATAAAAAAGGAACCGCCGCTTCCCGTTACGGAAGCGGCGGTTTTTTGCTGCCCTCAAAGATATCTGCCCGTGATGCTGCCGGGATCTTGCCGGATCTCCTCCGGCGTGCCGGCGGCGACAATGCGGCCGCCCGCATCACCTCCGCCGGGGCCCATGTCGATGACATAATCGGCACTGCGGATCACATCGAGATCGTGCTCAATGACGACGACGGTCGCGCCGCGATCGAGCAGCGCCTGGAACACGCCCAGCAGCACCCGCACATCCAGCGGGTGCAGGCCGATGCTCGGCTCGTCGAACACGAACACGGAATCCGTCTGGATGCGTCCGATCTCGCTGGCCAGCTTCAGCCGCTGCGCCTCGCCGCCGGAGAGGCTCGGCGTCTCCTCACCGAGCGTGAGGTAGCCGAGGCCGAGCTGCTGCAGCACCTGCAGCTTCTGGCTGACCGTTTTTCTGTCGGCGCAGAACGGGAGCGCGGTGTTGACGTCCATGTCCATCAGCTCCGGCAGAGAAACGGACTGTCCCGCCTTGTTCGTCAGCTGGATATCATAAGCCGCGCGTGCGTAACGCGAGCCGCGGCAGTCCGGACAGGGGATGCTCACATCCGGCAGAAACTGCACGTCCAGGCTCACCACGCCCGTACCGTCGCAGCCGGGACAGCGCAGCGAGCCGGTATTGTAGGAAAAATCGCCGGCCTTGCAGCCGCGCGCCTTCGCATCCGGCGACCGGGCATAGAGCTTGCGCAGTTCGTCGTGCACGCCGGCATAGGTGGCCACGGTGGAACGGACATTGATGCCGATGGGCGTCGCGTCGATGAGCTTGACGTGTGCGATGCCCTCGGCGCTGACCGCCCGGACGTGCGGCGGCAGCGCGCTGCCGCGGATACCGGCCTCCAGCGCGGGGATCAGGCTCTCGAGCACCATGGTCGTCTTGCCCGAACCGGACACGCCGGTCACGACCGTCAGCCGCCCCTTGGGAATGGCAACCTCCAGCGGCTTGACCGTATGGATCTGCGACGTGGACAGGCGAATCGTTCCGTGCGCAAACAGGTCCGCTTTTCCAGCGCGCGGGCGCAAGGGTGCCTCCGGCGCTCCGGACAAAAACGGTCCGATCTGTGAGGCGGGATCTGCCGCGACCGCGGGCACCGTGCCCTGTGCAATGACGCGGCCGCCCTTTGCGCCGGCCTCCGGCCCCATCTCAATGATCCAGTCGGATTCCTTCAGGATCTGCGTGTCGTGATCGACGAGAATGACGGAATTGCCGTCCGCCACGAGGTCGTGCATCACTCCGGTGAGGCCCACGATGTTGGCCGGGTGCAGACCGATGCTCGGCTCATCGAGCACATAGAGCACGCCGGTCGTGCGGTTGCGCACGGCGCGGGCCAGCTGCATCCGCTGCCGCTCGCCAGTCGAGAGCGTCGCCGCGGAGCGGTCGAGCGTCAGGTAGCCGAGCCCCAGGTCGAGCAGCCGCCGCGCCGTGCCCGTAAAAGCCTCGCAGATGCTCCCCGCCATGGGGCGCATCTCCTCCGGCAGGCTGTCCGGCACGCCCTGCACCCAGTCATACAGCTCCGAGAGCGTCATCGTGCACGCTTCGTCCAGTGAAATGCCCCGCAGCTTCGGCGCGCGGGCCGAAGCGGACAGGCGCGTGCCATGACAGTCCGGGCACACGTCCTCTTTCAGAAACTTCTCGACGCGCTTCATGCCCTTCTCGTCCTTGACCTTGGCAAGCGCATTTTCCACGGTATAGACGGCATTAAAATAAGTAAAGTCCAGTTCCCCCGCCTGATTGGAGTTTTTGGCGTGGTAGAAAATGTGCTTTTTCTCCGCCGGGCCGTGGTAGACGATGTTCTTCTCCCGCTCCGTCAGGTCGCGGAACGGCACATCCGTGCGCACGCCCATCTCCCGGCAGACGTCCGTCATCAGCGACCACATGAGGCTGTTCCACGGCGCGACCGCCCCCTCGTCGATCGTGAGCGAATCATCCGGCACCAGCGACGCCATGTCCACCGTGCGCACGCTGCCCGTGCCGCCGCATCTGGGGCACGCGCCCTGCGAGTTGAAGGCCAGCTCCTCGGCGCTCGGTGCGTAAAAATGCACGCCGCACTCCGGGCAGGTCAGCTCCTTGCCCGCGGCGACCAGCAGCGTCGGCGGCAGGTAGTGCCCGTTGGGGCAGCGGTGGCTGGCGAGGCGGGAATACATGAGCCGCAGACTGTTCAGGAGCTCTGTCCCCGTGCCGAACGTGCTGCGGATGCCGGGCACGCCCGGGCGCTGGTGCAGCGCCAGCGCCGCGGGAACATACAGCACGTCATCGACGCTGGCTCTGGCGGCCTGCGTCATCCGGCGGCGCGTGTAGGTTGACAGCGCCTCCAGATAGCGGCGCGAGCCCTCGGCGTACAGCACACCCAGCGCCAGCGACGACTTGCCGGAACCGGACACGCCCGCGATGCCGACGATCTGATTCAGCGGAATGTCCACGTCAATATTTTTCAGGTTGTGGACCTTTGCGCCACGCACGAGCATATGATCGACCATGGGTCATGCATCCTCCTTTTTGAATTCATTCCGCGACAATACCAACTGCAAACAAGAAAAATCCGAACCTCTGTCCCTTCGGACAAAGGTTCGGATTTTTGATTTGGTGGAGACGGAGGGATTCGAACCCTTGACCTCTCGGATGCGAACCGAACGCTCTCCCAGCTGAGCTACGCCCCCACAAGGCTTGTTTATTATAGCACATTTTTCGCATTTGTAAAGCCCATTTTTTCTGTTCCCGCGATTTTTTGTGCAAAAAGTCCCGCGCAAGAAAATTGCCTCCCCCACTTGCGCAATCGCCGCTTTTGTAGTAGAATACGCTTACGTGGCCATTGACAAGGCTGCACTAGTCGGGGAGCCAGCGGTGTCCTGTACCTGCAATCCGCTATAGCAGGGATGAATTCCCGCCCCCGGATAGGCCGATGTGTCGTCTGCCCGCAGTAAGCGGCGTTGAAGGTTCGGTCCCGCGCAACGGAGCCCTGTGAACCATGTCAGGCGGGGAACCGAGCAGCATTAAGCAGGTCACTCCGTGTGCCGTGGGGGCGCCGGGCCCGAGCTGGCTGCTGTGGTAACGGGCATGTCGTCTATTCAAAGGTGGGTGTGCAGTCTTGTCAATGGTCACGTTTTTTCATGTTTTTCGCTCCCGGAGGTGAAGCGCGCAATGTATCAGGCTCTCTACCGCAAATACCGGCCGAAGACGTTTGACGACGTCGTCGGTCAGGAGCATATTACCGAGACGCTGAAAAAGCAGGTCGAGACCGGACGGCTGTCCCATGCCTACCTGTTCATTGGCACGCGCGGCACCGGCAAGACCACCTGCGCCAAGATCCTGGCCAAGGCGGTCAACTGCGAGCACCCGGTCAACGGCAATCCGTGCAATCAGTGTGCCGCCTGCCGCGGCATCGACGACGGGTCGATCCTCGACGTGGTCGAGCTCGACGCCGCGTCCAACAACGGCGTGGACAACGTGCGCGCCCTGCGCGACGAGGCAGTGTTCTCCCCCGCCAATGTGCGCAAGCGCGTGTATATCATCGACGAGGTGCATATGCTCAGCACCTCGGCATTCAACGCCTTGCTGAAAATCCTTGAGGAACCGCCGGCGCACCTCATGTTCATCCTTGCGACGACGGAACTGCACAAAGTCCCGGCGACGATCCTCTCCCGCTGCCAGCGGCACAGCTTCAAGCGCATCCCGGTCGATACGATCGCCGCGCGCCTGAACTATGTGGCGCAGCAGGAACGCCTGAACCTGCAGCCGGACGCGGCCGCGCTGCTCGCCCGCATGGCGGACGGCGGTATGCGCGACGCGCTGACGCTGCTCGACCAGTGCTCCGGCAGCGATGTCATCACGACCGAAACGGTCATCTCCGCCATGGGCCTTGCCGGCAACCTGCGCACGGCGCAGCTGCTGCAGAGCATCGCCGATGGCGACACCGCAAAAACACTGGAACAATTCCGCAGCCTCTGGCAGGACGGGAAAGACCCCGCCGCCCTGCTCGACGAGCTGAGCATGCTCCAGCGCGACCTGCTCACGCAGGCCGTCGCCCCGCGCGGCGGGCGTGAGCTGCTCTCCGGCGGATACGACAGCGAAACGCTGCAGACCCTCTCCGGAGCTTTCACGCCGGCGCAGCTGCTGGCAAACCTGCAGAGCATTCAGGGCGCGCTCACCGCCATGGCGGCGCAGCCCAACCCGCGCATCGCAGCGGAGCTTTGCCTGATCCGGCTCTGCCGGCCGGAGCTGTGCGACGATGTGCCGACGCTGTGCGCGCGTGTGGACAAGCTCGAACAGGCCGTGCGCAGTGGGGACATCCCGGCCACGGCGGCGTCCGCTCCGGCAAAGCCGGCTGCTGCCCTGCGGCAGGAGCCCGCGTCGAAGCCCCGCCAGGTGCAAAAAGCACAACCCAAACCGGAACCGAAACCGGTATACGATGATGTTCCCCCGTGGGAGCCGCCCACGCCGCCGGTCTCCGCGCCGAAGGCAAAGCCCGAGCCGAAACCGGTTCACGACGATGTTCCACCTTGGGAGCAGCCCACGCCGCCGGTCTCCGCGTCGAAGGCAAAGCGCGAACCGAAGCCAGTGCACGACGATGTCCCCCCTTGGGAGCCGCCCCCGGAGCCGGTTGCTCCCCCCGAGGAGCGCCCGCCCTGGGAAACGCCGCCCGCACCGAAACCGGCCCAGCGCCCGGCGCCGAAGGAAGCGCCCGCGCCCGGGCCGGCCGCGCCCCCCATCCCGGAACCGGAGCCGATCCCCGAACCTGCTCCAGAGCCGGAGTCCACCACCGCGCCCACCGGCGCGTTCGACTGGCAGGCGCTGTGCGCATATATGGAGCAGGAGCTCCCGGTCGGCATCTACTATTTTCTGCTCGACCCGCTGCAGGCGACCGGTGAGCTGCGCGACGGCACGCTGACGCTGCATTTCAGCCAGCAAATGGTTTACCCGATGTTCAACAAGCCGGAGATCGCGGAAAAATTCCGTCTGGCCGTGCAAAAACTGACCGGTCAAAACGTCCGCGTGGTCATGCAGCCGATGGACACGGTCACGCAGATCAATCAGCGCAAGATCGAGGAACTGGCACACTTTCCGAACGTAACGATCCGATAATAAAAATTTTTTCACAGGAGGATACAAATATGGCAAGAGGCGGTTTTCGCGGCGGTTATGGTGGCATGAATCAGGCCAACGTGATGAAACAGGCACAGAAGATGCAGCAGGACTTCCTGCGGATGCAGAAAGAGCTGGAGGAAAAAGAGTTCACGGCCAAGTCCGGCGGCGGCATGGTCTCGGCAACGGTCAACGGCAACCGCGAGGTCACGAAGATCGAGATCAAGCCCGAGGCGGTCGATCCCGACGACGTCGAGATGCTCGAGGATCTGGTGCTGGCAGCCGTCAACGAGGCGCTGCGCCAGTACGAGACCGCTTCCGACGCCACGGTCAGCAAGATCACCGGCGGCATGAAGCTGGGCTTCTGAACCCATAAAAATCAGCACGCACTGTCTCAGGACGGTGCGTGCTTTCATTTGCGCAAAAAGGCGTGCTCCTCGCGCTGGACGAGGCCGAGCGCCGGGTCAAAGCAGGCGCGGCCGCGCAGGACACAGGTCTTGCCGTAGCGCGCGCGGAGGTTATCGAGCGTGATATCGAGCTGCCGCTGGCGCGCGCGGTGCTCCGCATCCTCGAACAGGTCGAGCTGGTGCGGCGCGCACGCGGGCACGAGATCCAGCGCGCGAATGCCGATGCTGCGCAGCGGATCGGGCCACAGGTGCGCCTGCTCACACAGGGCCAGCGCCGCGTCGAGCAGCTCGCTCGTCAGGTCGGACGGATGCCGCAGCGCCATGCGGTGGCTGCGCCAGTGCAGGTCGGCTGCGCCAGTGCAGGTCGGCCGTGCGCACGCTCAGCTCCACCGTGCGGCACTGATACCCCTCCAGCCGCAGGCGCGCGCCCACGCTTTCCGCCAGCGACAGGAGCGCTGCGCGTGCATCCGCCTCGCAGATGAGGTCGCGCGGCGCGGTGGCGCTGTTTCCGATGGACTTCGGCGGCGGCAGATCCGCGATGCGGTGCACCGGCGCGGGATCGTACCCGTTGGCATAGGCGTGCAGCAGCCGCCCGCCCTTGCCCAGGCGCTGCTCGAGCACGTCGGCGTCCGCCGCCGCGAGCGCGCCGACCGTGCGGATGCCCAGCCGCTCGAGCTGCCGCACCGAACTGCGCCCGGCGAAGAGCAGGCTGCTGACCGGCAGCGGCCAGACCATGTCCGCAAAACGCGCACGGTCAATGACCGTCACGGCGTTCGGCTTGCGGTAGTCCGAGCCGAGCTTTGCGATCGCCTTGCACCACGACACGCCGACGCTCACCGTCAGGCCCGTGGCATCCAGCACGCGCTGGCGCACCTCCTGCGCCGTGCGCAGCGCGTCCTCACGGCCGACGCAGCCGGTCATGTCCAGCCAGCACTCATCCATGCCGAACGGCTCGCACCGGTCGGTGAAGCCGGCATAGATCTCGCGCACGCGGCGCGAATAGTCGTAGTAGAGCTCGAAGTCCGGCGGCAGGATCGTCAGCTCCGGGCACTGCTGCCGCGCCGCCCAGAGCGTCATGCCCGTGCACACCCCGGCTGCGCGCGCCATCTGATCCTTGGCCAGAATGATGCCGTGGCGCAGCTCCTGCTCCCCGCCGACCGCCACCGGCCGCCCGCGCAGCTCCGGATGGCGCAGCAGCTCGATGCTCGCATAGCAGGCGTTGATATCCGAATGTAAGATCATACGGTCCATAGTGCTTTCTCCAGCAAAGAGATTATCTCTATTATAAATCTCTTCTAGGGATATTTAAAGCGTTTTCTTATCTAATTCAGATATTTTCCTTGCGTTTTTTCGTCCGATACGATATATTGTATCTGAGGTGCTGCATATGTACAAAACCTTTGGTGAAACGATCGCTTCCCTGCGCCGCGCGCACGGCATGCGCCAGCAGACGCTGGCGGACGCACTGGCTGAGGCCGGTGTGCCCGTGTCGAATCAGGCGGTGTCGAAGTGGGAAAATGACGCCACGCTCCCGAACGCGCAGCAGTTTCTGACGCTGTGCCGTGTGCTGGACGTGGACGATATCGCGGGCACGTTCTCCGGCGGGGACGCCGGCGGCCTGCTCGCCGGGCTGAACGCGGAGGGCCGCCGCCGCGCGCTGGAATACATCGCGCTCCTGCGCGAGAGCAAGCGCTTTGCCGCCGTGCCGGAGCCGGCCGTGCTGCGCAGCCTGCCGCTGTACTCGCTGGCCGTCTCGGCCGGCACGGGCCAGTTTCTCGACGGGGAGAGCTATGAGATGCAGCCGGTCGGCCCGGAAGTGCCGGAGGCGGCGAACTTCGGCGTGCGCGTGGCGGGCGACAGTATGGAGCCGCGCTTTCACAGCGGGCAGACCGTCTGGGTGCACCAGCAGCCGACGCTCGACCCCGGCGAGATCGGCGTGTTCCTCTACGACGGCAGCGCCTATCTCAAGCAGCTCCGGCGCGACGGCAGGCGCGTGTTTCTGCACTCGCTCAACCCGGCCTATGCCGATCTGGAGGTCTCGGACGCACTGCCGCTGCGCGTGCTGGGAAAAGCGGTGTCGTGATAAAAGCAAAAAACGCCCTGCGGAAATCATGTGTTCCGCAGGGCGTTTTTCAGTTATGCCTCGTTCCAGTGCAGCAGCCGCTCGGACAGCTCCGCGACCGTCTGTACCGTGGTCACCGCGCCGGCGGCCTCCAGCTCACCTGGCTCGGCATAGCCGTAATACACGCCGAGGCACGGCACACCGCAGGCAGCAGCGCCGGTGACGTCATACTTCCGGTCGCCGACCATGAGCGCCGCCTCGGGCGCGGTCTGCGTCCCGACGAGCGCGGCCGCAACGACCTCTGTCTTCGTGCTGCGCGAACCGTCATATTCGCAGCCGATCACGCAGTCAAACAGCCGCTCAAGATCGAACCGCTGCAGGATCGAGCACGCCATCGGCGTGGGCTTCCCGGTCGCGACCGCGACGCGAAAACCGTGCGCACGCAGCCGCTCGAGCAATTCCGGAATGCCGGGATAGAGCGTGCACTCATAGATGCCGACAGGCAGATACCGCTCCCGGTAGCGCGCGACCGCCGCCTGCGCCTGCTCGGGTGTCATGGCATACAGCTCCGAGAACGAATCGAGCAGCGGCGGACCGACAAACTTGCGCAGGCGCGCCGTGTCCGTCTCATGGATGCCGAAGCCCTCGAGTGCATACTGCACGCTGCGCAGGATGCCCTCGCCGGTGTCAAACAGCGTGCCGTCAAAATCGAATAAGATGGTCTGGATCATGACAAATCTCCGTAATCAAGATGGAAAAAGGATAGCATTGGGACGCGAAATTGTCAACAGCCGCGCCGGATGCATACGCTGTAGCAACCTGAAAAATGTGAGGTTTCGCCATGAACAACGGACTGGAAACACGCTACTTTCTCAGCGCCCTGACCGGCGCGGGCTACTACGCACTGCACAGACAGTTTCTGCGGCCGCCGGAGCGCTATTTCTGCATCCTCAAGGGCGGGCCGGGCTGCAGAAAATCCACATTCCTCAAGCGCGTCGGCGACGCCGGGCGCGCAGCCGGGCTGGCCGTCGTCCGGCTGCACTGTGCGGGCGACCCCGCCTCGCTCGACGGGGTCTATTTCCCAGAAAAACGCTCCGGCTTCTTCGACGGCACGGCACCGCACACCGTCGACCCCGCGCTCTTCGGTGCGAGCGGCGAATATCTGGATCTCGGCACGTTCTGCCGCACGGAGGCGCTCGACACGGCGCGCATCCGCGCCCTGAACGCCGACTGCGCCATGTTCCGCCTGCGCGCGCAGCAGTACCTCACGGCGGCGGCCGCGCCCGATG
>HF985742.1:9131-9864 GCA_000432375.1 Firmicutes bacterium CAG:103
GGGGCGCGCGCCACGCCGGGGCTGGTCTATCCCGAGGACCGGGAGGCAGCGCGCCGCCGGGCAAAGAGCATCTGCACGCGGGAATTCGGCACGCCGGGCAAGGACGCCGAGCATGGCCGGTGCGAGCGGCTGTTTTTGAGCGCCATCACGTGTGAGGGACGAATTTTCTTCCCTGAGACGATCGCCGCGCACTGTACGCGCGTGTACCTGCTTGACGACGGCTGCGGCCTGGCAGAAGAATTTCTGCGCATCGTGCGCGCGCACGCCGTCCGGTGCGGGCTGGACGTTCTCTCCTGTCCCGACCCGCTCATTCCGTCGCGCACGCAGGCGGTGCTCGTGCCGTCGCGCGGCGTGGGTTTCCTTGCCGGCACGACGGACGACGTGCCGGAGGGCCCGACCCAGCGGCACATCCGGCTCGATGTACTGCCGGACCCGGTGCGCCAGCGGGCACTGCGCCGCACCATGCGCAGCGACACCCGGCAGCAGCAGCTCGCCCTCGCAAGCGCAGTGGAGCAGCTGCGCATGGCCAATCTCCTGCACAACGAGCTGGAGGCCGTCTACCGGCCGTGTATGGACTTTGCCGCGCTGACCACGTTCACCGACCGGTACCTGCGCACCTTCCCCGGCACATGAGCGCAAAGCACCCCGGCGGGACGCGCAGTCCCGCCGGGGTGTTCGTTTGCAATTTTCTCAGCAGCAGGGCGAGAAGCACGGATTGCAGCACAGGTTCAGC
>HF985742.1:9879-11506 GCA_000432375.1 Firmicutes bacterium CAG:103
GTTCAGCAGGCACATATCCGCGCACCAGCTGCCGGTGCCGAAGCCGCTGTTCGGATAACCGGCGCTGTAGGTCGCATACGCATCGCCGCCGCTCTCGAGCTGGTGCAGCAGGCGCTGAAAGTCCGAATTCGTCGGATCCATCTCGGCCGCGCGCCGCGCATCCGCCAGCGCCTGCACGCGGTTGCCCGCGCCGGAATTCGCCATGGCGCTCAGGGCATACCAGTTGGCGTCGCGCTCGGCCGCCGGCACGCCGGACAGCGCCTGCAGCGCCTCAGCAAAATGCCGCGTCTGGATAAAGTTCACCGCCGCCTGATATTCCGGCCGGATACCGGGGTCACGTTGTGCGCCCCAGCCGCCATAGGCACCATAGCCGCCCGCCTGGCCGTAACCGCCGGTCGCGCCATAGCTGTTGGCTTTGCCGTTTTTGATCGCGTCATAGGCCGCGTTGACCTCATTCATTTTTTCCGTCGCGTGCGGGTCGTCCGGATTCAGGTCCGGATGATATTTTTTGGCCAGACGGCGATAGGCCGCCTTGATCTCCTCTTCGCTCGCGTCCCTGGAAACACCGAGAACTTCATACGGGTCTCTCATTCGGCGCTCCTCCCGATCTTTCGTTTTTTCATGGCCGCCTCGTAGCGCAGCCATACGCCGGAGTACAAAATATTGCGCAGCAGCTCCACGTCCTGCAGCACCGGCAGCGCCTCAAACGCCGTCGAACACTCGCCGAGCAGCATCGTCAGCAGCGCGTGCAGATCCGCATCCTGCGGCAGCGTGCGCAGCGGGTTATAGCGCCCGTGCCGGAGATCCTCCGGCAGGTCGATCACCGCGTCGAGCAGATAGATGAACCGGCCCAGTGCCTCGCCAAACGGGCGCAGGCGCGCGTCCCAGAGGTCATCCGTCACAAAGAGCTCGCCCATCAGGCGGCCAAAGCAATTCGCCGCGGCATCCGGGTCGCCGGTGTCGGCCTGCTCGATGGCGGAAAGCTCCGCCATGCACTGCTCGATCGCGGCGCATTGGCGCGGCCAGCGTGCGCGCACGGCTGCGCACCGGGCGCTGAGCGCCTCCGCCTCCCAATATTTCAGCGCGCTGCCGTCATCCTGCCAGTCGTCGCGGCAATTGTTGTACGCCAGCACGACGTTCATATCGGCAGCGTACTCGGTGTAGCGTGTCTGCCAGTAAAAATGTTTGCGCAGCGGGTGCGCAGGGCAAACCTCCATGCCGCGCTCCTCGTCCGCTTCGTACAGCGCCGAGAGCAGCAGCACCAGGAACGTCATGTCATACGTCAGCGTCAGGCGGCCGGAAAAGCCGTGCCGCTGCTTGAGCACCCGGCACAGGCCGCAGTAGCAGCCCTTATAGCGATCCTTCTGCGCCTGCGTCAGCCCCTCCAGATTTGCGATCACATATCCAAACATACGGCTGCGCCTCAGGTTTTCCGCTGGAAGGACGTGCCGCATTTGCGGCAGACGATATTGATCTTGCCCTTGCCACGCGGCACACGCAGGCGTGTCCGGCAGGCCGGGCACTTGAAAAAGCGGTAGTCATGCCGCTGATGCCAGCGATCCACAGCGCCGCGCCACGCGCTGGTTATTTTATACTTCTGGCGCAGATACGCACCGTTTTCCTGCTG
>HF985742.1:11576-13780 GCA_000432375.1 Firmicutes bacterium CAG:103
CAGGCCAACGACCGCCAGCGACCACAGGATGCGCGCCGCATAACCGTGCACGAACATGCTGACGATCAGCAAGATCAGTGTCAGCACGGACAGAAGGCGATTGAGTGCGTCCATCCCGTTTCTGCCCATCATCCATTTTGCAAGCCGTTGTCTCATGACCGATCACCTTTCCAGGCTGATGAATTTGATTCTTGTATTTTATCACACGTATATGAGAAATATATCAAAGAACTGTAAACACCGCACCTTTCCGCGAAAAAATTGCGTTTTTCCGCCCGCGCGTGGTATACTGCTGAAAAAACGAGGAGGTAGCCCCCATGAACACTCCGGATACGACCCCCGTCGCGCTCGATACCTGGCCGCGGCGCGAGGCATACACGTTCTTCTCCGGCCTGTCGGATCCGTTTTACAGCGTGACCGTCACCGTGGACGTCACGGCACTGCATACTTACACGAAACGGCGCGGCCTGTCCTTTTATTACGCTCTGGTCTGGCTGTGCACGCAGTCGATCAATCACACGACCGCATTCCGATATGCCATCCGAAACGGCCAGCCGGTCCTGCTCGCACGCCGTGAACCGAGCTTCACCGACCTGCACCCCGGTGCGGAACAATTCCACATCGTGACGATGCCGGCAGGTGACGCGCTGGAGGACTTCTGCCGCGCGGCACGCGCCAAGAGCCGGGCGCAGACGGAGTTTCTCTCCGCTGCAGCCGAGAGCGACGCGCTGATCTATTTCAGCTGTCTGCCGTGGGTCTCGCTCACGGCGCTGACCAATGAGCGCGATTTTGACGCTGACGACGCCATCCCGCGCATTGTCTGGGGCAAATATCATCGCGAGGGCGAGCGGGACGTGCTCGGCCTCGCGCTCGAGGTAAACCACCGGCTCATCGACGGACTGCACATCGGACGGTTCGTTCAGGATCTGCAGCAGCGCATCGACGCGCTGGCCGAGGCAGAATAATCGTATGTATCAGGCCGACGTGATCTTCAGACCGATGATGCCGACCAGCAGCAGTGCAGCAAAAATGAGCCGCCCGGCTGTCACCGGCTCTTTGAACAAGATGATGCCAACGATCACGGAGCCCAGCGCGCCAATGCCGGTCCAGACCGCATAAGCCGTACCGAGCGGCAGTGGTTTCGTCGCGCGTGCCAGCAGGAAAAAGCTCACCGCCATGCCGGCAAACGTGAGCAGCGACCAGCTGNAACGTGAGCAGCGACCAGCTGAGCTTTGTGAATCCCTCTGAATACTTCATACAGGTCGCCCAAACGACCTCAAAAATTCCGGCAATGCCGAGCGTGACCCATGCCATATTCATTATCTCCATACAAAAAATAAAAAATGCGCCTGCCCGCGTCTTCAATGGTCTTCGACGCGGAGCAAACGCTCCCGTTCCCACCTGGCGGCAGGAACATGGACAGAATACCAAAGGCGGTACCATTTGTCAAGTGTGGGGGCCGCAGCGAATAAGATTCCATATCAGCGGCAGCATAAAAGTACCGGATGCCTTCAAACCGAGTCTAAACCGACGCATAACAGCTGATCCGTCAGATCATAAATTCCCGTACTGCGGCATGTTGAAACGGCATAACCAATGGCGCTGACAGCAAAACGGGACGACTTTTCGAAACGGACAGGGCGCGGTGAAAACCTTTCCATAAGATTGCCACAAATTGCTTATGACTCAGGTGCGCTGGATATCCAGCGCACCTGAGCCATATGTACGATCATTTAAAAACATCTCACATAGCGCGCAATGATGAGATAGAACAACTTCAAAAGCTATCCGGCCAAATGCAGCGGCAAGAGGCAGCTATCAGGCAGCAAAAAGCGCCGCAGGCATATACGTCTGCGGCGCTTTGGCAGGGGAAGAAGGCTTCGAACCCTCGGCCTACGGTTTTGGAGACCGTCGCTCTACCAACTGAGCTATTCCCCTATATGTCATGATATTATATTTGGTGGGCCTTCAGGGACTTGAACCCGGGACCGACCGGTTATGAGCCGGTTGCTCTAACCAACTGAGCTAAAGGCCCATATTCAAAGAATGCCGCCACACAGGTGACGGCAATATCTCTGGCGCCTCCTGTAGGATTCGAACCTACAACCCTCCGGTTAACAGCCGGATGCTCTACCGTTGAGCTAAGGAGGCATAAGCAAGGGATTCGCTCAAGCGAATCCCTTGTGTTGGCATTGACCTATCTT
>HF985743.1:0-577 GCA_000432375.1 Firmicutes bacterium CAG:103
GCTGCGCCGCCGCCACGGCCGCCGTCGAGGCCCGTCCGCCCGTCAGCGCGGCCGCCGCGCCGAGGGCGTTGGCCGATGCGAGATCCGCCTGCCGCTCATACTGCTGCCGGTAGGTGGCGTAGAGCTTGTCCGATGCCGGGTCGTAGTCGAATTCCTCGCCGAGCAGCGCGTCGAGCATCTGGTCGATGCGCGCGCGCTGCCCGGTCGTGTCGCGCTCGGTCAGCAGGGACTCTGCCTGGCGGCGGTGCGTGTCGTCGTAGTCCGGCACGTCCTCAAGCGGCAGATACTGCGCGTAGTCGTTCGACTGCGTCACATCGGTCATGCCCTCGCCGCGGATCTTCGCGTTGCGCTGCTGCTCATAGATCGCGGCGGCCGCGTTGTCGCCGCGCTGCGCCGCCCGCTCCATGAGCGCGGCGTAGTCGGTGTCCTTGTCGTATTTGTATTTTGTGGCCATAAGGTCTCCTTTCTTCAGTGCTGCGGTCCGGCGGCGGTCTCCGTGCGCGCGAGCGACAGCAGCCGCCACGCCCCCGTGCCCGTCAGCCGCAGGCGAAAGTGGTCGCACCGGCGCGGCAGCACC
>HF985743.1:598-7293 GCA_000432375.1 Firmicutes bacterium CAG:103
GCAGCGTGACGGAGCGCTTCGCGCCTGCCGCCACGGTCGCCAGCGTGTGCCACACGCCGTCGGAGTCATACTGCACCGCCGCCGTGACACTTGCGCCCGCGTCCGCCTCCAGCCGCAGCTGCACGCGCAGCAGGCGCTTGCAGTCCGGGCTGCCGCTGACGAAATCGCCCGTCTCCAGCATGCTCTCCAGCTGCGCCGTGCTGCCCGTGCCGAAGCGCCAGACGCCGCTCGGATCCTGGGCGTAGAGCGCGCCGTCGTGCCGGGCGAATCCGGATGCGTGAAATGCGTCCTCGCGGCTCCACAGGCCGCTGCGCGTGTCGTATACGAACAGGTGCCAGGCGTTTTGCGGATCGTGCGCCGAGAGATACCAGCGCGTGCCGTCCGTGCCCGCCGCGCCGGCCGTGAGCGTGCGCCCGAGCGCGTCGCCGATGCGCACCGGCCGTCCGCCGGAGGTGCGCGCCGGCCCGGCGGGGGAGAGGTAGTAGAGCGTCTCCGCCGCCGTCACGAGCGAGCGGCCGGAGTTTTTCTCCGTGCCGAGCGCCGCCGAGGCGATGAGCTGGAAGTTGTCCGGCTTCGTGCCGTAGAGCCGCCAGAGCCCGTCCGGCTTGAGAAACACCACGCCGCTGCCCGTCGCCGCACAGCCGGAAAAGTTGCCCGGCGTGCCGACGTCCACGCTCCATGCCGCCGTGGCGACCGTGCCGTTTTCGTCCGCCTCGTACCAGTACCAGCTCAGCGGGTCGCCGAGCTTTGTGCACCAGACGGTGTCCTGCGCGCAGGCCCAGATGCGGTTGGCGTATGTGCATGCGTGCAGCGCCAGGGGCATACGCCGCGTGACCGTGATGTGCTCGACCGCTCCGACGGCAGAGAACGTGTCGGGGTCGAACACGAGCACCGCGCCCGCGATGGCGCGGATGATGTAGGTGCCGTTGTCCTCCGGCGTGGAAAAGCCGCTGAACGTCACGGCGTCGCCCACGCGAAAGGGCGTGTCGATGCCGCTCGCGGCGACGGAATCGGCGCGCGCGCCGCTGCTGTCGTCCGAGCGCTGGAGCGCCACCGTGCCGCTCCAGCTCGGCTCGGCGCTGCCGAACGTGCCCATATCCGGCCGGTACCAGACCTTGTCCGGCCAGATGAGCACCGTGCCGCCGAGCTCGGCGAACACCTTCGGCCCGTTGACGAGCGTGCAGCCGTCGACGGGCGTGCCGTTAAAATACAGCGTCTGGCCCGTGCACCAGAGCAGTCCGCCGTCGACGGCGAACAGTCCGTTCGCGCTGCCGCCGCCGGTCGGATAGGTCAGCGTGCGGCCCGGCCGCGTGGAAAACAGCGGCGCGTCGGCCGCCGAGCCGTTCGTCATCTCGTAGATGCCGCCCTCCGGGCAGCCCGGCCGGTGGTCGTAGCCGCGAAAGTCGGTCTGTACGCGCCGCGTCACGGGCATGGCGCGGGGAAATGTGGGTAGATGCATTGCCTGCCTCCTTACTGGTTCGTGGTCTGCCCGCTGCGCAGCTCGGCGCGCAGCCGTTCGAGTGCGGCGGGGTTGAAGTTTTCGCGCCCGAGGTTCGTCAGTGTGTACTGCAGCGCTTCCAGCAGCCGGACGATCGTCTCCTCCAGCGCCGTCACGCGCGCGTCGAGCCCCTCGGCGCCGGTGCGCTCCGGCAGCGGGAAATTCAGCGGGGAAAAGTCCGTCATGCCGCGCCGCCTCCGTCCCCGTCTCCGCCGCCGCGGTCGGAAATGCCGGCGCGCAGGGCGGCGATCGCCCGCATGAGAAACTGCGGCATCGGCGCGCCGAGCGCGCCCGCGTTTTCGGCGATGCTGCCCAGCTCCGTCAGCAGATACCACGCCGTCACGAGCGGGCACAGCAGCACGTCGTAGTCGATGCCCAGCCCCGGCACGCTGCCGAGCAGCACGCGCAGGGCAAAGTCCAGCAGCGCCGCCACGAGCACGCCCGCCACGCTGCCCGCCTTGTGCCACAGGCCCTCGCGTGCGGCGCGGCTGCTCCATGTCCCGGCGCGCAGGGCGGCGGCGCTGCCGGTGGCATAGTCGAGCAGCATGGCCAGAAACCATGCCGCCGCCAGCCAGCCCGTCCAGCCCCAGAAGGCCGTCAGCGCTGCGGCCGCCGTGCAGGCGGCCGCTTTGATCGTTGTGAGTCGGTCCATTTATGTCTCCTTTGCCTGATCGACCATCCGCTGGCACACGATCAGCGTGCGCAGCATGTCCGGCGAGAGATCCAGCTCGCCGCGTCCATTGCCCCGCAGTGCGCCGCGGTCGATGAGCCGCTGCGCATCGCTGCGCGCCCACGCGGGCACGTCGTCGATTTTGTTGTATCGTGTCATGGGTTCTTCCTCCTCTTCGTTCGGGTGTCCCGGCGTCAGCATGGCCAGAAATGCCGTCCACTGCGCCGGGTCATCCACCCACGGCATGGGGCAGCGCTTGCCCGTCACGTCGTAGTGCCGCACAACGTGCTCCGTGTCGATGCCATAGCGCTGCATAATGTCTTTTGCCAAGGTCGCGGTGTTTGCCACGGCCTCCGGCAGGATGTAGTAGCTGCCGTCGGCGCGCTTGCGGCTGCACATCTCAATGCCGATGCTGTTGCCGTTGCGGCACTCGGGGTGCCAGTACGCCCGCGCGCCGCAGTGCCACGCCGTGTCGCCCTCGCGCACGGACTGCATCGCGCCGTGCTCGTCGCAAAAATAGTGCGCGCTCGCCTGCAGGCCGCCCACGCGGTGGTAGTAGTCGCAGTTGTTGCGCGCGGTGTCGCCGTTGTTTGCCGTGTAGTGCATCACGATGTACCGCACCGGCTGCGTGCGCCCGGCGCGGTAATTTGACGGATCGCAAGAAACAAATTCCATCAGCTCTCCGCCTCCCACGCCGCTGCGTAGTCCGCCGGGCTATAGGCCGTGTCGGCTGTGCAGCGGTACATTTTCGCGTTGTAGATCGCGTACTCGCCCGCGTGGTACATATCGTGCGCGCCGGTCGGCTGCACGAACGGCCGGGCGGTCGCCGGGCTTGTCCCGTGCAGCGGCCGGTTAAACGTGTGCCACGCCGCATTGCCGGGTTTGACGTCAGGGTATGCCGCGCTGTCGTAGGCGGCAAAGCACGCCCACGTCTGCCCATCGGCATTGTAAACTTCACCAACCGTGTGCGCGCCCGCCGCCCAGTCGGGGTACAGCACGCGGATGCCCAGCCGCGCGTTGTCCTCCGCCACCGCATCGCGCGCCGCTACGATCGCTGCACGATATGCCTTTGCTTCGCCGCGCTTCATGCCGTCACCCCCAGGATCACGTTCAAGGCTTCTGCATCCGAAAGCTCGTCGGCATCGCTCGGTTCTGGTTCGGGCGGCAGGTCGTATGCCTCCCACGTCAGGTCGGTTTTCAGCCGGTAGCCCTTGCCCTCGGCGGCCGGGCGGTTTCGGATGACCGCCAGGATCGCATTGTACTCGGCTTCGGTGATCTTTTGCCCGCCGCCGCAGTTCGATGCTTCCACTCGTTGGATATACCCGTTTTCGGAGATGATGTATGCGTTCATGTGCTCGCCCCCAGAATGAAGAAAATGTAGGTCGTGCCAGCGGGAAATTTTGCAGACGTCTCGCTGAACCCAAGTCCGTTCAGGTTATTCCACAGCAATTTCCCGTTTTTGACGCGCAGGCTGTTGCCGAATTCTGAATTAAACGTTCCCTGCTGCTGTTTATACAGCATGACATATCCTGTGGAATCGACCGCATAGCTGCTTCCGGATGTGCCGCACGCATATCCGCTCGTCGACGTTGCGCCGGTCAGGTTGCGCGCCGCGCCGAAAGATAGTACGGGCGCATATTTGGCGCCTGCTGCATGGTCGCCGTAGGCGACCATACCGAGGCACAACGGCGTTTGTATGGCGGTGTCGCACAGCTCCACCATGTCGCCTTTGGCACACGTGACGTCCTCGGCAAACGTTACCATGTGCGCTTCTGCGGTATACCCGCCGCCGCCGGCCGGGATGCTGTCGATCAGCGCCGCGAACGCATCGAGCTTTGCGCCGTCAGGCACGGTCACGCCCTTGTTTTGCATGGCGGTTTTCATGGCGGCCTTGGCGCTCTGCAGCCTTGTCAGATCGGTCGAAATGCTCATACCTTCGCCTCCTCACATCGCCGCGAGCGCGGCCGCCAGCCCCTGCATGGCCGCAAGGTCGGCGTAGAAATTTGCCTGCGTGTCCGTGTAGCCGCCGCTCTGCGCGGCGGCGTATGCGCTCTGACCGGCAGTACCCGGCGTGCCGGGCTCGCCCTTGTCGCCCTTTGCGCCTGGGTCGCCCTTGTCGCCTTTTTCGCCGGGATCACCCTTTGCGCCGGGGTTGCCTTTGTCACCTTTGTCGCCTTTCTCGCCCTGCGCGCCCGGCGCACCGGGCGCGCCGTCCTTACCGGGGTCGCCGTCTTTGCCCGGCGTGCCCGGATCGCCCTTTTCCCCGCGGAACGCGCCGGAGTCCTTTGCCGCCTGCAGCGCCGTGTTCACGGCCGGGCCGAGCGCGGCGGGCCGGGCCGAGCGCGGCGGGGGAGACCTTCGCGTCCCACGCGGCGGCCCGCGCGGCCGTGATGCCGTCGAGCACGCCCTTGTTTTCGTGCGTGTGCCGGGCGGCACTGTTGGCGGCGATCTGCGCCGCCGCGCCGGGGGTCGCGGCCGCGGTACCGTTCGTGCGCTGATACCACTTGGCGTACTCGTCGAGCGCCGCGTTAAAGAGCATCATGCTGTCGGCGTAGTGCGCCGTCTCGTGCGCGGCGTAGTCGCACATGGCGATGACGTAGTACACGTACAGCCGGTCGAACGGCGCGGGCACGAGCAGCACGGTGCTGCGCGCGGTGTCCGCGTCATAGGTGATGCACGCCTCGGGCGCAGTGCCGAGGATGCGCGTCTGGATCATGCTCTCGCATTCGTTGAGCCACAGCAGCTTTGCCGCGTCGTCCCATGCGTTGGGGCAGATCGTGTCGATGCGCGTGAGCGCCTGCTGAAGCGTCGCCATGGTCAGAGCCCCAGCGCGCCGCTCTCGGCGGCAAAGCGGGCGGTCTCGCGCTCGATGAGCGCGCCGGTGCGCGCGTCCTGCGCCTCACCCTGGGCGAGCACGAGCGCGAAGCGGCGCGGGATGATCACGTCCTCGCCGCGCGGGATGCGCACGGTCTCGCCGTTGACGGTCACGACCTTGTCCTCCTTGTAGCTGCCGTTGTCGCGGAACAGACGCACGGTCACGGGTTCGCTCAGCCAGGCCTCAGCGGCGGCGCGGTCGGTCTTTTTTCTGGTTGCCATAGTTGTTTCCTCCTTGTTGTAGGTGTGCCTCCCGCCGCGCGGGCGGGAGGCATGGGGTGGATTTCTTTACTCGGTGTAGGTGCTGCAGGTCTCGATGCGGCGGATGGCGCTGTCGTCGAGACGCACGGCGACCTTCGTGGCCTTCCAGCCGACGCTTGCGCGCTGGTTGAGCGGGTCGCCCGTGCCGGCAGAGCCGAGCTGCTTGACGATGTGCTCCAGACCGCCGCCGGTGATCTCGGTCGTGCCGTAGCCGTCGGCGCCGAGCACGAGCGTGACGTACACGTCGCGGCCCTGCGCGCCGGCCTCGCCGGGGTAGATGATGGCGTTGTCCTCAGCCGTGACGGCGGCGTCGACGGTCATGGAGCTTGCGGTGTTGGCCGTGACGGTCACGCACGCATTGCCGATGAGCACCTGGCGGCCGACGAGTGCGCCGGCCTGGACCGTGCCGCCGTCGAACGGGAAGGTGGTCTTGCCGCTCACCGCGCCGGCCGTGAGCAGGGTGCGGCTGTCGCCGGCAAGATCGGCCGCGTGGAAGATCTTCGCCTCCGTGCTCTCGACGAAGCGGCAGCCCTCGATCTTGCCGATCTCGCCCTCGTACATGTGCTCGGTGTCGACGTACTGGTGGGGGGCGAGCCACTTCGGGTCGTTCATGAGGTCATAGGCCACGTCGGGGTGGATGATGACCGGGAACGCGCCGTCGATGCGGCGGCAGTTGGCGTTTTTGAGCGCGCGCACGGCGCGGCGGATGCAGTCGACGGTCAGGTAGTTGTTGTCGGCGGCGCTGGCGTTGCCGCCCTGCAGCAGGTAGCGCGCGGACACGGACTCGTCGGCATACTGCACGTTGTCGCCGCCGACGAGCACCTCGCGGGTGATCGTGTCGAGCGTGCGGCCGGCCTGCGCGCCGAGCAGCTTCGTGGCCATGGTGAGGTTGTTGTCGATGGCGGTCAGCAGCAGCAGGTCACTCATCTGGATGTAGCCGCCGTACTGGCGCACGGCCGCCTCGACGGTGGTCATGCTCAGGCTCTGGCCGTCGGGGGTCACGCCCTCGGTCAGGGCGGTCAGCGCCTTGCCGAGCGGGGCGAAGCGGCGGAACTGGATCGTCTTGCCGCCGTTTGCGGGGATGGGGTGCTTCTGCGCGAACTGGTCGTGCACGAGCTCGGGCTCGGCCGCGTCGATGAGGTAGTCCGAGTAGAACGTCTTCATCTCCTCGGTCAGGCTCTGCTGGGTAGTCACCTGCGTGTTTGCATCAAACAGGCGCAGGTCCATGTGGATGTTTTCCATACTCATGTCTCCTTTTTTCTCTGCTGTCCGCTTCCGGGGACAGCGCCGGGGCAGCGCCCGGCCGCTGCGCTGCCGTTGGGTTTTGTCTCCTGCGCGGGGACGCGGCCGGTGTCCTCCGCAACGTGGCCGGGGTAGGCCGCGGCGAGCTGC
>HF985744.1 GCA_000432375.1 Firmicutes bacterium CAG:103
GAGCGCGCCGTAGACCAGCGCCACGATGAGCAGAAACGCGATTACGCGCAGGACGGTATTTCTTTTTGCGTGTTGTTTTGGATTCCTTGATGTTCTCCACATGCTGTGTTAGCGCCATGCGGAAAATTGCGGCGATGGTCTGCTGCGAGCCCGCTTCGCGGGCTTGGGATAGCGGGCGCTGTTTCCCGGCTTAAAACTGCATATACACGAATTCGGATGCCTGCACGCCGGGGCCGTAAACGCCCATGAGCACGACGGCGAAGATGCCGGCAAGCAGCACGGCCCAGCGCAGGGCGAGACATTTCTCGTCGAGGAGCTCGCGGATGGTGCGCTGCGAGCGCTCCTGAATGACGGAGGCGACGAAGATCACGAGCGTGCCGAACGCGAGCACGGCCCAGTCGTACATCGTCAGCGGTAGGGCCTCGAGCACGGCGCCCGGCCGCAGCTGCGACAGGTGCAGGTCGGTCACGGATTTTAACATCATGCCCATCGCGGCGCGAAAACCGTCGGCAATGTCAAAGTAATAGCCGATGAGCACGACCACAAACGTGCGCAGCATGGAAAACACCTGATACCACGCGCTCTTGCGCTCAATGTGCAGCGCGGCGACGACCTTGTCCGACACCGGCTGCAGCAGCGTGGACACGAGGATGACCATGCCGTTCCAGAAGCCGAAGGCGACGTATTTCCAGCTTGCCCCGTGCCAGAGGCCGATGATGAGAAACGTGATCAGCGAGGCCACGGCCGTCGGCAGTACCTTGCCGATATGATTGCCGAGGTGCTGCTTGGCGTGGCGGCCCCAGTTGAGGAACGCCTTCGAGATCGACAGCGGGTAGAACAGGTAGTTGCGCAGCCAGTCGCCGAGCGAGATGTGCCAGCGGTGCCAGTACTCGGTGAGCGTGCGCGAGAAGTACGGGCGGCGGAAGTTTTCGCCCATGGTGATGCCGAACATCTGCGCCACGCCGCGCGAGATGTCGATGCCGCCGGAGAAGTCGGCATAGAGCTGCAGCGCGTACACGAGCGCGGCCAGCAGCACATACGTGCCGGCGTAGTCGGTGTACGCCCCGGCGACGGTGTGGATCATGCCCACGGCGCGGTCGGCGATGACGAGCTTTTTGAAAAAGCCCCAGAGGATCAGCTGTGCGCCGAAGCGGATGTTGTCAAAGCTGTATCTGTGCTCGGCATAGAGCTGGTGCGCCAGCTGGTCGTACACGCCGATCGGGCCCTGAATGATCTGCGGGAAGAAGGACACGAACAGCGCGAGCTTGCCGACGTTGCGCTCGGCGGGCACTTTTTCGCGGTAGACGTCGAGCACGTAGCCCATGGACTGGAACGTGTAAAACGAGATGCCCAGCGGCAGCAGCAGCCCGATGTGGCCGAGCGAGACCGTCAGCCCCACGGACGCAAAGAGCGTCTCCATGGACTCGGCAAAGAAGTTATAGTATTTGAGCACGGCGAGGATGCCGAAGTTCAGCAGCAGGATGGCGATCATGAGCGCCTTGCGGCGGGACTTGCAGCGCTTTTTGTACGCCTTACGCTCCTCGCGCTCCCAGTCCTGCTTGTGCGCGGCAACGGTCTGCTCCATGTGCGCGGTCATGGCATCCATGCCGCGTGCGCCGAAGTAGGTCGTGAGCGTCGTCACGACGATAAAGCCCATGTAGCGCAGGCACACGAACGCGTAAAACGCGTAGCTGCCGATCAGCAGCACCACCCACTGGAACCGCTTCGGCACCAGGTAGTACAGCACCAGCAGCGCGAGCACCAGCAGATAAAATGACAGCGATGTCAGCGTCATGTTCCGTCCTCCAGCGTCTGGCAGGTGTTGAGCACGTCGGTCGCAAACCGGTTGCGCACGAGCGTGAAGTTCCCGCCGCGGTACAGCGCGACGCGCGGCATGTCGCGCGACAGAAACACGGCCACGCCCTCCGTCACGGAGTACGCGCCGCAGCGGCCGAGGGCGATCACGTCGCCCACGCGCAGCGGCGGCAGCTGCGCCTCGCGCACGAGCACGTCCGCCGTCGTGCACAGGCTGCCGCAGAGCATCCACGGCTCGGCGGCGTCCGCGCTCTCGCGCAGGAGCGTCAGCGGCGGGGCCTGCATGCCCATGAGCTGGCCGTCATACTTGACCTGGTGCATGCCGCCGTCGCATATGGCGTAGTTCACGCCGAGGTTGCACTTGGCGTCGGCCACGCCGGTGAGAAACGTGCCGCAGGGCGCGGCGAAAAAGCGGCCCATCTCGATCGTGAGCGGGTACTTTTCGCCAAAGGCGCGGATGTGCGCCGCCGCCGCGTCGAGCAGCGCGCAGTCGCGCGTCTCGGCGTCCTCGCGGAAGCACTCGGCATTCAGCCCCGGGCCGTATTCCACGTGCTGCGCCGTGAAGCCGTAGCGTTCGTGCAGCATCGTGAGGTATTCGTCCAGATGCGCAAGCTCCTTGGCGATCACGGCGTCCTTGCGCTTTTGCGTGCCGGAAAAGTAGTGGATGCCGACGATCGTCACGTTCGGGAATTCCGCGCGCCGGGCGACGAGATCGGCCAGCACGTCGGGATCCATGCCGAACTGGCTGCCGGCGGTCAGGCGCGGCAGCACGCGGACGTGCTTTCCCTGCGCGGCCGCGGCCGCGCAGATAAGGTCAAAGTGCAGCGTGCTCTCGGCCGTGAGCAGGTCTGCGCCCAGCGCGACGGCGCGCGCAACATCGTCCGCGCCCTTGTTCACGCCGGAGTACAGGATGCGCTCCGGCGGGATGCCGAGCCTTTCGCAGATCGTCAGCTCGCCGGGGGAGCACACCTCCACCCAGCGGAACACGTCCGGCAGGCCGCGCAGCACGAAGGGGTTGGCCTTCATGGAGTAGCACAGATTTACGTCCGAGCCAAACGCGGCGCGCACTTTTTCAGCGCGCGCCGTGAAGGCCTCCAGATCAAACAGATACAGCGGCGTGCCGTATTTCGCGGCCGCCGTCCGGAGTGCAGTCTTGTCCATCAGTCCTCGTCCTGCAGGCGCTGCACCATGGCCAGCAGACGCTTGGCGGAGTTGAAGTTCTCCGGCACGAGGTCCTTGGCGCCGATCTCAATGTCGAACGCGTCGTTGAGCGCCGCGACGAGCGACACGATGTCGAACGACTCGAGAATGTGGTCGTCGATGAGGGCGGTCTCGGTCTCAAAATCCACGTCGGGACGCAGATCGGTCAGAATGTCCATCAGTTCCTGTTCCATGATAAATATACCTCCTGAAGTGAGTAAAGTAAGCAAAATCAGTGCTTGGCCGCAGCGGTGATGCGCTCGGCCAGCGCGCGCATGTTCGTCTTGCCATTGTCGAGCCGGGGCATGGCCGCGAGCTGCTCGATCTTGCGCGGCACCATGAAGCCCGGCAGGTCGGCGCGCAGGGCGACGGCAATGTCGCGCTTGGTCACGCCCTCGCCGGTGTAAAACAGCCAGATCTGCTCGTGCGCCTGGTCATAGAGCGCGCAGGCGTCCTCCACGCCGGCCACCTTCGCCGCGGCGAGGTCGATCTCCCCGAGCTCCACGCGGTGGCCGAGGTGCTTGACCTGCCGGTCCTTGCGGCCGTGGAACATGAGGTTGCCGTCGGGCGCGAAGTGCCCGAGGTCGCCGGTTTTATAGATGCGCTCATCGTATGCGTGGTTGAGCGGGTTTTGCAGGAAGCTCTCGGCCGTTTTCTCGCGGCTGTTGTAGTAGCCCAGCGCGAGGATGGGGCCCTTGACGCAGATCTCGCCGATCTCGCCGTCGGGCACGGCCTCATTGCGCTCCGAGAGCAGAAACACCTCGTAGTGCGGGTACGGCTTGCCGATCGGCAGCACGTCGGTGTCCTCGACCAGACCGGGCACGACGTAATACGTGCACGAGGCGGTCGCCTCCGTCGGGCCGTACTGGTTGACGAACCGGGCCTCCGGCAGCGCGAGCTGCCACTGGCGCAGGCAGCTGCACGGCATCACCGAGCCGGAGAAGCACACCTTGCGCAGGTGCTGCGGCGCGCTGCACTCGAACGCGCCGAGCGCGGCCGGCACGGTCAGCGCCGAGACGCTCCAGCCCACGGCCGTGACGCCCTTGTCGTTCATGTATTCGAACAGACGCTCCGGCGACATGAAAAGTTCCTTCGGGATGATGGCCGTCGTCGCGCCGAAGCGCAGCGGCAGATAAATGTCGCGCACGGCGGCGATGTAGTCCAGCGGCGACTGGTTGCCCAGCACGTCGGAACGCGCGATGCCCATCACGCCGGCGTAGTCCTCGATGTAGCACATGAGCGAGTGCTGCGCCGTGATGACGCCCTTGGGCGTGCCGGTCGAGCCGGAGGTGAAGATGATGTACAGCGGGTCGAGCTCTCGGGCGCGCGCGCGGCAGTCAGACAGCAGCGCCGCGTCCTCCGTGCCTTCGAGCAGCTCCTCCGCGATCAGGATCGTGCCGGAAAAGTCCAGCGTCTTTGCCTTGTCGTAAAACGCGCGCTGCACGATCATCAGATCGGTGTCGAGCGTACTTAAAATAGAGTTGAGCCGGTGCACGGGCATCGTCCCGTCCATCGGGGCGTAGCAGCATCCGGCATACACCGCGCCGAGAAACACGGCCGGCGTGTGCGCGTTGCGCCCGCTCATGACGGCAATGGGCCGCTTTTGACCGGCGCGGAACTTCGCCGCCGCCGTGCCGATGATGCGCGCCTCGCGCCGTACGTCGGCAAACGTCACCGCACTGTCCTCATCGAGAAAAGCGGGTTTGTCCGGACAGGCTGCGGCGGTGACTTCCAGCCAGTCGAGCACGTTGGTTTCCATGCTTGCCAGCTCCTTTCCGATAAATGTCCATAATCGCCTTATCCTATCATGTTTTTCACGCAAAAACAAGACGGAACGTGTCATATTTAAGAAAAAGGTAAGAATGTGGCGCGCCGTTTTTCCGTGCGCTGACACCCGGCTCTGCCCGGGCGGTTTGCCCTTGACGCATTCGGGCCGGAAAAGTACAATGGAAACCATCATCAATCGGCGCTTCGCAGCACGACGCAATGGGCGCGCCCGCGGCATATTCGCAGCCGGATTTGTCTGTTATTGCCAAAAACGCGCCTGGAAAATTGTGAACATTTTTCCTTTCTCATTTATGGCGCATATGGTATACTTTAGGAAACCGCGCAAAAAATTCCGTATGTGGTTCCGACGTATTTTGCGTCTGTCGTGTGTTATGATCGTTCCTGTTTCCGGTTTCCGGACACGGGCCGGTGTCTCCGCGGAAAGGAGGGGGAGTGCAGCGGGGCGGAAAGGAAGGTCACAGATGTCAAAGAGAGTTCAAAAGGTGTGGAACGCTGTCACCACCGTGCTGGTGATCCTGGTTGTCATTCTGGCGCTGCTTCTGGTGGGCGTGCGGCTGGTCGGTCTGCGGCCGATGTGCGTCCTGTCCGGCAGCATGGAGCCGACGTATCACACCGGCTCGCTGATCTATGTCAAGCCCTGTGCGCCCGAGGACGTGCAGGTCGGCGACGCGATCACCTTTGTGCTCAATGAGGACTTGGATGTCGTCACACACCGCGTGATCTCCATCGATGCAGAAAACGAGCATTTCTACACGCAGGGAGACGCGAACGACGCGCCCGACGGCGCACCTGTCTATTTCAAGAACCTCATCGGCCGCCCGGTGTTCACCATCCCGTATCTGGGCTATGTTTCGCACTGGGTGTCGAACCCGCCCGGAATGTATCTGGCCATCGCGCTCGCGCTCGTGCTCATCATTCTCACGTTCCTGCCGGACATGCTCCGCAAGGCGTCGGAGGCGGACGCGCGCGACGCTGCCCGCCGTGCACAGGCGGACCCGCAGTGCAAAGAGGATGCAAAGAAATCTGGCAAACATTTGAGAAATTGAAATTTTTGTGCAATATTTTCGCCTTCCGGAGCATTTATTTTATGAATGCTGACAGCACCCGAACAGGAATTAGCGAAAATAGAAAATTTTAGGAAGCTAAGGGAGGAAGTGTTACATGAAGAAGAAAACTCTGACCGTCGCCATCGCGCTCGTGCTCGTTGTGGCGCTGGCGGTTGGCGCGACGTATGCGTATCTGACGGCTTCGAGCGGCCCGGTGAAGAACACCTTTGTGGCCGGCGGCGCTGTGAAGCAGGGCGATCTGGAACTCTTCGAGCACGTTGCGAAAAAGAACGCTGACGGTAGTTACACGCTCGACCCTGCTAAAAAAACGGACGGCAATGCGTACACTGTCATGCCGGGCGTGGATCTGCCGAAGGACCCGACCGTCAACGTGAAGGCCGCAAGCGGCGCGTACTATCTGTTTGTGGAAGTCACCAAGGGCGAAAAGGTTGACGGCAAAACGCTTGCCTACGCAGTTGACAGCAGCAAGTGGATCAGACTGAACATCGAGGGCAGAGAAGTCTATGCCTATACGGCGGATGGTCAGACCCCGACCATCTTGAATGCGGAGCTCAGTAACGTCACGATTCTTGCTAACAACAAGATCACCGTTTCTGGCGATGCGGCTAAAATCGGCGCTCTGACTGCGGACAACGCCAAGCTGACGTTTCAGGCTTATGCCTGCCAGGCTGCCGGCTTTGCCGATGCCGCCGCGGCGTTCACTGCCTGCTTCGGCACGAAGTGATCACCCCTCGCTTTTCCCATGTAATATACGCACAGAAGGCTGTGCGGGAAAATAGAAAAGGAGAAGACTACATATGAAGAAGAAAACCATTCTTGTGGCTGCCATCGCAGTCATGCTCGTCGCGGCGCTTGTCGTCGGCGGCACCCTCGCGTACTTCACCGATACGAAGTCCGCGGACAACACCTTCACCGTCGGCAATGTGAAGATCGACCTGCTTGAGTCCAGCCTGCACCGCGAGAATGCCGGCTATGCCAACGGCACTACGGTGGATGATGTCGATCCTAGAAATGTGGAGCTGTGGTCCAACGTCGATAAGCTGGGCACTGGCAATACCAGCAAGTACAAAGCCGGCGATACGTTCTACACCGATGACCAGATCAAAGCCAACGCGAGAGAGTATAAGTGCGACAACGTGATGCTCAATCCGGGTGAGTCTTACCACAAGATGCCCTACGTCGTCAACACTGGCAAGAACGCCGCTTACATCCGCATCCGTGTCATGATCCCGGCTGCTCTGGACACTGCCATTCTCAACAGCAGCATGTACACCACGACGGCGCTGAACAATAAGGAGTTCACCATGGCCTATGACAGCACCGGCACGGTCGAGCGCGACGGCGTGATGTACAATGTCTACACCTTCACCCGCATTGATCCTCTGGCAGCTGGCGAGATGACCTACTGGAACGTCTGGGGCACCATCCACATGGATACCACTGCTACCAACGAGCAAATTGCGCAGCTGCTTCCGAACGGCACGTTCAACGTCCTCGTTGAGGCGGACGCCATTCAGGCGGACGGCTTTGCGAATGCAACCGATGCCTTCGCTGCATTTGGCAAGTAATTCCCCAACATTTTGACCCCAAAGGGGCGGCGAAATCGCCGCCCCCATCGGGGACTCTGGCTCGGCTTCAGTCCGGGCGCGGGCGGCGGCGCTGCCGCCGTCCGCGCCCAGATTGAAATCATGCGGCGCGCAGATTGAAATGATGATTCCACAAAAATTTCCTGCGTGCGCCCTCGGGCGCAGAGAGAGTGAGAACTCGGTACTCAGAAACATCCTATCAGGGAGAAAGGTGGTTTGTGCATGAAGAAGAAATGGACCATCGCAACGGTGCTCCTCTTGGCAGTGGCACTGCTGGCGGGGGGGTTGGGCACTGCTGGCGGTCGGTACGTGGGCGTACTTTTCGGCCGTCGGCACGGCGGATAACGTCATCACGATGGGCTCCGTCAAGCTTGCACTGCACGACGAGGACGGCGCTGGCCAACCGTTTACGACGGTGAGCGCCATGCCCGGCAGCGTCGTGAACAAAGTGGTGTATGTGGAGAACGTCGGCTCCGGCGCTTTCTACACCCGCGTGAAGATCACGCCCGAGATGGTCGGCGCGAACGGCGAGATCATCCCGTTCACGGACAGGAGCCTGCTCACGCTGGAGCTGAACAACACGGACTGGATCGACGGCGAGGGCGGATACTATTATTACAAGGGCGCGGTCGATCCGAATACGGCCACGACGGAGCTCTTCAAACAGGTCAAGTTCAGTAAGGACATGGGCAATGAATATCAGAACGCCACGGTGCACATCTACGTCACGGCCGAGGCCGTGCAGACGGCGAACCTCGAAAAGTACGCCGCCAATGATGTCAGAGAAGTGTGGCAGCACGTCGGTACGGTCGAAGCGAGCACCTCGCGCACGCAGATCGACCCGATCCCGACGCCCTGAGAAAGGAGGACGACTATATGAAAAAACGCATTCTCTCGCTCGTCCTCTGCGCAGTCATGCTCCTGAGCATGTGCCTGTTTATGGGCGCGGGCGTCACGGCGGACACTGCGGACACGGTTGACACGACCGAAACTGCGGACGCGGCCGAAACCGCGAACATCGTCAGCTTCACGAATGCCGGCCCGCTGGTCAAGCCGGAGCAGACTGCCGGCCCGGCCAGAGTGCGTGCGCTTGCGGCGAACGACACGGGCAGCGGCGTGCAGCTTGATAAGACGGTGTCGGATAATCAAGACGGAACATACACCGTCCGGCTCGAAGCCTACGCGACCGGTGCGCAGACCACCGTCGTCAGCACGAAGCCGTGCGACATCGTGCTCGTCCTCGACGTCTCCGGCTCGATGGATTGGTGCATTGAGGGCGGCGAGAATTGCTCGGGAATGCATGCAACAACCGATATTGACACGAGCAAGACATATTATGTGATCTACGGAGGCTTCTATTATGAAGTTCTCTATTGTACGGAGACACATCATTGGAATGCCGATCATGAGCCGGGGTGGTATTATAAGGGGTATACACATAAGGAAAGCAATCGCCTTACGCCAAAAACCGATTCAAATTCAAGTGGGACGCAGTTTTATGTGAAGGAGGCGTGTACCTCGCGCCTGTCCGCGCTGAAAACGGCGGTTGGAAACTTCATCGATCAGGTCGCAGACAAAGAGACGGATACGGTCAAGCACAATATTTCCATCGTCAAATTTGCCAGCGGCAAGAGCAGCACCGTTGGAAACAGCACCGACGGAAATGGGTATAACTACTCCCAGATCGTAATGAACCTGACGGATGCCGAAGCGGGACAGAAGGAGCTGAAAAATGCCGTAAATACCCTGAACGCCGCTGGCGCAACGCGAGCTGACTATGGCATGGAGCATGCGAAGGACATTTTGAGCGAGGTCACGCGCGATAGCACCAAAGTTGTCGTTATGTTTACGGACGGTTCTCCAACCGCGAATAACAAGTTTAGTGAAGATGTGGCAAACGACGCGATCAGCGCCGCAAAGTCGCTGAAGGGCAGCGGCGCGACGGTTTACACGGTTGGTTGTTTGGATGGCGCGGACGGAACACCGGTGACGAACTTTAACGGTGTCAGTGATGTCAATAAATATATGCACCTCGTGTCCTCCAACTATAAAAATGCGGAGAGCATGTCAAGCCCCGGAACAAGCACCTATCCGGCCGGAGGCAAATCCTACTATCTCTCGGCTGGCAATTCTACGGAGCTCAACAATGTTTTCGAAAACATCAGCAGTCAGATCGGCGGTTCGGATACGGAGCTGACAAGCAGTTCCGTACTCCAGGACGCAGTGACGCCATACTTTGAGATTCCGGGCGGCGCGCAGGTCACGCTGAAAACGGCGAACTGCACCGGCGCAGACGGTAACGGAAAGCTGACCTTCGACACGGAAACGGATGCACCTCCAGACGTCAAGGCCACGGTGAGCGACAACACCGTTTCGGTCACCGGGTTTGACTACAAGACCAACTGGTGCGGCCCGCGCACGGACGCGGCCGGCAGCACAACCTATAGTGGCCAGAAGCTGATCGTCGAATTCAAGATTCAGCCGACGGCTGCCTTCCTCGGCGGCAACGGCGTGCAGACGAACGTCGGCACGACTGACGGCATCTACGCACCGGGCGGAACGACTCCGGTCGAGAAGTTCCAGCCGCAGCAGGTGGATGTGACCGTAAAGGCGGTCGAGCCGAAGACGACCGGCACCGAGATCTACCTCGGCGAGGAAACGGATCTGAAGGATCGTATCACCACGGACATTCCGCAGCTTGACGGCACGAACAACGCATATGTGGACGTGACCTATACGGTCAAGGATGAGAACGGAACGGTTGTCGGCACGTACACAGTTCCCGCCGGCAGCAGCGAAGGCGCTTGGGCGTGGACGAACGGCAGCAATGTTAAGCCGGATAAGACCACGACCTACACTGTGACCAGCACTTCCACCCCGAAGACGGGCAACATGACAAACACCGCCAGCGTGGAAAAGCAGTTCACCATCAAGGTCAAGACCTGCAGCCTGACGATCACCAAGACCGTCACCGGCGACGGCGCGAACCCGAACCAGACCTTCGTGTTCAACGTCATGAAGGGCAACGATCTCGTGGCTACCGTGGTGCTCAAAGCCGGACAGAGCACGACCATCACCGGCCTGGCTGTCGGCGACTACACCGTGGCCGAGGACACCGCCTGGTCGTGGCGCTACAGGGCCGAGAATGGCGGAGAGGCGGCTGTCAAGCTCAGCGGCACAACGCCCACCGGCGAGGCTGAGATCACCAACACCTATGTAAAGCACGACTGGCTCACGAGCATTGTCGACGTTATCAACAAGTGGACGGCCAAGGATAATATCGATAATACCGGACATGTTCCGGGCTCGGGCACGAACTGAACAGGAGGGATGACATATGAAACGTATCTTTAACGGTTCAGGCGGGAGAAAAGCCGCGCTCATCCTCTCCCTGTGCCTGATCTTCGCGCTGGCCGTCGGCACGACGCTCGCTTATCTCAAAGCGAACACGTCTCCGGTGACGAACACCTTCACGGCGGCCAAGTCCAAAATCACGATCGAAGAGAAGACAGACGACGGCATCAAGTCGGAGATTTACATCAAGAACGAAGGCACCGCCACGTCCTATGTCCGCGTCAAGCTGGTCATGAACTGGGTGGACGGGAATGGAAAAGTCGTCTCTGGCGGAAACCTGCCGGAAGTCACGCTCAACGAGCCCGACTGGTTCATGAAGGACGGCATTTACTACTATACCAAGCCGGTCGGACCGAAAGATTCGACTGCAAACCTGCTGAAAGATCCCATCACGCAGCCGAATGCGCCCGAGGGCTGCCACCTCGAGGTGACGGTGCTGGCCGAGAGCATTCAGGCCGCGCCGAGCAAGGCCGTGACAGATAGCTGGGGCGTGCGCGTTGACAACAACGGCTATCTGACGCAGCCGACCACGACACCTTAAGGAGGGCAACGGTATGAAACACAAAAAACTTACCATGATCGTCGCCCTCGTGCTGGTGGTCGCGCTGGCCGCCGGACTGGGCATCTGGGCGACGGGCGAGACGAACGTTCCCACCGTCACGTACTATGACGGCTCGGACGGCAACGGCGCGCGCTTCACCTTCACCCACACCGGCGACGGTTCGGACACGAACCTGTTCCCGAACTTCTCCAACTGCATGCCCGGCAACAGCCTCACGCAGACCATCCGCGTGCAGGCTGACGGCCAAAACGGTGTGCAGGGCGCAAAGATCTATCTGCGCGCCGAGATCGACGGCGACGCCTCCGCCAAGGAAGGCTCCGACATCTCGTACAACGATGTGCTCGATCACATCGGCATGACCGTGTCGAAAAACGGCGTCGTGATCGCGTCCAGCAAGACCGCGAAGCTCTTCAGCCAGCTCGATGCGGCCGATGGCCTCAAGAGCAACGTCTTCATTGCCGAGGTCGGCCCGAAGACCGATCCGGTCGATCTGGACGTGACCATTGATGTTGACCCCGCGATGGGCAATGCGTTCCAGGAAGCGGCTGCGCACATCACGTTCGTGTTCTCCGTCGAGGACAACGAGCTGCCGCCCCCGCCGCTGGAGCGCGAGAAGCACGATGCGTATATCTGCGGTTATCCGGACGGCACGGTGAAGCCGGAGCGCCAGATCACACGCGCGGAGGTCGCAACGATTTTCTACCGTCTGCTTCAGGACGAGGCCCGCGAAAATGTGTGGTCTCGCACGAACAGCTACTCCGATGTGGCAAGCGGTGCCTGGTATAACAGCGCGGTCTCGACGCTGACCAACGCCGGTATTCTCACCGGCTATGAGGACGACACATTCTGCCCGGACGCGCCGATCACGCGCGCGGAGTTCGCGACGATCGCAGCACGATTCTACCACGCACCGGAAGTTACCGGTGATGCATTCCCGGATATCTCCGGCAGCTGGGCGCGCGTGTATATCAACCGCGCGGCGGCGCTCGGTCTGGTCAGAGGCTATCCGGACGGCACGTTCCGCCCGAATACGGAGATCACCCGCGCCGAGGTCATGGAGATCATCAATAACGTTCTCTTCCGCACGCCGGACAAGGAGCATTTCCTCCCGGATATGGTCACCTGGCCGGACAACCCGGACACGCCGGGCAACTGGTCCTATGAGGCGGTGCAGGAGGCCACGAACAACCACGATTACGAGCGCGTGAACAACACCTCGCCCGAGAAGTGGACAAAGATCACGCCGGCCAGAGACTGGGATGCACTCGAGGCCGATCTGGCGCAGAAATATCCCGACCGGTAAGCGCGCGGCGCTGACGGTAAACGAAACAACCATAGCGAACACCCCCTGTGCACGGCACAGGGGGTGCTTTTGCGTATGGGGAAAAAACGTGCGCCCCGCCGGCTGCCGGGGCGCTGACGTAGGGATACATGCAATGCGTGGATGCGTTATCAGCCCAGATACTGCTTGTCGTAGTTGTTCTGGATGCAGGAGATGACCTTCGTGATGACGGTGTTGAACGGGGTGGGCACGCCCAGCCGCTCGCCGTAGCGCGCGATGGCGCCGTTGAGCACGGAGATCTCCGTCTGGCGCTGGTGCAGCACGGCGTCCTGCGCCATGGACGGATAGTAGTTGCCGAGGTTGGCGATGATGTTCGGCTCTTCCTTTTCCATGAGCGGCCAGAGATCGCCGATGCCGAGCACCTGCGCGACGGCGCAGCCCTCTTTCCACACATGCATGACGATGTCGTGGCCGTAGGGGTCGGCGAAGGTCTCCTTCACCTTCAGGCGCATGACGGCGCTCACGCCGTTATAGCCGCTGTTGGCGATGACTTTCTTCCAGATGTACGGGCGCACATCCTCGTCAAAGCTCGCGTTGCAGCCGCCCGCCTGGAAGCACGCCTCGAGCGCCTTGCCGGCGGCGTCGGCCTTCGGGTTGTTGTGCACGGCGCCGAAGTGCATCTGGATGCCCTTTTCCGGCTTGCTCACGCACACGCCGGGGCCGGCCAGCTCCGTGCCGATCAGGCCGCTGCCGTAGAGGATGCGGTCGGTCTCCACGAACTGGGCGAGCACCTCGTCGTTGCCGAGGCCGTTTTGCAGCGAGACGACGACCGTCTCCGGCCCGATGCAGGGCATGGTGTCGGCCATGACGTCCGCGGTCTGCGTGGCCTTGACCATGAGGATGACCATATCCATGGTGCCGATGTCGTGCGCGGTGGCGCTCGTGTGGAAGCCGGTGAGCACTTCCTCGCCCTCCGGCGTGCGGAAGACCAGACCGTCGGCCGCGATCTTGTCCATGTGCGCCTTGTACTTATCGACGAGCCAGAGCTCGGCGCCGCCCTTGCGCAGGTAGGCGGCGAACACGCTGCCGGCAGCGCCGGAGCCGATCATTGCGATTTTCATGCGTTTGCCTCCTTAGCAAACTGCCGGCCGGTTGTTGGCCGGCCGGCAGAGAAAACTCGGGGTTTGAAATTACTTCAGGTACTGCTTGTCGTAGTTGCCCTGGATGCAGCGCACGACCTGGGACAGGACCTTGCACACCGGGGTGTCGATGCCCAGCTGCTCGCCGTACTCCGCGATCTTGCCGTTGAGCACGTCGATCTCGGTCTGGCGGTGGTTGAAGAGCATATCCTGGCACATGGACGGATAGTAGTCCGCGATGTTGGTGACGATGTCCTTGTGATCGTGGGCGATGAACTCATCGGCGTCCATCGGCACGCCCTTGGCGGTCGCGACTGCGCAGGTCTCGCGGATGACGCTGTGGAACAGCCACTGGCCGAACGGATCTGCCTCGACCTCGCCGATCTTCAGACGCAGGACGGCGCACACGGTGTTGACGGTGGCGTTCACGCAGACCTTTTTCCAGATGAACTTGTAGATGTTGTTGTCGGTGCCCGGCTCGCCGTCGCGCCAGTAAGCGTCGCAGCCGCCGGCACGGTAGCACTTGAGCATCTCGGCGCAGGCCGCGTCGGTGAGCTCCGAGCGGACCGCACCGCCGAAGTTCATCTGCACGCCGCCGGCCGGGGTGGACACGCAGTGTGCGGGTTCGGGCAGAGCCGTGCCCAGCACGCCGGAGCCGATGATGCAGCGCTCTTTCGGGAAGACCTTGAAGAGGTTGTCATCGTTGCCGAGGCCGTTGATGAGGGAGACGGCGACGGTCGTGTCGCCGACGACAGGCATGGAGTCCTGGATGGCCTGCTCGAGCTGGGTCGCCTTGGTCATGTAGATGATGACGTCGACCTTGCCCTCCGCCGCGGCCGCGTCAGCAGCGGTGGTGTAGGTGCGGAAGCCCTTGAGCTGGTAGTCGTAATCCTTGTAGCCGCCATCTTCCTCCTGATGGATGGTGAAGTGCATGCCTTCCTCGGCGACTTTCTTCATGTGCGCCTCGTAGCGGTCGATGAGGATGATGTCCGCACCGCCCTTACGCAGGTAAGAAGCGAAGACGCTGCCGGCTGCGCCGGAACCATACATTGCAAATTTCATAACTTTTTCTCTCCTTTTCTGAATCTGTTTGCGATATCTTCGGCCGCTGCAGGCGTATGCCTGACGGCGGATTACCGAACGGTGTTGGTGAGGGTGCCGATGCCCTCGATGCTGCACGCGACCACGTCGCCCGGGTGCAGCCACTTCGGCGGGTCAAAGCCCATGCCCACGCCGGCCGGCGTGCCCATGGAGATGATCGTGCCGGGGCGGAGCGTCATGCCCTGGCTGAGCTCGGCGATCACGTACGGCACGTGGAAGATCATGAGATCGGTCGTGCTGTCCTGCCGGAGCTCGCCGTTGATGCGGCTCTGGATTTTCTGCGGCCTGCGCACGTCGAACTCGTCCGGCGTGACGATCCACGGGCCCATCGGCGTGAAGCCGTCGAGGCTCTTGCCGCGATACCACTGCTTATGCTGGTTCTGGATCGTGCGCGCGCTCACGTCATTCAAAATAGTGTAGCCGAACACGTAGTCGAGCGCGTCTGCCTCGCTGACGTTGTACGCCGGGCGGCCGATGACGACGGCCAGCTCCGCCTCATAGTCGAGGTCGGCGACCAGATCGCTGTGGCTGAGAATGTCGCCGCCGGGGGCGACGGCCTCGTTCACGCGCTTGGAAAAGTAGATCGGGAACGTGTCCGGCGCCTTGACGCCCTTGCCGGCGACGGCCTCGCTCTCCTTGGCGTGGTCAAAATAATTGATGCCCAGGCAGATCACGTCCTGCTCCGGGCGGGGGATGGGCGCGAGCAGCCGCACGCGCTCGAGCGGCAGACCTTCACCGCGCAGCACGGCGGCAGTGTCCAGCGCCGGCCAGATGCCGATGAGCGTCTGCATGTCCGCACAGCCCGGCACGGGATGCACGGCAGTGCCGGCCGCGTTGAGCAGGCCGACGGCGCTGCGGCCGTCCTTTTCAAATGTCACGAGCTTCATAACGTGCGCGCTCCCCTCAAAATCGACATTGGGCAATGGATGTGTACGCAAAATGATGGTTAAAAATTCATCAATCGCGTTTGCCGAACCTGCTGGCCTGTGTCAAAAATATGCCAATCTCGCTTGTCAGGAATTCGACAAAAGATTTGCGCTCCCAGCGTTGTTATGATAGCACGAAAGTGTAGACGCCGCAACTGTTTTCTTGCTGTCAAAGCGCTAAAATCGCATAAAATATTACAAAAGCGCCAGAATCAGAGTGCATAAAAATACATGCAAGATTTTGTGCAATTCGACAGTTTTCAGAAAATGACTGAAAAAAATTGGGGATTGGAAGAGGCTGTTATTGACTTTTGCGTGTGAGAGAATTATAAATTTACTATCCCGAGTTGTTAACGACTTGTTCATAAATTAACACATGGGTGTGGATTTCGAGCCCTGTCCCGGTTGGTAGGAGAGCACGAGGCAGGATTGAAATAAAAGAGAGAAAAGCAAAAAAAGAGCAAAAAAGAGAGGTAAAAAATGGATAACAAAAAGCTCAAGAGCAGCTGGGCAGCCGCCTTCACCGTGGCGTCTGTCTGGTTCGGCACCCACGTGGGCGCCGGCTTTGCGACCGGCAACCAGGTCGTGAACTACTTTGTCCAGTATGGCTGGACCGCGGCGATCTTCCCGCTGCTGGCCATGGGCATCCTGGCCGTCGTCATGTACATCATGATGAAGTTTGCCAAGCTCAGCGGTTTCGACAACTACAAGGACACCTATCGCGCCCTGTATCCGAAGCCGTGGATGGAGATCTTCTTCGAGATCTTTTACATCATCATCATCCTCGCGGCGGTCGCTTCCTGCGTTGACGGCGCCGGCGGCATCGTCAAGAGCCTGATCGACCTGCCCGATATCATCTGCAACCTCGTCATCATCGCCCTGCTGATCCTTCTGTCGATCTTCGGCGTTGACCTGATCATCAAGGCTTCTACCGTTCTTTCCACCGCGATCCTGATCGTCACCGCGATCCTGGTCATCATGGGCTTCGTCGTTCCAATCGACGCGGTCGCTCAGGAGCTGGCCACTGAGAACGCGGCCTATGCGTCCATCCCGGCCATCGCGGACGTCACCTCCCAGAAGGGCCTCGAGGGCGTCTGGCGCGGCGTGTTCGTGTACGCTGCTTTCCAGTGCGTGTCCGTCCCGGCCATGATCGCTGCTTCCACCGAGCTGACCCACAAGGGCGTCAAGCGCGCCAGCATCCTTGGCTGGCTCATGAACGGCGGCGCGCTCGCCGCTTCCGGCGCCATGCTGCTGCGCTGGTACCCGATCCTGACCGCCATCAAGAGCGTTGGCGTTGACTCCGTCGCCAGCATCGCCGCCCGCCACATTGCCGACGTCATGAAGCTTCCCAACCAGAGCGTCGTCACCCTCATGGGCAGCGGCTACACCTGGCTGTTTGTCGTGTACACCATCCTGCTGTTCTGCGCGTTCGTGTCCACGTCCGTCACGCTCGTCTACTCCATGATCCAGCGCTTCGAGGGCCACTGCTTCCCGAAGGCCATCAAGAGCAAGGCTGTCCGCAGCGTCATCGTCGGCCTGATCGTCATCGGCCTGTGCTATGCAGTTTCCCTGCTCGGCCTGTCGACCATCATTTCCAAGATCTATGGCTATGACGGCTACTACGCTCTGATCGTTGTTGTGCTCCCGGCGTTCATCTGGGGCATCCCGAAGATCAAGAAGCTGTCTGCCGAGAAGAAGGCAGAGCTGTCGGAGTGATCTGACCGCGGCGCAACTCTCCAGCGTCCCAACAAAAAATACTGACCGCTGCGTTTGTAGCGTAGAGAGGCAACCCCGCAGGCTTCGGCCCGCGGGGTTGTCGCTGCCTGCGG
>HF985745.1:0-5601 GCA_000432375.1 Firmicutes bacterium CAG:103
AGGCGGTCGCCGCGCGCACGTATATCCTCCAGCGCATGCGCGGCGGGGCAGCCAACCACCCGGAGGCCGGCGTCTGCGACCAGTACACCTGCTGCTGCGCGCGCAAGGACGACGCCGCGCTGCGCGAGCAATGGGGCGCGGACTATGCGCACAACATGGCGCGCATCCGCCAGGCCGTGACCGACACGGACGGGCAGTACCTCACCTACGGCGGGCAGCTCATCCGCGCGGTGTTCCACGCCTCGTCCGCCGGGGCGACCGAGAGCAGTGCCGCGCTCTGGAGCGGCGATGCGCCGTATCTCGTGAGCGTGTCCTCACCCGAGACGGCGCAGGACGTGCCGAACTACGTCTCTACGGCCGAGATCGCGGCCGACGCCGTGCGCGCGGCCGTGCTCGACAGCTACCCGGACTGTGTGCTCGGCGACGATCCGGGCACATGGTTCGGCACGCCGGAGCTCGATGACAGCGGCCGCGTGGCGCGCATCCCCGTCGGCTCCGAAACGCTCACGGGCGCGCAGGTGCGTGCACTCTTTTCCCTGCGCTCGGCAGCGTTTTCCGTTGCCTACAGCGGCGGGACGTTCACCTTCACCGTCACGGGCAGCGGCCACGGCGTCGGCATGAGCCAGTACGGCGCGAACGTCATGGCCATCCGCGGCAGCGGCTATGCCGACATTCTCGCGCACTACTACCCCGGAACGACGCTCATCCGCGCGGAGGGGTAGATGAAGAAAAGAGACGTTCTCAGAACGTCTCTTTTCTTCGTTGATCGTGCAATTTACTGCATCGTTTCGTCCGCATAGGCGTTCTCGTCCACATAGTAGACCATCACGGACGCGGTGGCGAGCAGTTCGCCCGCATCATTGAACACCTCCGCCGTCACAAGGCCGGTCGTGCGGCCCTCCTTGACGACACGGCCGTGCGCCACGAGCTTGGATGTGTCCTTGCCCGGACGCAGAAACTGGATGCTGCTGTCGAGCGTCACGGTGATGCGCCCGCCGGTACGCGCGGCAACGCCGGTCGCCACATCGCACATACTGAAGATCAGCCCGCCGTGTGCCATGCCGAGCGGGTTCATGGCGTCCTGCGTCATCTCGACTTCGACGACGCTCGTGCCTTCGCCGACCTCGGTGACAACGATGTGGTTGTGTGAATTAAAGCCGTGAAACGTGTTGTAGCGAAACGGGTCACGAAATGCGCTCAAATCTTTCTGTACTTGGTTCTGTTCCATGCTGGGGGTACGCCTCCGTCTGAATGCTTTATCATTTTTTACATTAAGATGTTATCGTACCACGTTCGCGCGTTTTCGTCAAAACAATTTTCCCGTCTTGCACCTCCGCCGTCACGACATCGCCCTGTTGGAGCGTGCCGTCGAGCAGCATGCCCGCCGCCTGATCGGCGATCGTGCTCTGGATGGCCCGGCGCAGCGGCCGCGCGCCGTACACGGGGTCATACCCCGTGGCCGAGAGCGCATCGAGCGCCGCGTCCGGCACCTGCAGCTCCACGCCCGCGCGCTCCATGCGCGTGTTGACCGTGTCGAGGAGCTTCTGCGCGATCTGGCGGATGTTGGCGCGCGTGAGCTTGTGAAAGACGATGATGTCGTCGACGCGGTTGAGAAACTCCGGCCGGAACGTCTTTTTCAGGTCGGACATGACCATGCTGCGGATCTCGGCGTCCGTGCGCCCGGCGCCCTCGCTCGTCTGCTGCGTGAAGCCGAGGCTGCGGCGGCTGTCCGTGATGGCCTTCGCGCCGACGTTCGAGGTCATGACGACGACGGCGTTGCGGAAGTTCACCTTCCGCCCGAGCGAATCCGTGAGCTGGCCATCCTCCATGACCTGCAGCAGGAGGTTGAACACATCCTCGTGCGCCTTTTCGATCTCGTCGAACAGCACAACGGAATACGGCTTGCGGCGCACCTTTTCCGTGAGCTGGCCGCCCTCCTCGTGGCCGATATAGCCGGGGGGCGAGCCGATGAGCCGCGAGACGCTGTGCCGCTCCATATATTCCGACATGTCCACGCGGATGAGCGCCTTCTCGTCGCCGAAGAGCGCCTCGGCCAGCGCGCGGCAGAGCTCCGTCTTCCCGACGCCGGTCGGGCCGAGGAACAGAAAGCTGCCGATCGGGCGGTTCGGGTCGCCAAGACCGACGCGGCTGCGGCGGATCGCGTTCGAGACCGCGTGCACGGCCTCCTCCTGCCCGACGACGCGGCGGCGCAGCGACGCCTCCATCTGCAGCAGCTGCTTGCTCTCGCTCGAGGTGATGCCCGCGACGGGGATACCCGTCCAGAGCGAAACGATCTCGGCCACGTCCTCGCCCGTCACGGCGCGCACGGGGCCGGCATGCGTCTGCTCCCACTGACTGCGCAGCTGCTCGAGCTCCGTGCGCAGCTTCTGCTCGCGGTCGCGCAGGCGGGCCGCGCGCTCGAAATTCTGCGCGCGCACGGCGCTTTCCATATCCGCGGTCGTGTTCGTCAGCTGCATCTCCAGCGCGTGCACCCGCTCCGGCTGCACGAGCGCCTGCATGCGCACGCGCGAGGCCGCCTCGTCCACAAGGTCGATGGCCTTGTCCGGCAGCCAGCGGTCGCCGATATAGCGCACGGAGAGCGTGATGGCCTTGCGCAGCGCATCGTCCGTGATGTGCAGGCGGTGGTGTGCCTCGAGCCGTTCGCGCAGACCGCGCAGGATCAGCAGGCTCTGCTCCGGCGTGGGCTCTGCAATGCGCACGGGCTGAAAGCGCCGCTCGAGCGCCGCGTCCTTTTCGATATACTTGCGGTACTCCTCGAGCGTCGTCGCGCCGATGATCTGCAGCTCGTCGCGCCCGAGCGCGGGCTTGAGAATGTTCGCCGCGTCGATCGCGCCCTCGGCCGAGCCCGCGCCGACGATCGTGTGCAGCTCGTCGATGAAGAGAATCACATTCCCCGCTCGCTGCACCTCGTGCAGGACGCACTTGACGCGCTCTTCAAAGTCGCCGCGGTACTTTGTGCCCGCGAGCATGGCCGTCAGGTCCACACTCACAATACGCTTGTTGCGCAGGTCCTCGGGCACGTTGCCGTCCGAAATGCGCTGCGCCAGCCCCTCGGCCACCGCCGTCTTGCCGACGCCGGGCTCGCCGATGAGCACGGGGTTATTCTTGCTGCGGCGCGAGAGGATCTGGATGGCGCGCTCGATCTCCCGGTCGCGGCCGATGACCGGGTCCATCTTCCCGCCGGCTGCCAGCTCCGTGAGGTCGCGGCCGTACTGGTCGAGCGTTTTCGTGTCGGCGGCGCGGCGCGTCTGAGACCGCGGAGCCGACTGCTGCGGCCGGGGCTTATACTCCGGCCGGCCGAACACGTCCATGATGTCCGTGTAGATCTTGTTCAGGTCGCCGCCGGCCGCCACGATGATGCGCGCACCGGCGCTGTCCGCCTCGCGGAGGATGCCCATGAGGATGTGCTCCGTGCCGACGTAACAGTGACCGAGCCGGTTGGCGTCCTCGGCGGCCAGCTCGATGACGTGCCGCGCCCGGGGGCTGAGCCCCTGCTCGGGCGCGCCGGGAACGCCGCGGCCGACCGTCTCCGTGACCATGCGCGTGAGCACGGCGTCCGTCAGCGCGTTATCGGTCAGGATGCGGGCGCCGAGCCCCTCCCCCTCCCGGATGATGCCGAGCAGGAGATGCTCCGTGCCCACATAACTGTGCCCCATGCCCAGGGCTGCGTCGTGCGCCTTTGTGATCGCCGTGGATGCCCGCTGTGTAAACCGTTCGCTGCCGCGCATAGATCGTTTGCCTCCTTCGCTGGTCATACGCCTCTATTATCGCCCGGCCGGCACAAGGAAACTGCCGAATCCGGGAAGCTGATTTGTATTATTTCCACCCCTTCCTGTATTTTAATCAACATGCTTTTCCGAATTTCGAAAATGACGGTTGATTTTTCGGATTTTTGTGCTACAATGACTCCATACCAGAGGAAGAGAAGTCTGGTCAAAATCATAGGAGGTAATTACAATGGCATTTGTTATTGGCGACGATTGCGTCATGTGCGGCACCTGTGCTGCGAACTGCCCGGCTGAGGCGATTTCCGAGGGCAATGGCAAGTACGTCATCAACGCGGACAGCTGCATGGAGTGCGGCACCTGCGCTGCGAACTGCCCGGTGGGCGCGATCTCTGTCGACTAATTCGACCGAGAACAACGCAAACGGATGAGGCGATATGCTCCAGGCATATCGCCTCTATCTATTTCAGACGATTTTCGCGGAAGGAGCGGATGCCATGCCCCCCTGCGTACAATATGACGATCTGTGGCCGGGCGGGCCGCGGTTTGCGCGCTCCGGCGCCGGGTTCGCCCTCGGCACGGACAGCGTGCTGCTGGCCGATTTCGCGGCTGACCGCCGCGTGCGCCGCTTTGCCGACCTCGGCTGCGGCGCTGGTGTGCTGACGGTGCTGCTGCTGCACGCGCTGCCGCAAGCGGCGGCCGTCGGCGTGGAGCTGCAGCCGGACGCGGCGCAGCTCTGCCGGAACAATCTCGAGGCCAACGGCCTGACCGGACGGGCGCAGATCCTCTGCGCCGACCTGCGCGAGCACCGCGCGGTGCTCCCGGCCGGCAGCTTTGACCTCGTCGTGGCAAACCCGCCGTACTTCTCCGCGGGCAGCGGCTATACCTCGCCCGACCCGCTATACCTCGCCCGACCCCATGCGCGCGCACGCGCGCGACGAGCGCACCTGCACCATGCAGGACATCTGCGCCGCCATGGCCTATCTCACGCGCTGGGGCGGCTCGGCCGCGCTCGTGCACCGGCCGGAGCGGCTGAGCGAGCTGCTGTGCGCGCTCACGGCCGCCGGGCTCGAGCCCAAGCGCCTGCGCACCGTGGCGCACACGGCGCATGCGGCGCCCAGCCTCGTGCTGGTCGAGGCACGCCGCGGTGGAAAGCCGGGACTCAAGCTCCTGCCGCCGCTGGCACTGTGCGCACCCGACGGCACGGACTCGGAAGAGATCCGCAGAATTTATCACAGGAGGACGTGACTATGAGCGGAACACTGTATCTGGTCGGCACGCCGATCGGCAACCTCGGCGACCTGTCCGTGCGTGCACTCGAGACGCTGCGCAGCGCCGACTTCATCGCCGCCGAGGACACGCGCGTGACGGCGAAGCTCCTCAACCATTTTGAGATCAAAAAACCGTGCGTGAGCTACTATGAGCACAACAAATACGCCAGCGGTGAGAAGATCGTCGCCCGGCTGCTCGCCGGTGAGACGTGCGCGCTCGTGACCGACGCCGGCATGCCCGCCATCTCCGACCCCGGTGAGGACATCGTGCGCCAGTGCGCCGAGCAGGGCATCGACGTGCAGGTCATCCCCGGCCCGTGCGCGGCCATCGCGGCGCTGGCCGTGTCCGGCCTGCCGACGCAGCAGTTTTGCTTCGAGGGTTTCCTCGCCGTGAGCGGCAAGACCCGGCGCGAGCATCTTGAGCGCCTGCGCGGCGAGACGCGCACGATGATCTTCTACGAAGCGCCGCACAAGCTGCTACGCACGCTCTGCGACCTGCGCGACACGTTCGGCGGCGCGCGGGAGATCACGCTCGCGCGCGAGCTGACCAAGCTCCATGAGCAAAAGCTGCGCACGACGCTCGA
>HF985745.1:5622-9380 GCA_000432375.1 Firmicutes bacterium CAG:103
CGGCGCGGTGGCCTACTTCACCGAGACGCCGCCGAAGGGCGAATTCGTGCTCGTGCTGCGCGGCGCACCCGAGCGCTCGGAGCCGGTCGTCACGGCCGAGCAGGCGCTCGAGATCGTGGCACGCTACCGCAGCGAGGGCCGCGCGCTCAAAGAGGCGTGCAAGCTCGCCGCGGCAGACACCGGCTTCGGCAAAAATGAGCTGTATCAGATGGCGCTCAACGCCTGAGCCCCCGCAGACGATAAAAAAAGTCCCCTGACCGACGGTCAGGGGACTTTTTTGCTCCGTGCTCAGAGCTTCTCGTTCATGGCGCGGATGCAGTCGGGGCAAATGTTCTTGCCTTTGTAGTTGATGATGTCTTTCGCGTTATCACAGAAGATGCAGGCCGGCTGATACTTGCGCAGGATGATGGACTCACCATCCACGAAGATCTCGATGCGGTCTTTTTCCTCGATGCCGAGGGTTCTTCTCAGCTCGATGGGGAGCACGATACGGCCGAGCTCGTCAACTTTTCTCACAATGCCTGTGGACTTCATAGTAAATGCCTCCAATACGAATGGAATAAATTGAGAAAGATTCGATCATTCATTTCAACACCTGCATTATACCAAACGTTGACAAAAAGTCAACGAATTCGCGGCAACTTGTCCGATGAATTGCGTTTTTCTACCATTTGTATATTTTTGCATGCTTCAAATTCATCTGTTTTGTGAATAATCACCGAAAACATAAAATTTTTTAATCATCAGCGACCACGCCAAATCGTCCTAATGCCGTGCGGCAAAACATATACTGCACTGGTTGCCCGTGCCGGCGCCGGCCGCACACAGCCGGACGCAGTGCCGCGGACAACCGCAGTTTTCAGGAAAGGACGCAAAGGCATGGCATTGACCTGGGTCTGGGTAGGCATGGTGTGCGTGGCGCTGATCTACGGCGCGGCGACCGGGCAGAGCGCGGCCGTCGGCGCGGCGGCGGCGCAGGGTGTGCAGCAGGCGGTGACGTTTTGCCTGACGGTGGGCGGCATGATCTGCCTGTGGTCCGGCGTGATGGAGGTCATGCGGCGCAGCGGCATCGCGGCCGGGCTGTCCAGACTGCTGCAGCCGGTGCTGCGGCGGTTGTTCCCGCGAGCGTCGCGCGATGCACAGACGCTCGACGCGCTGAGCATGAACGTGAGCGCAAACCTGCTCGGGCTCGGCAACGCGGCGACGCCGGCCGGCGTGCGCGCCGCACAGGCGATGGCGCGCGAGCTCCGGGGCAGCAAAGCCAGCGACGAGCTGTGCCTGCTGGTGGTGCTCAACACGGCGTCGATCCAGCTGCTGCCGGTCACGATCGCCGCGGTGCGCGAGGCGGCGGGCGCGGCCGTGCCGTTCGATATTCTGCCGGCCGTGTGGGTGACCTCCCTGTGCTCGGTCACGGTCGGACTGCTGACCGGGAAGTGCCTGTCGCGCGTATGGCAGTGAGCGACGTGTTGGCGCTGACCGTCCCGGCGCTGCTGGCCGGTGTGGGGCTCTACGGCGCGCTGACGGGGACGGACGTCTTTTCTGCGCTGACGGCCGGAGCGCTCGACGGACTGCGGACCGTGGTGCGCATCTTCCCCGCCCTGGTGGCGCTGCTGGCGGCTGTGAGCATGCTGCGCGCTTCCGGGGCGCTCGATGCGCTCACGCGCCTGTGCGCGCCGGTGCTGGCGTGGCTCGGCATCCCGCCGGAGACGGCGATCCTCATGGTCGTGCGGCCGGTCAGCGGCAGCGGCGCGCTGGCCGCGGCCAGCGACATCATCGGCGCCTACGGGCCCGATTCCCGCATCGGCCGCACCGCCGCCGTCATGCTCGGCTCGACCGAGACGACGTTCTACGTGCTGGCCGTGTATTTCGGCGCCTGCGGCGTCCGGCGCAGCCGCTGGGCGATCCCTGCCGCCATCGCCGCCGACCTGACCGGCTTTCTCGTGGCCGCCGCGCTCGTGCGCTGGATCTGGGGCGCATAGCGCCGCCGACAAATTGCACAAAAGCGCCCATCTGGACTGATATTTTCTTGACGAAACGCCTATTTTGCAAAAATTCGCACTTTTCACTTTACAACGCCGCACGAATGTGTTATAAAATAATCACGTTAGTTAATAAATTAACTCAACGTTCTTCCGATTTCTTTCTTTTCTCTTCTTATTTTTGCTCTCTCGACAGCAGCGTGTCGCCACTCTCCGGCGGCACGCTGTTGCCGTTTCTGTCCGGAAGCGCAAAAATGCCCTCCCCCGCGTGCGCGGTGGGAGGGCATTTGCTTGTCTCAAAATTCCGGTCACATTTTTTCCGGTGCGGTCACGCCGATGATATCCAGACCGATCTCGAGCACGCGACGCGTCGTGTCGGCCAGCTTCAGGCGCGCGTCGCGCACGGCGGGCTCCGCGTCCTTGATGCGGCAGACATTGTAGAACCGGTGGAAGCGCGCGGCCAGCTCCGTCACGTAGCGGTTGATGCGGCTGGGATCGTAATCGCGCGCGGCAAGGTGGATCTCCTCCGGGAGCATGGCGATCTGCTTGATGAGCTCGTGCTCCTGCGGCGTCGTGAGCAGGGCCACGTCCACATCCGCCGCAGCGGGCACGGCGCAGCCGACCTCGGCCATGGCGGCGAGCAGCGTGCAGATGCGCGCGTGCGCGTACTGGACGTAGTAGACGGGGTTTTCGCTGTCCTGCCGGATGGCGAGGTCGAGGTCAAACTCCAGATGCGAGTCCGGCTTGGCGTTGAAGAAGAAGCGGCAGGCATCCACGCCGATCTCGTCCATGAGGTCAGCGAGCGAGAGCGCCTTACCCGTGCGCTTGGAGACCTTGACGATCTCGTCGCCGCGCATGAGGCGCACCATCTGCATGATGAGGAAGTCGAGCTTGCGGCCCTCGAGCCCCAGCGCGGGCGCGCGCATGGTCGCGGCGAAGCGAATGGCGTGGCCGTGGTGATCCGCGCCCCAGACGTCGATGACGCGGTCAAAGCCGCGCTCGATGAATTTGTTGCGGTGATAGGCGATGTCGACCGCGTAGTACGTATAAAACCCGTTCGAGCGGCGCAGGACCTCGTCCTTATCGGCGCCGAGGTCGGTGTTGCGCAGCCAGAGCGCGCCGTCCTTTTCATACGTCAGGCCGGCGTCTACGAGCAGCTGCACGGTCTGGGCCACGTAGCCGGAGCTGTGCAGGCTGCTCTCAAGAAACCACTGATCAAAATGGATGCGGTAGCGCTCGAGGTCGCGCTGCATACGCGCAATGTTGTACGGCAGGCCGAAGGCCACGAACGCCGCACAGCGCTCGGCGCTCGGCATGGTGAGGTACTTGTCGCCGTCACGCTCGTAGATCAGTTTGGCAAGCTCCCGGATGTCGTCGCCGTGGTAGCCATTGTCCGGGAATTCCACAGCGTCCTCGCCCTGGATGAGCTGAAGATAGCGCGCCTCGATGGACTTGCCGAACAGGTCGACCTGATTGCCGGCGTCGTTGACGTAAAACTCGCGCCAGACATTGTAGCCCGCGCGGTCGAGCACGGACGCGAGCGCGTCGCCGAGCACGCCGCCGCGCGCGTTGCCGATCGTCATGGGCCCGGTCGGGTTGGCGGATACGAACTCCACCATGACCTTTTCCCCGTGGCCGTCGTCCACGCGGCCATAGTCCGCGCCGGCTTCGTCCACGGCAGTCAGCACGTCCTGATACCACTTGTCGGACAGGCGGAAGTTCAAAAAGCCCGGCCCGGCCGCCTCAACGGAAGCAAACCACGTGCCGTCCAACTCCATG
>HF985746.1 GCA_000432375.1 Firmicutes bacterium CAG:103
ATGATTGGACTTTCTTTGCGCCCGCAGGCGCAAACTCTACGAGGTTCCTTGACAGTCTGGCCGCCGCTCAACATGAGCGGCGGTTTTTTGCGCGGCGGCATGAAAAAGCAGCCCGGCAGGTATCTGCCGGGCTGCTCCATCCCTTGGGGCGGCGGGCCGCCCCGATTCTCCCCCCTGCTGCACAAACGATCTACGCAGCAGCATTGGCACTTGGCCGGTGATCCGGCGGCGGGCATCCATTCCGCCGCCGGTTGATGACAAAAGATCAGTCGAATTTCGGCTGCTCGAGATAGTCGGTGTACTCGCGCAGGAACTTCTTTTCCTCCGGCTTGAGGTCCAGGCCAATCGTGCCGCCCGGATTCATGTTGTAGTCGGGGTCAAAGTAGTCCTTGAGCACGCGGAACACGCCGTACTCCTTCTCGCCGATGTAGCCCTCGAGCCACGGCGCGAACATCTTGCCGATGCCATGGTGGTGGCTCACGGCCGCGCCGGAGCGCTGGATCGCGTCGAGAATCGTGGTGTGGTAGGCTTTGAAGGCGTCCTCATCCTGCATGCGGGTGAGGAAGATGAAGTACAGGTTCGCGCCCTGCGGATAGCAGTGCGACATGTGCGTCGTGACGACGGTGTTCGGCAGCGCGTGGCAGATCTTGCGCACGTCGGCGTGCACCTGCTCCATGTTCGACCAGTTGACCGTGCACTCGAGCGTGTCGGTCGTGATGCCGAAGTCCATGAGCGTGTCGCGCAGGTAGGGGTCGTTGAAGCGGCCCTTCTCCCAGCTGCGGGTGACATAGCCGGTCAGCGGCATGCCGCCGTGACGGAGCGCGATCTTGGCGATGTTGCGCGCGACGTTGCGACTGTAGCCCTTCTCGCCGTCGGTAAAGCCGAGGAAGAGGCAGCGCTCCATGTCCTTGTAGCCGAACTTGTCGAGCAGCGGCTGCAGCGGCGTCTCATCGACGTTGTAGAGCTTGAGCATGAGGTTGGTCTCCTCCGGGTCGGACAGGCGGAACACGGACGAGTAGCCGCACTCGCACTGCATCATCTCGCGGGCGGCCTTCATGGCCTCGTCCCACGTCTTGAAGATGTAGGAGAAGCGCTTGCGGTTTTGCGGCATCCAGCGGAAGATGCGCAGCGTGACCTCCGTCAGCACGCCGAACGTGCCTTCGGAGCCCATCATGATCTGGTTCAGGTTCGGGCCGGTGGCCTCGCGGGAGTAGTGGCTGGTCTGGATGGTGCCGATGGGCGTGGCGTACTTCTGGCTGAGGACGATGTCGGCGATCGTGCCGTAATACGTGCTGTTCTGGCCCGCGCCGCGCGTGACCGTCCAGCCGCCGACGCTCGAATACTCGAACGACTGCGGGAAGTGGCCGCAGGTGTACTGCCGCTTGGCGCCGAAGAGCTCCGGCGCGCTCTGGAGCGTCTTTTCCAGATCCGGGCCGGACATGCCGGCCTGCACGGTGATGGTCTGGTCGATCTCGTTGAAGCTGATGACCTTGTTGAAGTTGCGGCGCATATCGAGCGAGATGCCGCCCTTGACCGGCTCGACGCCGCGGGTGACGCTGCTGCCGCCGCCGTAGACGTACAGCGGGATGTGGTGCTCGGTGGAGTAGGCCACGATCTGCTCGACCTGCCCGGTCGTCTCGGGGTAGAGCACGACGTCGGGTACGCTGTCAACGCGCTTGTGGCGCAGACGCAGGATATCGTAGGCCGTGAAGCCGTAGGCCACGCTCAGGCGGTCATAGTCGGTGGTGGAGACATTGCGCTCGCCGACGATCTTCTTGAGTGCCTCGATGTGCTCCGGCGCGAGCTGCACCGGGTGGTCGGAGAGGTCGACGGGGTCAAAGCCGATGTCGTCGGAATACTCCTTGAAATCGTCGTCCGTCATTTTGAACGTCTCTTTCATGAGCGTGTACAGAGACTCTTTCGGATATTTGAAGAAGTTCGGGTCGCCCCAGCGGAAAATGGAGCGGTAGCTGTCCGCCGGCGCGGGGGTGAGCAGCCATTTCGGCTCGAATCCTTTGTACGGTTTGTTGCTCATTGTGCAATCCTCCTCTTGACTTGGATCAGTTTCTGATAGATCGGGCGCAGGCGCGGGTAGATCTTGCGGTAGGCCTGCTCGTAAATGTCGTTATATACCTCGTGATTGCGCTCATTGGGCTGGAACGTATCCTTGACGTGGACCATGGCTTTGGCCGCGGCGTCGAAATCGGCGAACACGCCCTTGGCCACGAACGCGACCATGGACGAACCGATGGAGCACGCCTCGTGTGTCTGCGAGCGCACGACCGGCAGGCCGAACACGTCCGCCGCGATCTGGCAGACCACGTCGCTCTTTGCGCCGCCGCCGCCGATGCGGATCTCGTGAATGGTCAGGCCCGAGCGGTCCTCCATGATGCGCAGCGCCATGTACAGCTCCAGGCACAGGCCCTCGATGATGGCGCGGTAGAAGTGGTAGCGCGTGTGGTAGTCGGAAAAGCCGATGACCGCGCCGAGCGAGTCCGGGTGCAGGATGCCGGCCGTCCAGTACGGCTGCAGGAGCAGACCGTCGCTGCCGGCGGGCAGGTCGCGGATGCGCTCGTCGAGCAGGGCCTCGGGCGCCATGCCTTTTTCCTTGGCATCGATGGCGTCGGCCGTGCCGAATTCCTTCACGAACCACGACAGCAGCCACAGACCGCGGTAGATCTCGATCTCGGGATTGTAGTGGTCGTTGAGCACGCCGGGATAGGCGGGCAGAAACTGCTGCGGCTCGACGTACTCGGTCGTGCTGAACTGGATGGTAGCTGTCGTGCCCAGCGAGATGGACGCCTTGTCGGAATCGACGACGGCGAGGCCGAGCGTCTCGCAGCCCTTGTCCGAGCCGGTCGAGATCAGCGGCAGGCCGGCGGGGATGCCGGTCAGGGCACAGACCTCGTCCGTGACCGTGCCGATGACCGTGCCGGAGGGCACGAGGTCGCACAGCTTTTCGTTCGGCACGTCGCAGAAGCAGCGCGTGAGGCTGCCGGGCTTCATCCAGCGGCGGTTTTTGTAGTCGAATGGGATGTGGCCGATCTGGTTCGAGGCCGAGTCGATGAGGTTGCCCGTGAGCTTGTAGTTCAGGTACGTGGGCAGCATGACGTATTTGGCGGTTCTGGCCCAGATCTCCGGCTCGTGGCGCATGATCCAGTTGCCGACGGAGGCGGCGTAGACCACCTTCGCCGTCGGCTCCATGCCGGCGACCTTGAAGAGCATCATGTTCTTGGCGGGCATGGCGCCGTTCGGGTCAACGGTGCGCTTGTCCAGCCAGAGAATGATGTCGCGCAGGGGCTCGTTGTTCGCGTCCAGACACACGACCGTGTCGCGGATGACGGTGATCGTCATGGCGATCACGTCCGGCAGCAGGGCGTTGCTGCGCGCGCACAGCTCGCGGCAGCACTCGCACAGGCGGTCGAAGTAGAAGTTCGGCTTCTGCTCGGCCCAGCCGGGCTCTTTCGAGAAGTAGGGCTCGGCATACTTGCTCTGCACGACGTCTACGATCCGGCCGTCCGGGTCCACGAGCAGGGCGCGTGCGCTCTGTGTGCCGATGTCGCAGGTCAGCACCAGCGGTTTGCTCAAGATGATTCCCTCCTAAGTTTTATTTTTGCTCTCTATACAAAAGATTCATTCGGGTCTGTGCCTGAGGAGGCTGCTCGTGGCGATGACGTCCACGCCGAGGCCGAGCACGTCCGGGATCACGACGTCGCCGCGGCCGATGCGCTCGGACACGGTGACGGTTTTGAGCGCGTCCATGACATCGAAGATGCGGTCCTTCGGGATGTCCGCCGATACGCGCACCGGCAGCACCGGCGCATCCGGAAAGGCCGTGCGCACGGTCGAGCAGATGGTGCGCTTGGGCGCGGTCATCTCCGAAATGGCAAACTCCCGGCCGCGCGGGCAGGTGTTGCCGGTGACGGACCAGCCGCCGCCGTCGCGTTCGATTTTCAAGGTGCAGCCGCGCGGGCAGCCGATACAGGTGAGTTCTTTCATGCCTCTGCCACCTCAATCGTAAAGTGGACATCGCGCGCGCGGGCGATGCCGAGCTTGTCAAAGTCCAGTGTGAGCTGCTGCATCTCGGGCGGGCGCAGGAAGGGGTAGCGCCGCGACCAGGTTTCCTTGCCGTCGATGGTCAGCACCACGCGGCACGGGCCGAGCACCGCCGCGCTGCGGAAATACAGCGTGACGCTGCTGTTGTCCTCCGTGCGGTCGAGCCGCTGGGGGACAAGGTAGCCGAAATCGTCCGAGATCGTGAGCGCGATCTCGTCGCGCGTGTGCGCGGCAAAGTGCGCCGCGCTCTTGCCCGCCAGCTCGCCGGAGGCGGACACATAGTCCACGAGGTCGTTGACGTGCAGCGCGTTGCCGCACGAGAAGATGCCGGGCACTTCCGTCATGAGCTGCCCGTCGCACACAGGGCCGCGGGTGTGCCCGTCGAGCGGGACGCCGAGCGACTCCGCCAGCTCGTTTTCCGGGATGAGGCCGACGGACACGATCAGCGCGTCGCAGTCGATGCGCTGCTCCGTGCCGGGGATGGGGCGCATGGTCTCGTCGACCTCCGCAACCTCCACGCCCGTGAGCCGGTCTGCGCCGAACACGCGCGTGACCGTGTGGCTCAGGTGCAGCGGGATGCTGTAGTCATGCAGGCACTGGTGGATGTTGCGCGTCAGGCCGGAGGGAGTGGACTTGGCCTCGTACACGCCGAGGACCTCCGCGCCCTCGAGCGTCAGGCGGCGGGCCATGATGAGCCCGATGTCGCCGCTGCCGAGGATGACGCAGCGCCGGGTCGGCAGCTCGCCGAGCAGGTTCGTAAAATGCTGCGCGGTGCCGGCCGTGAACACGCCCGCCGGGCGCGTGCCGTGGATAAAGACCTGTTTTGCCGTGCGCTCGCGGCAGCCGGTGGCCAGCACGAGCGTGCGGGTGTCATAGCGCGCGACGCCGTCGCGGCTGACGGTGACGACCGCGAAGCCGGCGGGCGTTTTCTCCACGCGCGTGACGAACGTCTGTGTGTGCGCCTCAATGCCCAGATCCTCGAGCCGGTCGATGAAGCGCTCGACATATTCCGGCCCGGCCAGCCGCTCGCCGAAGCGGGCGAGGCCAAAGCCGTCGTGAATGCACTGTTTGAGCATGCCGCCCAGGCGCGCCTCGCGCTCGATGAGCAGCACGTGCGCACCGTTTTCGTGCGCGGAGATGGCGGCCGCGAGCCCGCCGGGGCCGCCGCCGATGACGATGACGTCGTACATCATGCCTGCACCTCCCCGGATTTCGTCGGGCCGAACGTGATGGGCGCGTCGGCCGAGGACTTGCGCACTGCGCTCAGCGGCACGCCGAGATACTCCGCGATGATGCGCACCACCTGCGGCGAGCAGAACCCGCCCTGGCAGCGGCCCATGCCGGGCCGCACGCGCTTTTTCACGCCGTCGACCGTCGGCACGCACACATTTGAGCGCAGCGCGTCGAGGATCTCGCCGCGGCTGATCTCCTCGCAGCGGCAGACGATGACGCCATAGTCGGGGTTTTTCGCAATGTACGCCGCGCGCGTGGCGTCGTCCATCTCCCGCAGGACGGGGATGCCCGGCCGGTGGGGGTCAAAGTCCGGATTGATGGCCACGGGGCGCTCGCGCGCGAGGATGCGCACGGCCATGTCCGCCACGTCGACCGCGACGGCGGGTGCCGTCGTCAGGCCGGGGGACTGGATGCCCGCGACGTGGATGAGGTTGTGCGTGCGGCGGCCGCGCTCGATGATGAAATCCTCCTCGAACGTAGGCGCGCGCACACCGGTGAAATAGGTGATGATGTCGCGCTCGGTCAGCGCGGGCATCGTGATCTTCTGCTTTTCGAATACGTGCGCGATGCTCTCGGGATACGTCGCCGTGTTCTCTTTTTCATAGGTCTCCACCGCGTCGGGCCCGATGAGCAGGTTGTCGTGCACGGTGTGCAGGATGCCGCCGCCCTTCGAGCGCGTTTTCGACACCATGTCGCTGCCCTTCACGGACGCGATCGAATGCATGAACGCGCCGGCCTTGCGGTCGAGGATGCTGTTCGTGCCGCGGCGGGGGTGGATGGAGAAAAAGCGGTCATCCGCCATGCGCGCCACGTCCTCGGCGAACACGCCGGCCGCGTTGATGACGAGCGCGGGGTGCAGCGTGCCGCGGTTGGTGTGCACGGCGGTGATCTGCCCGTCCGCGACGTCCATGCCCAGCACGGCGGTGTTGAGCGCGATGCGCGCGCCGTTTTGCACGGCATTTTCCGCGTAGGCGATCGTCAGCCCGTAGGGACAGACGCAGCCGGAGTCCGGATTCGAGATGGCAAAGCGGGTCTTTTTGTTGAAGTTCGGCTCGCGGCGCAGCAGCTCCCTGCCGGAGATGAGCTCGGTGTCGGCGATGCCGTCGTGATATTTGCGCCACATGCAGTAGCCCCACACGGCGGGACGCAGCCAGCCGTGCTGGAAGCAGACATATTGCCCCACGCGGTGAAACGGCACGTCGAGCTCCTTGCAGACCTGATCGTACATGGCGTTGCCGCGGCGGATGTATTTGTGCTTGATGCTGCCGCGACCGAGGTCGATGCCCGGGTGCACCTCGCCGTCGTTGCGCCCGGAGGCGCCGAGCGCGAGGTCACATTCCTTATCCACGACGAGAATGTCGAGCTTCTGGCGCGCAAGCTCGCGCGCGATCGACACGCCCGAGATGCCGCCGCCGATGATGAGCACGTCGGGCGTCTGCCCGTCGAGCGCATCGTCATGCAGCGCGGGCACGCGCATGGGCGCGTCCTTGCCGCCGGTGAACGTGATGTCATTGACGACATGGCACGTGGAATATTTCGTTGCGGCCATCTGGCCGGCGCGCACCACGTCGTCCCAGCGGTCGAGTTCGCCGCGCAGGACGATGCAGCCGTCGGCCAGCGCCGCCGTGACGCGGCCGCCGAAGGCGCGGTGCAGTTTTCGGTTCAATGCGGAGATCTTCATGAAAGACAGGCCTCCCGGAAGATGAGTCGGCCAAGCGGCCGACTGGATGTCACAAATATACCTTTTTTCGACCGGGAAGTCAAGGATTCGGCCTGGGTCAAATCTGCTGAAATTTCCCTGCCAGACTGGACAAATCGCCCAAAATCGCGTACAATAAGACACGATTTATCTCATAAGATCAGAAATGAGGAAAGCAAATGGCCGCTCCGCGCAACGACAATGTCAAGGAGAAGATCCTCGACGCCGCGACCGGCCTGTTGGACACGCAGACGTTTGCCGATATCTCGCTGGCCGAGATCGCCGCGGCGGCCGGCGTGTCCAAGGGGACGCTCTATTACTATTATAAAAATAAAACGGATATCCTTTTCGACCTCACCAACCGCTATCTCGACCGCCAGTGGGACGAGCTGATCGCCTGGACGGAGAATAAGGACAAGGACACGTCCGTGCACCGGCTGGTGAAGTACGTCGTCGAGCGCAACACCGCCTCCGCCGGCATGCGCCTGCACCTGATCCACGCCGCCATGCTCGGCGACGAGGCGCTGCGCGCCAAGCTCATCGACCGCTACGCCGCGTTCGAGCGGCTTATCGCCGAGAAGATCGCCGAGCGCACCGACGTCGTCTCCGCCGACTATCTCACGCAGCTGATCCTGCTCGCGTCCGACGGCATGATCGTGCAGGAGGCGCTGCGCAACGACAACTTTGACGCCGCCGCCTTCGTGCGCCAGAGCGAGGCGTATCTGCGCGTTCTGCGCCCCGCTGACCGGATTTGAGTGTCATTTCTCAACAAATGTGTCGAAAGTCACCCTCTTGTCCGGATTTGTGAAAGAATTAGCGTGTAACCGGTTGACACCGCATGGAACACGTGATATTTTTGTTATGACCAGGTGGTAGAGCAAGCGCCTGCTCGTTCCGCCGCGGCCAGGGGACGCCGCAAAGGCTTTTTTTCGTATGTCGAAGGCGCCGGAATGCACCCGCATCCCGACGCCTTTTTACATAGCTGCAATGGGAATTATTTTGAAAGAAGGGACAATATGAAAGACCTGAAACATCTGATTTTCTTCGAAAATCTCCTGCAGGATGCGCAGAACGAACTCGTCACGCAGGCGGTCAACGACGGGAAAATCGCCCTCGGGTACAACTGTTATTACATCCCCGAGGTTCTGCTCAACCTGCCGGGCTGCTTCTCGAGCCGCCTGCGCGCGCCGCGCTGCGAGTCTACCGACGTTGCGACCTACTACATGACCAGCCGTGTCTGCCCGTATGTCCGCTCCATCCTCGAGCGCGCCATTGAGGGCGGCTACAACTACCTCAACGCGCTCTTCGGCGCCGAGTGCTGCGCGTCCATGGAGCGTATGGAAGAGCATTTCTTCCTCATCAATCCCGTGAAGAACGACCGCTTCTTCGTCACGCAGATCGATCCCCCGCTCAAGGGCGATAAGACCAGCTATGACTACTACAAGGGCCAGCTCAAGCTCAAGGTCGTCGACCAGCTCGCCGAGCGCTACGGCGTGGACACCTCCGATGCCGCCATGCGCGCGACCATCGAGAAGTTCAACGAGCTGTGCGATGTCATCACCGAGATCGGCAACTTCCGCAAGCTGCCCAACCCGCCCATTACCGGCTATGAGTTCCACGTCATCCAGCTCGTGAGCGAGGTCTGCCCGCACGACCTGATCCTCCCGTACCTGAAGGAGACGCTTGCCGAGATCAAAAAGCGCAAGCCCGAGCCGGAATTCCCCTTCCGCGCGCGCGTCGTGGTCGCCGGCTCCGAGATCGACGATCCCGAGTTCACGAAGCTCCTCGAGGGCTGCGGCGCCATGGTCGTGGCCGACCGCTACTGCTTCGGCAGCTTCCCGAGCCGTGAGCGCATCGAGATCCAGGACGGCGAGACCGCGTTTGACGCCATCTGCCGCCACTACCTGCACTGGAACCAGTGCGCCCGCTTCATGGAAGGCGCGAAGATCGACCAGCGCCATGCTGAGGTCAAGCGCCTTGTCGACGAGTTCCATGCCGACGGCGTGATCTACGAGAACATGAAGTTCTGCGAGT
>HF985747.1:0-186 GCA_000432375.1 Firmicutes bacterium CAG:103
TGGCCGGGCGGCCGGCCTGCGCGTAGAGGATAACCGTGAAGTCCTGCCGCGTGATGGCGGCGTCGGGGGTAAACGTCGTGGGCGATGTACCGGACACGAGCCCCGTCCGATACGCCCAGTGCACCGCGTCATAATACCACGCGCCGGGCGCCACATCCGTGAACGGCAGCGTGCCGGTGGTTTTCG
>HF985747.1:192-1461 GCA_000432375.1 Firmicutes bacterium CAG:103
GCGTGCCGGTGGTTTTCGGGCTGCCCGCCGCCGCCCAGAGCAGCTGCACGACCTGCGCGCGGGTGGCAAGCGCCTGCGGCGCGACGGTGACGGGCGTCATGCCGTGTATCAGTCCCGCCGCGATGCAGTAGTCCAGCCCGGCGTGCGACCAGGCGTCCGCGTCCGGCATGTCCGCAAAGCGCCGCCCCGGACACAACCGGTCGTGAAAGCACTGCGTGAGCACCGGAAACCCGTTGCCGTACTGATCGTCGCGGCCGGGCGCGCCGAGATCCTCGGCATAGTCGCAGAGCGTCCGGCGCACGCGCGCGGCCGTAGCGCCCGGCTGCGTGAGCTGCACGCAGGCCGCCGCTGCCGCGACATGGGGCGCAGCAAACGATGTGCCGCTGCGCACCGTCATGCCGCCGGAGAGCGCCGCGACCGCGACGCCCGTGCCCGGCGCGCACAGGCCCGTGCCCGGCGCGCACAGATCGACCGACGCGCCGGAGGCCGAATAGGTATCATCAAACGTCCGGCTGCGGTCCACGGCCGAGACCGTGAGCACCTGCGCCTGATTGGCGGGATAGACATCGTCCGCGTTCGCGGTGGGGTTGCTCCGGCTGAGGTTGCCCGCCGCCGCGACGACGACGACGCCCGCGGCATACGCCTGCGCGAGGACACTATTTAAAAAGGAGTAGCCCTTTTCGATGGCGTTCGGCCAGCCGATGCTCATGTTGACGACAGTCGCGCCGTTTTCCAGCGCGTACTCGAGCGCCGTGAGCACGCGCGACGGCTTCGAGAGGTTGTCGTCGCCGTACACACGCAGGACCATCACGTCCACCTCGTCGGGCGTGAGATCGGCGACGAGCCCGGCCGTGGCCGTGCCGTGGCCGTTGACGTCCGTCACGTCGGCCGTGTTGTCGGCAAAGTCATAGCTGCGGGCCGACACGCGCCCCGCGAGCAGCGGGTGCGAGACCTCCGCGCCCGTGTCGATGACGGCGACCGTCGCGCGGCGGCCGGCCGGCAGGAGCACGTCCGCCTGATGGCGCAGCGTCGTGAGGCCCATTTCGTGCCCGCCCCAGGAGCGGCTGGCCGTCTCGTCCCAGAGGCCGGCGAGCGTGTCGTCCGCCGTGACCGCCTCATCGAGAAAGCAGTCCGTCACATCGGGGTCGGAGCGCAGGCGCGCGAGCGCGCGCTGCGCCGCCGCCGCGTCGGAAAATTCGAGCACGTATTCCTGCCACGCCGCCAGATGCAGCACGCGGTCCGCGCCGTACCCGTCCGCGAGCGCGGGCG
>HF985748.1:0-15557 GCA_000432375.1 Firmicutes bacterium CAG:103
CGGTCGTAGCCGCGGTTGATATAGCCGTTGTCGAGGATCTCGGTCTCGCCCTCGGCGGAGAGGCCGGCCACGATCATGGCCGCGCCGCCGCGCAGGTCGCTCGATGTGAGCGGCGCGCCGATGAGCCGGTCGACGCCGGTGACATAGGCCACGCGCCCCTCGATGCTGACGGCTGCGCCCAGACGCCGGAACTCCTCGGCATGACGATAACGGTTGGTGAAGATGTTTTCGGTGAACACCGTGGTGCCCTTCGCCTTCAGGCAGGCAGCCATGAGCGGCGGCTGCGCATCCGTGGGAAAGCCCGGATACGGCTGCGTGACGACCGGCCGCGGCGCGGTGAGCCGCCCGGTCGATGTCAGGCGCACGGTGGACGCCGTTTTCATTATAGCACACCCTGCCTCGGAAAGCGAGTCCAGAACGGTCAAAAAATGGTCCGGATCGACGCCCTGCAGCTCCACATCGCCGCCGCAGGCGGCTCCGGCACACAAAATCGTCGCCGCGACGATGCGGTCCGGCATGATCGTGTGCTCCACAAACGGCTGCGGCCGGAAGCCGCTGACCGTGACCGTCGATGTGCCGGCGCCGGAAATGCGCGCGCCCAGCTTGCGCAGGTAGCACTGCAGGTCGCGGATCTCCGGCTCGCGCGCGGCGTTGCAGATGACCGTCTCCCCCGCCGCCGCGCAGGCGGCCAGCATGGCGTTTTCCGTCGCGCCGACGCTCGGAAACGGCAGCAGGATGCGCCGCCCCTTCAGATCGTGCGCGCAGCAGACGATGTCTCCGCCGCGCTCCGTGACCTCCGCGCCGAGCGCGCGCAGCGCGTCGAGGTGCAGGTTCACTGGCCGCGGGCCGAGCTCGCACCCGCCCGGCATGGACAGGCTCGCCGTTCCGAAGCGCGTGAGGATCGCGCCGAGAAAAATGACCGAGGAGCGCAGCTCCCGCATGAGATCGTGCGGGATGAAGTCGCGGTTCATGCCGCGGGAATCAATGCGCACCGTGTCCCCGTCGCGCTCCGCCGTGCAGCCGAGATGGCGCAGGATGCGCAGCGTGATCGTCACGTCCTTCAGGTCGGGCACGTTGTGCAGAACCGTCTCACTGCCGGCGAGCACGGATGCCGCCATGATCGGCAGCACCGCATTCTTGGCGCCCTGCACCTGAGTGCTCCCGGTCAGTCTGTTTCCGCCGTAAATGTGCCATATGCTCATAATCTTTCCTCCGCACAGCAAATTCATGCCATCCTATGCAGAGAAACGCGAGATTGTCATTTTGCGTGCCGGTCGGCCAGTTTCAGCACCAGATCGGCAATGCGCTCGGCGGCGTCGGCAACGCCGGCGGATTTCATGTTCCGCGCCATCTGCGCAAGCTGCGCGGGGTCGGCGAGCAGGTCGCTGACGAGGTTATACAGATCGTCCGCCGTGAACGCGCCCTCGAGCAGCACCTTCGCCCCGCCGGCGTGCTCGAGCACGCGCGCGTTGCGCTCCTGATGGTTGTTCGTGACGTTCGGCGACGGGATGAGGATCGCGGGCTTGCCGATGCACGAGAGCTCCGCGAGCGTGGACGCGCCCGCGCGGCAGAGCACGAGATCGGCCGCGTCCATGACGAGCGGCATGTCATAAATATACGGCCGCACGTCCATGCCGTGCGCGGCGAGATCGGCCGGGCACTTTTCGAGCAGGGCCGCGTGCATCTTCTCATAGCCGTTGCGCCCGGCCGAGTGGATGAGCGCAAACGGCGCGTCCGTAACGGCGGCGCGCGTGATGAACGCCGTCATGACCTCGTTCATGTACGACGCGCCGAGCGAGCCCCAGACCGACACCACCAGCGGCTTGTCCGGGTCGAGCCCGAGCTGGCGCTTGGCCTCCGCCTTGGAGCAGGCCGTGAACGCGCCGCGCACCGGCGTGCCGGTGACGACGACCTTTTCCTGCTCGCTGTAGTGCTGCTTGCTCTCCTCGAAGCCGACGAGGATGCGGTCGACCGCTCCGGCAAGCATCTTCGTCGTCAGGCCGGGCACGGCGTTGGATTCATGCACGACGGTGGGGATACCGAACTGCGCCGCCGCCTTGAGCACGGGGTAGCAGACATAGCCGCCGGTGCCGATGGCGACGTCAGGCTGAAAGTCCTCGATGATCTTGCGCGCGTCCTTCGTCGCCTGCCGCGCGTTGTGCAGCGAGCGGAAGTTGTACGCGATCTCCGACGGCTTGAGGCTGCGGTGGATGTTCGTGACCTCCACGGTCACGATGTCGTAGCCCGCGCGCGGGACGAGGTCGGTCTCCATCTTGCCGTTGGCGCCGACGAAGAGGATGCCGCAGTCGGGCATCCGGTCGCGCAGGATGCCCGCGACCGCGAGCGCGGGGTTGATGTGGCCTGCGGTGCCGCCGCAGGTAAAGAGAAAATTCATAGCAATGCCTCCCAGGATCAAAAACGGAAATCGGGCAGTCCGCGCCGAAGGCCGCCGCGGGCTGCCGGATATACACTTCAAAGTCAGAAACTAGCGCGCTTTTTTCGTCGGAATGTCGCGCGAGATGCTCAGGATGATGCCCATCTCCCCGAGCTGCATGAGCAGCGCTGTGCCGCCGTAGCTGAAAAACGGCAGCGAGATGCCCGTGCAGGGGATGAGGTTCGTGACGACCGCGATGTTCAAAAACACCTGGATCGACAGCAGCGTCGTGATGCCGATGCCGACGAGGAAGCTGTAGCGGTCGGGCGAGTGCGCGGCGATCCAGTAGCCGCGGCAGATGAGCAGCGCAAACAGGATCAGGATCGCAATGGCACCGACATAGCCGAGCTCCTCGCAGACGATGGAAAAGATATAGTCATTGTGCTCCTCGGGCAGATAGAGGTACTTCTGCCGGCTCTGGCCGAGGCCGAGCCCGAGAAAGCCGCCCGAGCCGATGGAATACAGCGACTGCACGATCTGATAGCCGGCCGCGCTCGTATCGGCAAACGGGTCGCGCCAGGACACGATGCGCTTGTGCACATAGGGCACGAATTTGCTTGCGATGAGCAGCAGCGCGCCCGCGCTGCCCATGCCGACGAGCAGGTACGAGAGCTTGATGCCGCCGACAAACATCATCACGATCGCAAGCGCCATGATGATGATGGACGCCGACAGATGCGGCTCGAGCATCAGCAGGCCGACGATGATGACCGTGACGACCATGAACGGCACGACACCGTAGCGGAACGTCTGCATCTGCTCTTTATAGGTACAGATCATGCTGGAGAAAAACAGCACGACCGCGATCTTTGCGATCTCCGACGGCTGAAACGTCGTGAAGCCGAGGCTCAGCCACCGGCGCGCACCGTTGACGCGAGTGCCGATGTGCGGGATCCAGACGACGGCAAGCAGGAAGATGCTCACGCCCAGCACCAGCAGCGACAGACGGCGGTAGGTCGCCATGCGCACTTTGGACAGCAAGATCATGGCCACAACGCCGGCCACGGCAAAGGCCGCCTGGCGCACGAAGTAGTACGTCGGCGACTTGCCCTGCGCATACGCGCGGGCGAAGCTCGACGAGAGTACCATGATGACGCCGATCGTCAGCAGCAGAAGCGTGAGCACGAAAAACGGCAGGTCGAAGCTGCCGCGCTTCGGCCCGGCGGCCGCGCCCGAGCGGCGCGCGGGAAGTCTCAGATCGGAAATATTCATATAAGCACCTCCCTGCACCGCGGCGCGCGCCTCACACGCCGAAGCGGTGGAACACGCCGATGAACGACAAAACTGCAAACAGCACCGTCACGCCGGCAAACAGCGCCACGATCTGCGTTTCCTTCCACTTGTGGCCCGTCCAGCCGCCCATCTCGAGATGGTGGTGGAACGGGGACATTTTGAACACGCGCTTGCCGTGCGTGAGCTTGAAGTAGCCGACTTGGATGATATCCGACAGCGCCTCGATGATGTACATGATGCCGAGCGTCACAAGGATGAGCGGCATGTCGTAGGCAAAGGCCAGCGCCGCGACCGCGCCGCCGAGAAAGAGCGAACCCGTGTCGCCCATGAACACCTTCGCCGGGTGGAAGTTATAGATCAAAAAGCCCAGCAGGCCGCCGGCAATGCCGGAGGCAAACACGCCGAGGGACAAAAACCGCTCACCCCAGAGCATGGAGATGACGGCGAAGAAGATGCACACCGGCATCGTCGTGCTCGCGGCGAGGCCGTCCACACCGTCGGTGAGGTTCACGGAGTTGACCGTTCCGACGATGACGAAGGCCGCGAAGATGACATACAGCGGCTCGGAGACCGGCACCGTCTTGTTCCAGAACGGGATGTACAGGCTGTCGAGCGCGACATAGCCGAAGCGGCGCATGAGGAAAATGAACGCCACGGCCGCCGCCAGCTGCAGCAGCAGCTTCTTGCCGGCCGTCAGGCCGAGATTCTGCTTCTTTTTGAGCTTTTCATAATCGTCCAGAAAGCCGATCGCGCCGAACACGAGCGCGAACGCCAGACAAAACAGGTGGCCGTATTCGCCCTCGGCCATGCACTCAAAGCCGACCGACAGGCACACGACCGCGATCGCGGCGATGAACATCAGCCCGCCCATGGTGGGCGTGCCCTGCTTGGACATGTGCCACGTGGGGCCGTTTTCCTTGATGCTCTGGCCCGCCTTGATGCGTCTGAGATACGGGACCAGGAAAAATCCGACGACGGCCGACACCGCAAACGCGATGACGAACGCCAGTATCAGCTTCAGTGTCATTTCTCTCTCTTCCTCTTCTCGAGTATTTCGGCGACGATCTCGCGCTCGTCCATGTGCACTTTCGTCTTGCCGATGATCTGGTAATCCTCATGGCCCTTGCCGCAGAGGATGATGACATCGCCGGGGCAGTGATTCTCGATCGCGTAGGCGATGGCCTCGCGCCGGTCGGGCCGCACGACATAGGGCGTGTGCGTCTCCTTAAGACCGGGAAGGATATCGGCGATGATCGCCTCCGGGTCTTCCGTGCGCGGATTGTCGCTCGTGACGATGACGAAATCCGCCTTCTGGCCCGCGATGCGGCCCATCTTCGGGCGCTTGCCGCGGTCCCGGTCGCCGCCGCAGCCAAAGAGGAACACGAGCCGCGCGGGTGCGAACTCGCGCACCGTCGTGAGGATGTTGTCGATGGCGTCGGGCGTGACGGCGTAGTCGATGAGGATGGCGTAATCCCCGTCGGTCTCGAGCACCTCGGCGCGGCCCTTGACGGGCTTTGCCGTGTCGAGCGCGGCGGCGCAGTCGCCGAGCGAAATGCCGAGCGCGCAGGCGCAAGCAATGACGCTCAGCGCGTTGTAGACCGAGAACATGCCGGGGATGCCGAGGCGCATGCGCGCGATCGCATCGCCGTGCATGGCGACAAAGCGCACGCCCGACGCGCTCAGGCGGATGTCCTTGGCCACGAGGTCGGCGTCGTTGCGTTTGGCGGAATAGGTGTGCATCGGGCATTTGGCGTGCTCGAGCATGACGTGCGCCCAATCGTCGTCCGCGTTGACGATGCCGACATCGCTCTGCGCGAACAGCAGCGCCTTGGCCGCGGCGTAGGCCTCCATGGTCTTGTGAAAGTCCAGATGGTCCTGCGACAGGTTCGTGAAGATGCCCACCCGGAAGCGGATGCCCTCCACACGGTGCAGCACGAGCGAGTGCGACGACACCTCCATGACCGCGTGCGTGCATCCGGCGTCGACCATCCGGCGCAGGAGCTTTTGCAGCTCATAGGCGTCGGGCGTGGTGTGCTCGGTGTGCAGCTCCTCGTCGCCGATGACGTTCGCGTTCGTGCCGATGAGGCCGACCTTTGTGTGCAAGCACTGCTCAAGCATGTGCTTGATGAGCGTGGTGACGGTGGTCTTGCCGTTCGTGCCGGTCACGCCAATCATGGTCAGTTCGCGCGACGGGTTATCGAAAAATTCGCAGCAGATGCGCGAGAGCGCAAGGCGGCTGTCGGCCACGAGGATATATGGTATCTCGACCTCCGGCTTTCGCTGGCAGAGCACGACGGCCGCGCCGCGCTCGACGGCCGCGCCGATAAACCGGTGTCCGTCGGACTCATACCCGCAGACGGCGGCGAACAGGTCGCCAGGCTGCGTGGTGCGCGAGTCAAAGCTGATATCCCGGATGTCCAGCTCCGGATCGGCGGTGCATTCGCACACGTCCAGAACGGACAGCAGTCGCTTGAGTTTCATAAACGTTCCTCCGTTGTTCGTCAGTATCGTCCCAACATGCCCGAATCGGTCGTCACGAGCGTGACCTCCACGACCGTGCCGTGATCGAGCTCGGTCCCGGCGGCCACGGCCTGCCCGGAGATCTTCTGGGAGGCAGTGTCCGTGATGGAGCTGTTGGTCTTGATATACAGGCCCAGCGCGGCCATGCGGTCGCGGGCCGTTTCGTAACTCAGGTTGGTCAGGTCGGGCATGGTCTCCTTGTCGGCCGAGGGCTCTTTGCCGGCATAGAGCAGGATGGTGCTGCCGTTGGCCACGACCGCGCCGCTGCCCGGAAGCTGCGCCGTGATTGTGCTGCCATCACCGTAGACGCGCGCCTGCAGGCCCACCTCCGCGAGCGCGGCCTTCGCCTGCTCAACGGACAGGCCCGTCACGTTCGGTACGGTCTTATCCATATGCGTCTTTTCCGTCTCAGAGTACGACGGCTCCACGCCGAGGTACGGCAGGATGTCCGCCATCATTTTTCCGACGACGGGCGCGGCCATCTGGCCGCCGCTGATATAGATGCCGGTGCTGTTGCTCGGCGTGTCGAGCAGCACGAGGATGACGATCTGCGGGTCGTCCGCCGGCGCAAAGCCGATGAACGAGACGATGTACTCCTTCGCGCCGCCGGCCGCGTCCTGCGCGACCTTTTCCGACGTGCCGGTCTTGCCGCCGATGCGGTAGCCGGCGACGTAGGCGTTCTTGCCGGTGCCGTCGACGGGGTCGCCGACGACCTGCTCGAGGATCTGGCGCACGGTGGCGCTCGTCTGCTCGCTCACGACCTGACGCACCACGGTCGGCGAATTGGACACGACCGCTTCCCCGTCGCTGTTGACGATGCTCTTGACGACGTACGGCTTCATGAGATAGCCGCCGTTGACGCAGGCGCTGACTGCCGTGATGAGCTGCAGCGGCGTGATCGTAAACGTCTGGCCGAAGGAGGCCGCCGCGAGCTGGGAGAGGTTCTCCGTGTCGTAGAACGTGTTCTGGCTCCACCAGATGCTGCCGCTCTCGCCGGACATGTCGATGCCGGTCTTGGCGGTGAGGTTGCTGTCCACGTTGCTGGTCAAGTTCAGGAAGCCGAACGCCTCGGCGTACTTGTAGAAGGTGCGTGCGCCGATGAGCTGGCCGATCTGCACGAGCGCCACGTTGCACGAGTGCTGGATGGCCTGCGTCAGGTTCTGACTGCCGTGGCCGGCCGTTTTCCAGCACTTGAGCGGATCGGTACGGCCGAGCACGTTCGTGCTGCCGCCGCAGTAAAACGACGAATTTTCATTGACCACGCCCTCTTCGAGCGCCATGGCCAGCGTGATGATCTTGAACGTCGAGCCGGGCTCGTAGGTGTCCGACAGGGCCTTGTTGCGCCACTGCTTCGTCTGCGCGGCGGAGAGCATCTCGGCCTTCTTGTCGGGATCCGTTTCGGCGTCGATGGCCTCCTGATCCTTGTCGCTGACCTTCTGATAGTCGTTCAGGTCAAAGTTGCCGAGCGAGACCATGCCGAGAATGGCGCCGCTGTTGGGGTCCATGGCGATGGCCGCGGCACCATTTTGCACGTCGTAATCCTCGACCGCCTGCTGCAGGTGCTTTTCGAGGTAATACTGGATCGTGGCGTCGATGGTCAGGTTCATGTCGTCGCCCTTTGTCTCATCGTAGTAGTCCTCGTAGTTGACAAAGAGCATATCCGTGCCGCGGTTATCCGTCGCGCGGATGATGCGCCCGGCGCTGCCGGTCAGATAGCTGTCATAGCGCTGCTCCAGGCCGTAGAGGCCGTTGTTGTCCTGCCCGACGAAGCCGATGACGTGCGCGGCCAGATTGCCGTAGGGGTAATAGCGCTTCGTGTCCGGCTCGATCTTCACGCCGGTGAGGTTGTTCTCCTTCTTGAACGCGCGCACTTTTTCCGACACTTCCGGCTCGACCTTGCGCTTGACGACCTCATACCAGCGGTCGGTATTCTTCGTCATGGCCAGGATCTTATCATAATCGACGTCGAGGATCTCGGAAAGTTCGCGCGCGATCAGCTGCGGATCTTCTTTGTTCTTGACGATCTCGGCCGGGCTGATGAAGATCGTATCGACCGAGGCGTTCATGGCCAGGATCTTGCCGTTCGTATCGTAGATCGCGCCGCGCGAGGCCGTGATCTCCGTCGTGCGCACCTGCTGGTCGATCGCCATTTTTTCGTACTCGTCATGGTGTACGATCATGACATTGAACAGCTTGATGCCAAGGACAGCAAATGCAAGGATGCCGCACACAATCAAAAGGAAGCGTGTGCGGCGGAGCATCATGATATTCGGTGTTTTGGTACTTGCACGAAAAGGCACGCGGTTGTCCCGGCGCCCGGAAGTTTCATTCGCCATGTCTGTCTCCTTGTTCCTGCGGGGATAGTACTATCATACAGGCTGGCTTATCGAAAATATTCCAAAATGGAAGAGAAGAAATCGCCGAGGCGGTCGGCAAGGCTCAGCGGTTCGGCCGCGTTCTGGTCAAGGACCACCGCCGTGTCCGTGGCGTCGCTGCTGATATAATAGAGCTGATCGCTGCGCGGCTTCTGCATGCCGAGCTCGTGGATGGCGTAATCCTCGATCTCCGTGAGGTTGAACGCGCTCTCGTAATCAATGCGCAGGCGCGTTTGCTGCTCCTGCAGCTGGGTATACTGATCCTCCAGCGCCGAGACCTCCGCCGACGCCTGCGAGAGCTGCACGCGCGCGACCAGCGACACGACGATCAGCACGGCGGCAATGGCAAAGCCGAGCACGGCCAGCGGGGCGATCGCCTGCTTGGGGGTGGGAACGGACTCCGGGACGACGGCCTCCGTCGTCCGGGGAGCGTGCGGCATCTCGACCGGCGCACTGTACCGGTATTCTTCGGCAGCCGTGCTGCGCAGGTCATACGCCGCGTTGCCGTCCATGGGCGCGGTATTGCGTTTTTTCGAAGCAGGAGATGCCATGATCGGCTCCTTTCTCAGACGCGCTCGGCAACGCGCAGCTTCGCGCTGCGGGCGCGCGGGTTACACTCCAGTTCTTCCTCGCCGGGCAGGATCGGCTTGCGGGAGACGCTGCGCAGCGTCTGCACAAAGCCGCAGGTGCACACCGGTGCCTCGCGCGGGCAGGTGCAGCCGTGCTCCCGCCGGGCGATGCCGGTCTTGACGATCCGGTCCTCGAGGGAATGAAAGCTGATGACGCACAGCCGCCCGCCGACGCGGAGCTTGTCCGGCGCGGTGTCCATCATCTCGCGCACCGCCGCCAGCTCGTCGTTCACGGCGATGCGGATCGCCTGAAAGCTGCGCTTGGCGGGATGCTGCTTTTCGCGCAGCGCCGCGCCCGGCATGGCCGAGCGGATCACATCGACCAGCTCCAGCGTAGTCGAGATCGGCCGCTGCGCCCGGGCGCGTACGATCGCCCCGGCAATGCGAGGCGCATAGCGCTCCTCGCCGTATTCATACAAAATGCGTTTGAGCTCATTCTCCGGCCACTCGTTGACGACGTTCCACGCGCTCAGGCCGCTGGTCGCGTCCATGCGCATATCGAGCGGCGCGTCGTGCATATACGAAAAGCCGCGCTGCGTCTCGTCGAGCTGCGGCGAGGAAACGCCGAGGTCAAAGAGCATGCCGTCCACGGCGTCGATGCCGAGGCGGTCGAGAATGGCGGCCGTGTCGCGGAAGTTGCCGTGCACGAGCTGCACGCGCTCCCCGAACGGGGCCAGCCGTGCGCCGGCGCGCGTGATCGCCGTCTCGTCGCGGTCGATGCCGATGAGCGTTCCGGTCGTCAGGCGGCCGGCGATCTGCTCGGAGTGGCCGCCCATGCCGAGCGTGCCGTCCACGTAAATGCCGTCGGGGCGGATGTTCAGGTTGTCGATGCATTCGTGCAGCAGCACGGGGATATGTCCGGCGTCCATCAGAAATCCAGCTCCTCCATCACGGCGGCGATGTTCTCCGGCAGCGCCTCGAGCGGGCAGATCTCATCCCAGCGCGCGCTATCCCAGAACTCCGCATGGTTGTTGCTGCCGACCACGGTGACGCTCTTGGTCAGGCCGGCGAATTCACGCAGGTGCTGCGGCAGGAGGATACGTCCCTGTCCGTCGAGATCGCAGCGGGCCGCATACGCGAACAGCGGGCGCACCTTGCGCTGCTGCAGATTGGTCATGGCCGCCGCCTTCTCGGAGATCGCCTTCCAGTTTTCCTGACTGTAGGCCGACAGGCACTTTTCGGGCGAGACCGTCACATAGAACGTGTCGCCCAGCTCTTCACGGAGCTTGGCCGGGATGAACAGACGGCCTTTGGCGTCAAGCGTATGCTGATAGATACCGGTCATGCTGCATCCCCCCTTCTCCGAAATCGTGCACTTTCGCACCCCATGCGTGGGCTTTTGATGCTTTTTAAACCACTTCGCCCCACATGTAATCCTCATTATAGTGGCAGGGCGGTAAAATTGCAAGGAGAAATTCCTGCCTTTTTCTTGCAATTTCCGACAATTCTGTCAATCCGACTGTGGTTTTTCCGGCCACAAGCATTTGCGTTTCCCGCCGAAAAAAGGAAAACGGCGGCACAAGATGTGCCGCCGAAGCGTGAAAAAATCCCCGCCGGAAGCGCCCAAAGCGCGCCCGGCGGGGAAAAATTTCGGCAAAACGCACCACCGCCGCCGGACATACCGGCGGCGGTGCGGATGTGCAGGAAAAGGCAGGTCAGTTGGCTTCCTCCTCGGGGGCTTCCTCGCCCTCGAAACGGATCTCCGGCTGTCTGGGCGCGGGGGCAGCGGCGGGCGCAGGGGCAGCGGCGGGCGCAGCCGTGCTGCCGGCAACGTTCTGGAACGCGGCATGCGCCTGCTGCACGCTGCCGAGCGCGGCGGAGATGGCCTCCTCCGTGCGGCGCAGCGCCTCATCGCAGAACTGGCTCGAGGCACGGCGCAGCGCGTCGGCCTTGGCCTGCGTGGAGGCGAGCATTTCGTTGCTGCGGGCCTTGGCGATGCGCACGATCTCCTGATCGTCCACGAGCGCGCGGGCACGCTCCTCCGCCTGATTGCGGATGCCTTCGGCCTCCCGCTTGGCGTTGTTGATGAATTCGTCGCGGGCGGAGACCAGACGCTTTGCCTCGGAAAGCTCCACCGGCATGGCGGTCTTGATCTCATCGAGGATCTCGAGGACCTGGTCGCGCTCGACGATGCACTTTTCGTTGCCGAGCGGCACGCCCCATGCCTCCGACACCATGGTATAAAGCTGGTCAATGAGTTCCATGACTTCGTTGTCCATTTTGTTTCCTCCCAAAGCGTGTTCCGGCAGTGCCGGTGAAAAATTGTCTGAATCGGGTCACACGCCGCGCGTCGCGCGTTCGTGCACGTCTTCAATGATCTCGCACGGGACGAACGGCGTCAGATCCGCGCCGTAGCCCGCGAGCTCCTTGACGACCGACGAGCTGAGGAACGTATATTTCTGACTGGCCGTCAGGAACATGGTGTCCAGCTCGGGATTGATCTTCTTGTTGATGAGCGCCATCTGAAACTCGTTTTCAAAGTCCGTGTTCGCGCGCAGGCCCTTGACGATCACCGCGCCCTCCGGGAAGGTCTTGGCGTATTCGGCAAGCAGGCCGTCGAACGTGTCCACCTCCACATTGGGGAAGCGGCTGACGACGCGGCGCGCGAGCGCCACGCGCTCCTCGCGGGTAAACATGGGGTGCAGCTTGCCGGCGTTGGGCATGATGCACACGACGACGCGGTCGAAAATGCCGGACGCGCGGCGGATGATGTTCAGGTGGCCGAGGGTAATGGGGTCAAAGCTGCCGGGGTAAATCGCTGTTTTCATGCGTGGATTCCCTTTCCGTAGAGCGTGAGCTTGATCTTGCCGTAATTGCGCTCCGTGAGCAGATGATACGGCGCTCGAAGCTGCGGGAGCACCTTTTCGCGGCGGCTCTCACACACGATTATACCACCCTCAGCTAATATGTCAAACTGTACAACATTTTCAAGTGCTTTGTCAAGCAATCCCGTATCATACGGCGGATCGAGGAAGATCAGGTCAAATTTTCCGCACGTGCGCAGGTAGCCGAGCGACTCGCCCTGCACCACGTCGCCCTGCAGGCGGCAGAGTGCGAGATTGGCGCGCACGAGCTGCACGGCGGCGCGGCTCTCGTCGACGAACACGGCGCTGCGCGCGCCGCGGCTGAGCGCCTCGATGCCGAGCTGGCCCGTGCCGGCAAAGAGGTCGAGCACGCGCCGGCCCTCGATGTCGAACTGGATGAGGTTGAACATGGATTCCTTGGCGTTATCGGTCGTGGGACGGGTGGCCATCCCCTCCGGCTCACGCAGCCTGCGGCCGCGGGCCGTACCTGTGATCACACGCATGGCGGTTCTCCTTTCGGGTGATAGTGGTCGTAGACCGCGCGGGCAGCGCCCGCCGGAACGGCCGCGCACAGCTCCTCATACGAAGCCGCGCGGATGGCCTTTGTGCTGCGGAACGCCTTGAGCAGCGCGTTGCGCCGCTTCTCGCCCACGCCGGGGATCTGATCGAGCTCGGACGAGAGGCTCTCGCGCCGCAGCCGGCGCTGATAGTCGATGGAAAAGCGGTGCGTCTCCTCCTGGATCGTGCCGATGAAGGCAAACACCGCGGGGTTGGCGGAAATGCCGATCTCATGCCCGCCGGGCGTGATGAGCGCGCGCGTGCGGTGGCGGTCGTCCTTGACCATGCCGAACACCGGCACGGTCAGGCCGAAGCCGTCGAGCACCGTCTGTGCGACCGTCGCGTGCTCCGCGCCGCCGTCGATGAGCAGCAGGTCCGGCAGCGGGCAAAAGCCCGGATCGCCGTCCACATAGTGCTGAAAGCGGCGCGTGACCGCCTCGTGCATGGCGCCGTAGTCGTTCTGCCCGTCCGTCGTGCGGATGCGGAACTTCCGGTAGTCCGACTTGCGCGGCCGGCCGTGCTGAAACACGGTCATGCCGGCAACGATGCCGGTATCGCCGAGGTTCGAGATGTCAAATGCCTCGATGCGCTCGGGCGGCGCGTCGAGCTCCAGCGCACGCTGAAGCCATTCAGCGCACGCTGAAGCCATTCGAGCGTTTTGAGGCTGCGCTGCGCCGCGGTCGTCGCAATGAGGATCTCCTCGCGCGCGTTGTTCGCCGCCATCTCCGTCAGGCGGCACTTGTCGCCGCGCTGCGGCACGGCGAGCGCGACCTTGTGCCCCGCCGCCTCGGTGAGCAGGCGCTCGAGCGCTTCCTGCCCCTCGAGCGCGCACGGCAGCAGCACCTGCCGCGGATAGGCGCCGCGCCCCTCATAATACTGCTGCACGAGCGCGGCAAGCGCCTCGCCGTCCGGCTCCATCGGCTCGTCGAGAAACGACTTGTCCTTGCCGGTGAGGTTGCCGTCCGTAAAGTGCAGCACGGTAAAGCAGCACTTGGCCCCGCGCTGAAAGCCGACGGCGTCCGTGTCGGAGTAGGCCGTGGCGATGACGCGCTGGTGGTTCTGCAGGCCCTGGATGGCGCGCAGCCGGTCGCGCAGCGACGCCGCGTATTCAAACCGCAGCGCATCGGCCGCGGCCTGCATCTGCTCGGTCAGTTCGGCCGTGAGCTCCGCCGTGCGGCCGTCGAGGATCATCTCGGCCTCGCGGATGGCCTTGAGGTACTCCGCGCGCGTGACGTCCTTCAGGCAGTAGCCCGCGCAGGTGCCCATGTGGTAATTCAGGCACGGGCGGGCGCGGCCGATGTCGCGCGGAAAGCGGCGCGTGCACGTCGGCAGGCGCAGCGTCTTGCATACGGTGTCAATGATCTCGGCCGTCATGCTTCGGCCGCCGTAGGGGCCGAAGTACTTCGCGCCGTCCTTCTCCGTATGATTGACGAGCGAGAACGTCGGGTACGGCTGCGTCACGTCCAGACGCACGAAGGGATAGCCCTTGTCGTCCTTGAGCAGGATGTTGTATTTGGGTTTGTGCAGCTTGATGAGCGAGTTTTCGAGCACGAGCGCTTCGAACTCGGACTGCACGACGATGACATTGAAATCCGCAACGTGCGCGACCATGGCCGCCACCTTCGGCAGGTGCTCGCCGCGAAAATAGCTCGTGACGCGGTTTTTGAGCGCTTTCGCCTTGCCGATATAGATGACCTCGCCGTGCTCATCGAGCATGATGTACACGCCCGGCAGCAGCGGGAGCATATTGGCCTTTTCGCGCAGTTGCTCGGGTCGGAGTTTTTCCATAGTCTGCTCCTGCGATGCCGAAAAAATCTGCGGTCAGGAAAACAGGGGCGTGCTGATGACACGCCCCTGTTTCGGTTTCATGTTGTTGGGATCACTCGGAAAAATCGGAATTGATCAGTGCGGTCAGGGTATCGATCGCTTCCTGCTCGTCGGCGCCGTCGGCCACGAGGGTGATCGTCGAGCCCTTCACGATGCCAAGCGACAGGACGCCGAGAAGGCTCTTGGCGTTAACGCGTCTCTCGTCTTTCTCGATCCAGATGCTGCTCTTGAACTCGTTTGCCTTCTGGATAAAAAAGACCGCGGGCCGTGCATGGAGTCCCTCCAGGTTGTTGATGACTGCTTCTTTCGTGATCATTTTCTCCACTCCTTATGCACTATTATGCTTGTATCATCTTATCAAAAACGCCCGGCATCGTCAACCGATTTTCGTTTTTTTGTTGCTTTGCACAGCGTTTTTTCGCCGGGTTTTTCCGTTTTTATTTCAGTTCGACAACGGTCACGCCGCTCTCGCCCTCGCCGTAACGGCCGAGCCGGTAGGACTTGACGGCCTTATTTTTGCGCAGCGACTGCTGCACGGCTGCGCGCAGCGCGCCGGTGCCCTTGCCGTGGATGATGGTGACTTTCTCGAGCTTGGCCATGACGGCGTTGTCGAGGAAACGCTCGGTCGCGGCGACGGCCTCCATCGTGTCCATGCCGCGCAGGTCGATCTCCGACTCGGCGGCCACATTGCGCAGGCTGGCTGCGTGCGCGGCGGCAAACTTCTGCGCCTCGGGCTTCTCGTTTTCGAGCAGGTACACGTCCTGTTCCTTGGCCGTCACGTTCATGATGCCCGCGCGCAGGGTCAGCGTCCGGTCGGCGGAGATGGCCGTGACGGTCGCCTTGATGTCGCCCATCTTGCGCAGCTGCACGGTGTCGCCCACGCGCACCGGGCGGGCGGAGACTTTCTTCTCCCTGGGCTGCGGGTGCGCCGCGGCGGCGGCCGCGTCCTCGGCCACGTTCAGCTTGCGGCGCAGGGCGGCGCGCGCGTCGTTGGCGCGGTGGTGGTCGGCGTCCGTTTTCTCCATTTTGCGCAGCTCGTCGAGCTCGCGCATCACCTCGTCCGCCGTGCGGCGCGCGTCGCCGATGATGCGCTCGGCGTCGCGGCGGGCCTTCTCGTCCGCCTTTTCCAGCCGGACGGAGAGCTCCGCCTTCAGGCGCTCGGACTTGCGGCGGGGGG
>HF985748.1:15569-16777 GCA_000432375.1 Firmicutes bacterium CAG:103
GGTGTTCCTCCGCCTCGCGCAGCTGACGCGCCGCCTCGGCGCGGTCGCGCTCCATGAGCTGGCGCACCTGCTCGAGCTTTTCGATGGTGGCCTCCATGCTCGCGCTCTCGGTGCTGACGCGGCTGCGCGCGTCGTCGATGATCTCCTGCGGCAGGCCCAGCCGCTCGGAGATGGCAAAGGCGTTGGATTTGCCGGGGATGCCGATGAGCAGGTGGTACGTCGGGCGCAGGGAGTCCACGTCAAACTCACACGAGGCGTTCATGACGCCGGGCTGCGTCGTGGCGTAGACCTTGAGCTCGGTATAATGCGTCGTGGCGGCGATGAGCGCGCCGCACTTGCGCGCGTGCTCGATGATGGCGATGGCCAGCGCCGCGCCCTCGGCCGGGTCCGTGCCGGCGCCGAGCTCATCGAACAGCAGCAGCGACCGGTCGTCGCACTCCTTGAGCATGCGCACGGTGTTCGTCATGTGCGCCGAGAACGTGGACAGCGACTGCTCGATGCTCTGCTCATCGCCGATGTCGGCCATGATCTCGTGGAACACCGGCATGGTGCTGCCGTCGGCACACGGGATGTGCAGGCCGCACTGCGTCATGGCCGCGAGCAGGCCGATGGTCTTGAGCGTGACGGTCTTGCCGCCGGTGTTTGGGCCGGTGATGACGAGCGTGTCAAATTCGCCGCCGAGCGAAACATCGATCGGCACAGCGGTGTCCTTCGGCAGCAGCGGATGGCGCGCGCGGCGCAGCTGCAGGTGCTTGTCCGTCAGCTCCGGCGCGATCGCGTCGAGCTGGTAGGCGAGCTTTGCCTTGGCAAAAATGAGGTCGAGGCGCACGAGCACGTCAAAGTCGCTCGAGATGTCCTCCCGGTGCGCGGCGCACTCGGCCGAGAGCTCGGCGAGGATGCGCTCGATCTCCGTCTTTTCACGTGCGCGCAGCTCCCGCAGCTCGTTGTTCGCCTTCACGGCGGCCATCGGCTCGATGAACAGCGTCGCGCCGGAGGCCGACACGTCATGCACGAGGCCGGGCACGGCGCCCTTGTGCTCGGCCTTGACCGGCACGACATAGCGCTCGGAGCGCATGGTGATGATCGGCTCCTGCAGCGCCTTGGCATAGCTCGGCGAGGAAATGATCTTCTGCAGCGCATCGTGCACGCGCGCGCTCGCGGCGCGGATCAGCCGGCGGATGGACGCCAGCTCGCTCGACGCGCTGTCG
>HF985749.1:0-1316 GCA_000432375.1 Firmicutes bacterium CAG:103
GCGCGAGCCCCGCGCGGTCGGCGTTCGGCCGCACGGACACGCCCAGCGCCTTGCACAGGCGCAGCACGCGCGCCCGGTCGCCCCCCGGCTGCGTGACGGCAAGGACATCGTGCCGCGCGCGGCCGAGCAGATCCATCGTGCGCGCGCACACGAGCAGGGCGAGCACGCTGTCGAGATCGTCCGTCACGGGCAGCAGCGCCGCCCGGCTGCCGGTGTGCAGCAAGCGCTTGCGCAGCCCGTGCGCCTGGATAGAAAGCAGGAGCTCTGCGCGCTTGCGCCGCTTTGCGGCGTCGTCCGGCACGAACGGGTGCGGCGACACCGCGCGGCTGAGCGCCGTCGGGCGCAGCGGCATGGAAAACGGCACGGCGCGCGCCCCCGCCCCCTCGGGCACGAAGGTCGTGTTGCGCCGGCGCTCGGCCGAGAGCGTCAGCAGGTCGAGCTCCGTCACGAGCAGGCCGGGCTCGGGCGCGAACGGCGCGTGCTCGGCGAGGATGTCCCCGTTTTCCGCGATGAGGTGGTGCGCGGAAAAGACGGCGCGCGCGCTCGACTCGTCCGGCCCGGCGTTGGCGTAGACATAGCCGCAGAGGCCGCGCGCGCTGGCCGCGCGCAGCAGTGTGCGGCGGCGGGCGGGCTTGCCGGCCGCCTCGGGCGAGGCCGAGCAGTTGGCGATCACGGTCGCCCCGGCGAGGCACAGCCGCACCGACGGCGGTATCGGCGCCCACACGTCCTCGCACAGCTCCACGCCGAGGCGAAACGCCGGCATCTGCGCGCAGGCGAACACCAGCCCCGTGCCGAACGGCACGTCCGCCCCACTGACGGGCACGCTGCCCGGCCCATGGTACGCCGCTGCGGAGGCAAAGCAGCGCTTTTCCGCGAACACGTCGTAGTTCGGCAGCCACGTCTTCGGCACGACGCCGAGGATACGCCCGCGGTGCAGCACGGCCGCGCAGTTGTAGAGCTTGCCCCCGGCGCGCAGCGGCACGCCGAGCACGACGACGGGGTCGCAGTTTTGCGTGTGCGCGCAGATGTTCAGCAGCGCTTCTTCGGCCGCATCGAGCAGCAGCGCGGACAAAAACAGGTCGCCGCACGTGTAGCCGGTCACGCACAGCTCCGGCAGCACGAGCAGCGCGGCACGCGCCCGGTGCGCCTGGTCGATGCGCGCGCAGACCGCCGCCGCGTTGCGCCGGGGGTCTGCCACGGCCACGGGGATAGACGCCGCCGCCGCGCGCAGGAAACCGTCTTGCATGGTCATTCCTCCCTTTTGGGTCAGTATGCCCAAAAAGCGTGCAAAAAGCCCCGCGCCCACTTTTCAACCG
>HF985749.1:1360-1493 GCA_000432375.1 Firmicutes bacterium CAG:103
ATACAATATAATATGTGTGCCGGTGACGGACACGACACCACACGATCATCATCCCGCAAGGAGGTTTTCCATATGACCGACCAGACGCTTACGACCGGGCGCTCCCTTTCCGAATTCACCGCGCAGCTCGCCT
>HF985750.1:0-634 GCA_000432375.1 Firmicutes bacterium CAG:103
TCGATCGCAAGCGCGATGGCCGCATACTGCCGCTCGAGCGCGTCGCGCTGTTCGAGCAGCTGCGCGTGTTCGCTTTTCAGCGCCATCGGGTCGCCGATGGCGAGGGCCGCGCCTGTGAGCTGCGCCTGCTGCGTGCGCAGGCGCGTGCACACGCTCTCGAGCGCGCTCCTGCGCTGATAGAGCGCGGCGGCCTCGCCCGTGCCGCTCTCAAAGTCCAGACTCTGCAGCAGCCGCTCGTGCGTCTCGCACTGGTGCTCGCGCGCATCCTCGAGCGCGGCGGCGGCTTTCTGCTCCGCCTGCATGGCGGCCGCGCACGCGCGGTAGGCAGCCCGGTGCACCTCCGCCTGATAGTAGATACCGTCCGCGTCCTGCGCGCCGTAGCTGCGCAGGAGCTCCCCGAGCGCGGCGGCGGCCTGCTGCGCGCGCTTCTTGCCGTTATTGGCAGCGACCAGCAGCACGACGGCCAGCACCGCGAGCGCGATGGCCGCATAATACAGCGGCTGCGCCACAAGATAACCCAGCACCGCGCACAGCGCCGAGAGCACGAGCGCCGCGATCCAGAAGTACGGCTTGCCGCCGTGGGCTGCCGTGTCAGCAAGGGCCTCCGCCCGCTGCGCGTCGCGCTCGGCGGTCT
>HF985750.1:644-31377 GCA_000432375.1 Firmicutes bacterium CAG:103
GGCGGTCCCGCCCGCCTCGTCCGGCGTCTGCACACCGAAATGCGTCTGCTCGAGCGCGGTGCGCCTGGCCGCGGCGTCCCGCCGCGCCTGTTCGAGCGTCTGCTCGAGCGTGCGCAGGTTCGATTTTTCCTCGCCCATGCTGCTCAGCGCCGCGCGGCGCTGCCGCTGCCGGGCGGCGTTCATCTGCTCGGTCACGGTCTGCAGCTCCGCGTCCGTCTGCCGGAGCTCGGCGGCGCAGGCCGCCTGCTCCTGCGCGTTGCGCTCGAGCCGGTGCAGCTGCTCTTCTACCTCCGTGATGCGGCCCTCCAGCTCCGGCAGCGCGCCGTGCCGGCCGCTGCGCCGGCGGCGCAGCCATGCGCGCAGCTGCGCGTCGGCCTCGGTGTAGGAGCTCGCCTCCTCGCCGGAGGTCACGATGGCGGAGATGCGCTTTTCCAGTTCCGGCGTACCCGTCACGACGAGGCCGCCCTGCCCGATGAACGCGCTGCGCGCGAACACCTCGGCCGACACGCCCGTGAGCTGCTCGCCCGCGTCCGTCGCCGTCAACCCCGGCACCGGGATGTCCGTGCCGGTGTACACCGCCGAAAAGCCGCGCAGCGGCGCGCCCGGCGTCTCCGTCCAGCGGCGGATCGTGATGCATTTTCCGCCCTGTTCGAGCTCCAGCTCGCCCGCCATGGGCTTGCCGCTCCAGGGCGCGTATTTCTGCTTGTCGGGCACGAACCCGGCGCGCGCGCGCTGGGACGTGTCGATCCCGTAGAGCATGGCGCGCAGAAACGCGCACCACGTGCTCTTGCCGCTCTCATTCGGCGCGTAGATGATATTCAGGCCCGTGTCGAGCCGCAGCTGCTCGCCGTCGAGCGTGCCGAACGTGCCCTGCATATGCCGGATGATCACAGCGTCACCACCTCCTCGTCGTGGTCCAGTGCCGCAAGCCCCCAGCGCGCGGCCATGACAATGGTCTCACGCGCGCGGTCAGAGTCCGCGGCGTCGTATTGTTGCTTCAGTTGGGCCAGAAACTGCCCGCGCAGCGTGCCCTCGCCCGCCCGCGCCCAGAGATCCCGGCGCGCGCGCGTCTCATCGCGCAGCTGCAGCGCGAACACCCGCCCCTCGAGCGCCGCGCGCAGCGCGGCGGGGTTCGGCGCGCGGTCGGTCTCGCCCGTGAGCACGATGCGGTAAATATTGCGCGCAGCCCCCTCCGGCAGCGCCGCAAGCGCCGCCTGCACGGGGTCCGTGTCCGTGACGTCCACGCGCAGGATCTCATACCGCCGCCCGGGCACGGGCAGGAATCGCGCCTGCACGTCGCCCGCAGCGACGTCCACGAGCAGCACGCCCTTTTCCCCCGTCTCGTCAAAGCCACGGCCCTCCATGCAGCCCGGCCAGGCGTACACCGTGCCACCGGCGCGCTGCACGCCGCCGAAGCGGTGCACGTGGCCGAAGGCGGCATAGTCCAGCCCGCTGGCAGCCAGCTCCGCGGCCGACACGGGGTTGTAGGCGGACGCGGGATTGCCCACCTCGCCGTGCAGGCAGAGCACGTTGAGCAGCCCCGCCTGCTTCGGCACGGAAAAGCCCCGCAGCAGACCGGGGCAGCGGCTGTCGGTGAACGCCGCGCCCCAGACGCGCACGCCCAGCTCCGGCAGCGTGACCGCCTCGATGCGCGGCGAGCGGAAGATATGTACGTTTTCAGGGAACGTCAGGCGCGCATACGGCGCGCCCGCGCTGTAATAGTCGTGGTTGCCGGGCGCGAGAAACACCTCCGAAGCGCAGCCGGCAAACGTCTCGGCGAGCGCCTTGGCCGTCTCGGGATAGGGGCTCGCGCTGTCGAGCAGGTCGCCCGCGAGCAGGATGATCTGCGCCCCGTGCGCCTGCGCCAGCTCCGGCAGAGCGCGCAGCAGGCTGCGCTGCTCCCGGCGGCGCTGCGCCGCCTGCGCGAGCGTGAGCGCCTCAAACGGCGAGTCGAGATGCAGATCCGCCGCGTGCAGGATGCGCACGCTCATCTCAGGCGCACCAGCTGCACGTCGCGGCAGCGGCCGGTGTCGCTGTCGACCTCGAAGATCGCGCCCTCGAGCTTGGCCGCGCCCATGGCGGCCTCATAGCGCCGCGGCGGGTCGCCGAGGAACTTGCCGATCGACTGCTCCGGCGCGATGCCGAGCACGGCGTTGGCCGGGCCCGTCATGCCAAGGTCGGTCAGGTAGCCCGTGCCCTCGGGCAGCACCTCAGCGTCGGACGTCTGCACGTGCGTGTGCGTGCCCCAGGCGGCCGTCACGCGCCCGTCAAGATAAAAGCCCATGGCGCGCTTTTCGCTCGTGGCCTCGGCGTGCATGTCCACGAGGACGATCTTCGCCTGCGTCTGGTCGAGGATGTCGTCCGCGACGAGGAAGGGATTATCCGTGTTCGCGTCGAGCGTGAAGCGCCCCATGAGGTTGATGACGCAGATCGGCCCGCCGCGCACGGAATATTCGCCCCAGCCGCGCCCCGGGCACTGCGGCGCGAAGTTGGCCGGGCGCAGGATGCGCTTTTTCTGCTCGAGATACGGCTGCAGTTCGTAGCGCGTCCACGTGTGGTTGCCGAGCGTGATGACGTCGGCCCCGGCGGCGAAGATCGCGTCGGCTTGCTTCGGCGTCACGCCGACAACGTTGGCGTTTTCGCCGTTGACGACGGTGAAATCAATGTGTTCCTGCTCCTGAAACGCGCGCAGGCGCTCAGTCAGGAACGTCAGGCCGGGCGCGCCCACAACGTCGCCCACGGCCAGAATGCGCAAGATCATAACAGTCCCTCCCATGTGATCGGAAGAAAATTTGATAAGATAATAAAAATAGTATACCACCGACGGCGGCGGGGAATCAATCCAGAAACTGGCGCGGCGCAGATTTCATACTCCCGCGCGCCCGCGCACATACTATCCGCGCAGCAGTGCAGCTGCGAAGGGAGGCAGGAACGTGAAAGGAGACAGCAAAATGAACGCAATGCAGTTTGCCAAGGGCATGAGCATCGGCATGGGTGTCGGCATGGCGGTCGGCACGGCGGCGGGCTGGATGATGCACCCGCAGAAAAAGCGCACGAACAATATCGTGGCAGACGCGGTGCGCACGGTCAGCGATGTGACGGACACCATCCGCGATACGATGGGCTGGTAAAAACGCAAAAAAGGAAAACTTTTTTGAAAAAGGGCTTGCAATTCCGGCCGGGCTATGCTACTATACTTAGGCGCGTTAGGAGCGCACTAAGCGCCGTTAGCTCAGCTGGATAGAGCGTCTGGCTACGGACCAGAAGGCCGGGGGTTCGAATCCCTCACGGCGTGCCATGAAAAAGTCTTGTAATCCTTGGGATTGCAAGACTTTTTTGTTTTTTCCTTTGTATCGCCGCTCCTGCCGCCAGCGGCAGAAGCGGCATACAGTACAAAAAAAGAACAGGACAAAAGCTCCGTTTCCGGTCTGGAAACGGAGCTTTTTGCGTTGTGCCGCAGCGCCTCAGCGGCGGTGCTTTTTCCCCTTGCGGGTCTTTTCCGGCTCGATGCCCTCGGCCTCGGCCATGGCGTCCACGGTCGCCTGCAGGTCGTCGAGCTGGGCATGCACGGGCTTGAGCGCCTTTTCCACTTCCTGCGCGACGATGGTCTGGTAAAACCGGTAGCGCGCGGCGACAGCGCCGATCGTGCCGACGGCGGCGGCCCCGCCCACGATGAGCACGGTGCGGCGGAAGCGCGGTGAGCGCATCAGCTGCACGGCAACGGTCTTGATGCTCGGCTTTTTGAGCTGCTGCGCGGTGTTTGTGGCCAGCGCGGCCAGCTCCTTGCCGCTGTCGATGGTCTGGCGCAGGAGCGCGAGCTCCTGCTGCATGGCCTGGATCTGTTTTTTGCGTCTCATATATGGTTCTCCCCTGTCATGAATTGGCTTTTCAAAGCGCGACCGGCGCACCGTTGAGCACGGCCTCGACGAGCGTGTCGCCCCGATAGCGCAGCTTGAGCAGGAAAAACGGCGCGTCCTCCGCCAGCAGGCGGAAGAAAATTTTGTCGCCCGCCCACAACGGCAGCGACGGCACGGCAGCCTTGTCCACCCACTCGAGATCCCCCTCGTCGCATTCGCGCAGCGTGCCGGTGAAGCCCGTCGCCGTGAAGAGGTACATGTATTCCCCCTCCCACTCGTCGGACAAAAACGTCACCACGCCGCGGCAGCGCCAGTCGGTCAGCGTCAGGCCGGTCTCCTCCTGCGCCTCGCGCAGGAGGCACTCGTCCGGCGTCTCGTCACGCTCGAACTTGCCGCCGATGCCGACCCATTTGTCGTGGTTGAGGTCGTGTTCCTTCTTCACGCGGTGCAGCATGAGATACTGCTCCCCGCGCTCGATATAGCAGAGTGTGGTGTTGCGCATGGTGCTTCCTCCTTGTCGATCGGTACGCCGCGGCTCACAATAGGCGCATACAGCGGGTGAGGTAGTCGATGGCGTCCTGCCCGGTCAGCCGCTGCGCGGCCGGGAGCTTGCGGAAATGATCCATCCAGACATTGAGCTGGTGCACCATCGCGCCGGAGCTGACGGTGTAGGCCGGCTGCGCGCCGCCGGATGCGCCGTCGAGCACGAAGGCGGCGTGCTGGTTGACGAACACGGACACCGACAGGTCGTCGTAATTGCAGACGCGGTTTTGCGTGCACAGGATGCACAGCCGCTCCGGCGTCCGGCGCAGCTGCTCGATCATGCTGCGCAGATGCTCGCGCCGCGCCTCGGGCGGCACGTCGATGACCGTGCCGAGAAAGTGCAGCCGCCCGGTATAAATATAGTCCACGAGCGCGAGCTGGTAGAGGAAGATCGTCTCGAAAAACTCCGCGCTGCCGAGAAACAGCTGCAGCTCCTGCCGCAGCTCGGGGTGCCGGGACAGAAACCGCTCCCGCAGCGGCTCCGGCAGGAAAAACGGCTGCATATGCCGCAGCAGGCATCGGCCGTGCGGCTGGGTGAAGTAATCGAGGAAATACTGCTGGCGGCGAAGCTGCTGCAGGTTCGGCGCCTGCGCGAGCGGCAGCCGGTCGCGGATGTAGGCATCGGCCGCAGCGCAGTAGCGCCCGACGAGCGCGGGGTCCGCCGTCTCGAGCAGGTATACCTCGCGCGAGAACGGCTCGCGCAGGTACTGCAGCATGAGCGCGTCGCGGATGAGGTAGACATACCCTGTGCGGCTGGCGCGAAATTCGTAAAATTCGTACCGGATCTGCTTCCCCAGCCCCATCAGATAGCAGAGCGAGCGGCAGAAGCTGTCCGTGCGCGCGGAGACATCCTCCATGTCCACGAACTGCACCACGCGCAGCGCCGTGCCCGCCGAGAGGATGCCGCGCACGCGGCGGAAAAAGGCGTCGTTGTTCTTGAACTGAATGTGGATCGGCATCGTACAGATCATGTCCAGCCGCGCCGAGGATGGCGCCTGCTGCAGCGCCATGAAGATGCCCTCGGGGAAGAGCGCGATGTCCTTGACCGGGCTCAGGCCGGCATTTTCCGCGCCGGTCGGCTGCGGCCGCTCGGGGCCGGCCGCCCGGTCGGCCGCGATCGTGTCGGCCAGCAGGGACGCCAGCGCCGCCGAAAAGCCGGCATCGTCGGCCGCATCACAGCGCAGGTCAAACTGCCCGGCAATGCGCGCGCGCACATCCGGCGCGGCGTTGGCGGTCAGATAGGCGGCGATCTGCGCGGGCAGCGCATCGTTGCTGCGCAGCGACGGGTGCTTGACGCCGTTGATCCACCGGCTGATGTACGACGGGTCATAGCCGAGCGCGTCGGCAAGGTTGCAGCGCTTGACACCGCACAGCCGTGTCAGCTCCTGAAGGGTGCGCCCGAACGTCATATCCTCGCCTCCTCGCGTGCGCATTTCTTGACTCAGTGACGAAAAAGTCACGCATCTTTCCCGTCCAGTATACGCGCTGCGCGCCGTGCTGGCAAGTCCGGATGCAAAAAATCGCGCGGCTGCGTGATTTTTTCAATATGACCGCGCAAAAACGCTTTGTCAAGTTTAGGCAATTTTTATGCACGAAAAGCAATCTGCATCCAGCGGATGCACTGTGCAGGGCGAAAAACGTGTGATAAGATATTGACGATCTCCGGAGGCGTTTCCCGAGTCAGCGCCGCGCGGCGCCGGCTGCCTGCCGGAACGGACAACGAATCGACCCAAGCATGACAGCTTCAAAGGAGGGACTGCACTTGACCATCGATGCCGATCGCAAGATCAAAGAGCTGGCACGCGCGATCATCGCCGACGCGGGCCTGCCCTACACACCGGAGCAGCTCGCGGAGATCCCCGCGATCCTCGCGGCCAAGAACCGCTATTTCTGGTGCATTGACAACCAGGAGTTCGACCTCATGCCGGACGTGTTCACGGAGACGGGCTTCCGCACTTTCTGGAGCGGCCGCCCCGGCTTCCGCGACCGTGACGCGCAGGTGGCCCAGAACCGCAGCACCTGCGGCGACGACATGGTGCCGATGCACTTCGGCTACAACCAGATCGTGCACTTCACCGGTCCGCGCAGCGCGCAGCTGCTGACCAAAATGCATGACTACCACACCTATAAGGACAACGGCCAGACCTACTCCGGCTACGGCCTGTATGTGGACGACCTGGTCAAATGTGACGACGATCGCTGGCGCATCCAGACGCTGCGCCTGACCTACCGTCTGCTCGACGGCAAACTGAGGAGGACAAAATAATGGATAGACTCAAAGGAAAAGTGGCCATCATCACGGGCGCTGCCGGCGGCATCTGCCACAAGGCGTCCGAGCTCTTCTGCCAGGAGGGCGCGAAGGTCGTCATGGTCGATATCGACCCGCAGGTCGAGCAGTTCAGCGCCGAGATCAACGCCAACGGCGGCGAGAGCATCGCGGTCGTGGCCGACGTGGCGCAGCGCGACACCTGGGTGCAGCTCAAGAAGCTGGCCGACGCAAAGTACGGCCGCATCGACACGGTCGTCAACGGCGCGGCGGCGTTCTCGCCCCCGACGCACGACTGGGCGCACATCACGTCCGAGATGATCGAGGACGTCATGCGCGTGAACATCGACTCCATGCTCTATTCTTACCAGACGGTGCTGCGCTACATGATGAAAAAGAAGATCCGCGGCAGCTTCCTGAACTTCTCGTCCTCGACGGCGCTGGCCTACAACGGCTCGGCCGTGCAGGGCTATCCGTTCTCGAAGGCGTGCATCAAGCTGGCCACGCAGAACATGGTCAACCAGGTCAGCAAGAAGTACGGCATCCGCTTCAACTGCCTCGCCCCGAACTACGTCTGGGTGCCCAAGCAGGAGAAGGTCTGGGACATGTACCGCGAGCACTTTGAGGCCACGACGCCGATGCCCTATGTCGGCATGCCGGAGGATGCGGCCTGGGCGGTCGTGTACCTGTGCTCGGACGAGGCCAAGTACATCAACGGCGTCTGCCTGCCGGTCGACGGCGGCTGGGCCGTGCAGAAGTGATCCAAGGAGCACGATGCAATTATGGCTTCTATTCTGTCCCGGCCGATCCGAATCGGCCGCATGGAACTTAAAAACCGCATGGTCATGGCGCCGATGGGCGTCACGGTCGGCAACCTGACCCCCGCCTCGGTGGCGTACTTTGCCGCGCGCGCCGAGGGCGGCGCGGCCATGGTGTTCTGCAACATCCGCGCCTCGCTCGCGTTCGAGTCCGGCGAGCACTCCATCTACCTCAACGACGAGACCGCGCCGCTGTTCCGCGGCCTGGCCGAGCGCTGCCACGCCTGCGGCTGCAAGCTCGCAGCGCAGATTCAGCCCGGCGACGGGCGCATCGGCGGGCCGTCCGTGCGCTATAAGGTGCCCATCAGCGCGTCCGCCTGCCCGTGGATGCACGTGCCGCGTATGCGCTGCCACGCGCTGACGATCGATGAGATCCACGAGCTGGAGGAAGATTTCCGCCGCAGCGTGCAGATCGCGCTGCGCAGCGGGGCCGACTGTGTGGGCATCCACGCCTACGGCGGCTATCTGACCGACCAGTTTCTGACCCGTCGCTGGAACACGCGCACCGACGCCTACGGCGGCAGTCTGGAAAACCGCGCGCGCTTTCTCACCGAGCTCATCGCCATCTGCAAGGAAGAGGGCGGTGCGGACTTCCCCGTCATCGTCAAGTTCACGCCGGACCACTACATGGACGGCGAGGGCTACCGCGCCATCGACGAGGGCATCGAGCTGGCAAAGCTGATCGTCGCCGCCGGAGCGGACGCACTGCACGTGGACGCCGGCTGCCATGAAAACTGGCCCAACGCCATGCCGCCCGCCGGCATGCAGCAGATGACGCTGCAGTCGCGCTCGGCCAAGATCATCCGCAGCGTGGTCGATGTGCCGGTCATGACGCACGGCCGCTTCGGCGACGTGGACAAGGCGGAGGCTGCCCTGCGCGACGGCGTGTGCGACATCGCGGTCATCGGCCGCGGCCTGCTCGCCGACCCCGACCTGCCGAACAAGGTGCTGGCCGGCCGGCCGGACACGATCCGCCCGTGCATCTCCTGCAACGAGGGCTGCATCGCCCGCGTCTACAACGGCGAGACGGCGACCTGCGCGCTCAACCCGCGCTGCGGCCACGAGGACGGCAGCATCGACATTCCGCCGGCTGCCCACCCGAAAAAGATCCTCGTCGTCGGCGCCGGCCCTGCCGGCTGCATGGCGGCGCTCTATGCCAAACAGGCCGGCCATTCGGTCGAGATCTGGGAGGCGGGCGGCCACATCGGTGGCAACGCTCTGTGCGCCTGCAAGCCGTTTTTCAAGCGCGACATGCACCGCATGATCCGCTACTTCGAGCGCGAGCTGCTCGTGCACGACATCCCCGTGCGCTTTTACACCACGGCGACGCCGGAGCTCGCTGCGGCCTATGCGCCTGACCACATCCTCTGGGCGGCCGGCGGCCGGCCCATCGCGCCGAAGGCCATCCCGGGGCTCGACTGCCCGAAGGTGTACCTTGCGACCGAGGCCCTGTGCGACTGCTGTGATGTGGGCGAGCGCGTCGTCGTGATCGGCGGCGGACTCGTCGGCGTCGAGACGGCGCTGCAGATGGACATGTGGGGCAAGCACGTGACGTGCATCGACATGGCCAAGACCATCCCGTCGGAGCCGGGCTTCAAGATGAACGACATGCTCATGCGCGACTACATGGCGCGCTCGAACGTGGATTTCCGCCCCGCGACGAAGCTCGTGCGCATCGACGGCGATGCGTTCACGTGCAGCGTCACGGTCGAGCACGCGCACGAGCAGCAGCAGATCGCGTGCGACACGGTGCTGCTGGCGCTGGGCTTTGCCCCGACGGCGCAGGCCGCGGCCGCGTTTGAAGCCGTCGCCCCTGTGACGGTCCTCGGCGACGCGCAGCAGCCGCGCAAGATCCTCTTTGCCGTCGGCGACGCGCACGAGGCCGTGCGCAAACTCTCGGACTGAGCCCGAGCGCACCTGCATCGTTTCACGCATCATGTTCCCGTTTCCACAGCGCAAGCGGCCCGCACCATCCGGTGCGGGCCGCTCTTGCTATTTCATTACCGCGTCTTACCGCGTCACTGCGTATCGTCTTTGCCGTAGTATTCGCGCAGGAACGTCAGGAACATTCGCGCCGACGTGCCGATGGTGTTCACGGACTTGACCGCCGCGCCGAGCCGCAGCGCGATGGGTTTCTCCAGCTGGAGCACCCGCACCTGCCCCTCGTACCCGACGAGGGAAAACGACGACAGCACCGACACGCCGAGGCCGCCGGCGACCATGGACAGGATCGCCCCGTCGTCCGACGCCGTGACCTCCAGCCGCGGGGTGTCCGGCGGGAGAAACGGCTCGATGTACTGGTCCGGGCTCGAGAGAAACGGCTCGCGCAGCAGCCGCTCGAGCGGGATGGTCTCCCCCTCCCACGGGAAGTCCGGCGGCACGACGGCCACGAGCGGCGTGTCCGCCAGCGGCAGAAAGTCAAAGCCCTGCGCGCGCGCCTCGTCCACGAGGGCGAGCTGGATCTCCCCGCTTGCGAGCGCGGCAGGCAGCTCATCACCGCGCACGAGCACGTCCATTTTAATTTCCGGGTGCAGCCCGCGGAAGGCGCGCAGCAGCTCCGGCAGATGCGCGCGGGCAATGCTCGCAAAGCAGCCGATGCGCAGCGTGCGCGTGCGCGGGTCATTCTGCTCGGCGGCCTCCTGCAGGAGCGTGTCGCACGCGCAGATCACATTTTGAATATAAGGCAGCAGCTGCTTGCCCGCGTCCGTCAGGCGGATGCCCTGACTGTCGCGCTCGAGCAGCGTACAGCCGACTTCAGCCTCCAGTTTGTTGACCAGGTGCGTCATGGCGGACTGCGTGTAGCCAAGCTGGGCCGCCGCCTTGCTGAAGCTGCCGCATTCCACCGCCGTAAGCAATGCCCGCAGTTTTCCGTCGTCCATACGCTGCCTCCTTTTTATCATTCTTTTTTCATAATACCACGAATTTGTTCAACTCAACCAATAAAATTTTCTGACCCATGTCATTTGCTTTTTTCATATCCCCATGAACAACTCTCGTTTCTCATTTATCAAAAAGAATGATACGCTATATTTGGAAATTGAAAGCTGTCGTCCGCGCCCGGACGGCAAAAGGAGAGAAAACATGAAAGAGACGAAAAATCGGGCGGCACGCGACATCATCGTTGTCGGTTTCGCACTGTTTTCCATGTTCTTCGGCGCCGGGAATGTGATCTTCCCGCCGTACCTGGGCATGGAGTCCGGCCCGCAGTGGCTGGCCGGATTCAGCGCGTATTTTATCGCGGACATCGGGCTTGCGCTCGCCGCCATGTTCGCGCTGCTGCGTGTCGGCAGCAGCGAGGCCGTGCTCCAGCGCGTCGGCTGTGTGCCGTCGGAGATCCTCATGTGCGCGATCATTCTGTGCGTCGGCCCCATGGTCGCCATCCCGCGCACGTCGGCCAGCACGTTTGAAATGGCCATCGCCCCGAACCTGCCCGGCGTGTCCGCCGTGGTGTTCTCGGTGCTGTTTTTCGCACTCATCCTCGCGCTGTGCATCCGCGAGTCCGCCGTGGTGGACATCGTGGGCAAGGTGCTCACGCCGCTGCTGCTCGTCGGCCTTGCGGCCATCATCATCAAAGGCATCGTCACGCCGCTCGGCACGATCGCGTCCGAGGCGCAGATCGACAGCGCCGTCGTCACCGGCGTCAAGGCCGGCTACCAGACCATGGACGCGCTCGCCGCGCTGCCGTTCGGCATTCTCGTGCTGCAGAGCGTGGTCGACAAGGGCTATACTGAATCCGGCAAGAAATTCCGCATCATGAGCGGGTCGTCCATTCTCGCGTGCGTGCTGCTGCTGGCGGTCTATATGGGCCTTGCCTATCTCGGCGCCACCGTTTCCGCGCAGTATACCAACGAGATTGGCCGCGCACAGCTCGTCATGGCCATCGTTGAGGCCCTCATGGGCAAGACCGGCATGATCATCTTCGGCATCGTCGTCGGCCTCGCGTGCGTCACGACGGCCGTGGCGCTCACCAGCTCCGCCGCCGCGTATTTTGCCAAGCTCTGCCGCGGCAAAGTGCCGTACAAAGTGTTTGTCATCGTCATCTGCGTGTTCAGTGCCGTCGTGTCGAACCTCGGTCTCGACCGCATCGTGGCCATCGCCGCACCGGTGCTGGATGTCGTCTATCCGCCTACCCTCGTCCTCATTTTCATTTCGCTTGTCGTGCCGCGGCTGCCCGACCGCATCAGTCGCGGCGCGGTCGTCGGCGCGCTGCTCATGAGCGTGCTGTGCACGCTCGACGGCTATGGTGTGCCGCTCACGTTCCTGCACAAGCTGCCGCTGTTTGAGCTGGGCTTCGCGTGGGTGCTGCCGTCGGTGCTCTTCGGCGCCGTGGCTGCCGTGCTGCCGCACCGCAAGGAGAAAGTGGGCAAGGCTGAGCCCGCCTGCGCCGGCGCAAACGGCAAACAGGGATGACCGCTCCCTGTGCAAAAATCCCCCGGAACATCTGTTCCGGGGGATTTTTTCGCTTTGGACGGTGCGCCAACGCTGTCCGTCAGCCCGCCGCTTCCAGCAGCTTTTTGCTGACGCGCGCCTGCACGTCGATATAGTACGCGGTCTCTGCGTCGTTCATGTCCGCGCTTTCCCACTTATTGAATTTCTCGCACGCATCCGCATACTTGCTCATGTAGCGTGCGTAATCCGCCATCAGCGTGGGATCGTTCGGATTCGCGTTGTATTTTTTCATGAACGCGACATATTCGTTCATAAAGGCCTCATAGCTGTCCATGGCTTCTTTGAAATCCTTGCGCATGCCGTTGACGAGCTTGCCATCGTTTTGCGCCGTTGCGGATGACGTGGAGGAATCCGGCGACGGCTCGGAAGTCGTGCTGCCCGCGCTCGTGTCCGGCGCGTCTATACGAATGCTCATGATCTGGTTGCCCTCATAATCGATCGAGACTTGCCACCCCGCGTCGTTATTGGCACGATAATAGTTGTCGCCCTTATTGTAGTCGACCGTAAAGCCCTTATCCCGGCAGGCGCTGACATAGGCGTTGTAATCGTCTCTGCTCGTGCCGCCGATGTAAACGAAGAAATTGTCATCATACTCAAAAGAGAATTTGCCGGTCAGGGATTTGGGTGCGGGCAGCTGTCGGCCGGCCTCGCTGTCCGGCCAGGTGATGGGGCCCATCTCCATCGGCTTTTCCAGCCGGATAGACAATCCCTCCCTGTTTCCGTAATAGCTCAGCTCCAGCTTGTATCCCTCAGCGTTGTAAGCGCTGAACGACGAGGAATTGGACTCCGCATCCACCGTGAACCCAACCGTCTGACACGCCTGCACATAGTCCGCATACTGCTTGTCGGAGATCTTTTCGATATCGACCCACAGCTCATCGGCTGTGTTCGTATGGATCTGACCTTTCTTCGCAGGCGGCTGCGGCAGCTGCGCGCCCAGGACCATATCGTCCCAATCTATTTTTTCCGACTTGCTGCCTCCGGAGATCCTGCCGGCGATCGCGATCACGACCACAGCGACGATCACGTAAAACCACCACTTCTTGTAAATCGGTTTCTTCGGTTTTTGAGATCTCGGGCGGTCTGTCGGGATCTCTGGCGACGGCTGCGGGCACGGCTCTGCCTTCGCGCCGCAGGCCGTGCAGAAATTGCCCTCAAATTCTGCACCGCAATGACTGCATTTCATGTTCCTGTTCTCCTTTCGGTTTATCTTTCTGTCCGCGCGGCATGGTGCCGCCGGCCTGTTCTTCCAAACAAACGTTGGAAAACGGGGCGTTTCTCTCTTCCCTGCGCCCGGCGAATTTGGCTGTTTCCGGTCAATTTCGGAAAATCGCGGAAACTTCCAAACCTATAATAACACATTTGTGTTCAAATGACAACATATGTATTCATAATCTGCAGAATTTCTCTCTACACTGAAAGCAAAAACAGTGAAGGGAGCATGGACGATGCTGGATGCAAAAGTGGTTGGCAGCGTGCTGCAGCGGCTGCGGGAGGAGCGCGGGCTGTCGCAGGAGATCGTGAGCGGTCTCGCCGGGATCGGCAGGACGCATTTGAGCGCCATTGAGCGCGGGGAACGCAAACCGACGCTGGAGACCTTTTACCGCATCGGCGAGGCGCTGCATATGCGGCCAAGCGCGGTGCTGGCGGAGATCGAGGCGGAGCTGGAAAGAAACACATGAGCCCGGCGGCAAACGCCGCATCCTCTGCGCAGCGAAACGCGCAGGCAGCAGGCATGAAAAAAACAGGAGAGCGGTCTGCTCTCCTGTTTTTTGATCTCTCTGTTTCCGCTGCACCCGTACTTACCGTTCTTCTCGGAAATACGGCAGGCCGAGGCTTGCGGGGGGCTGATTTTCGCGCTTGGAACGCACGCTCGTGATGATGAGCACGATGATCGTGACGACATAGGGGATCATCTTGTACAGTTCCTTGACGGCGAGGTTCGTGCCGCTCGGCAGGAAGATGTGCAGGATGTACAGGCCGCCAAAGAGGAATGACGCGAGCACGCCGATGTTTGGCTTCCAGACCGTGAAGATGACGAGCGCGATGGCGAGCCAGCCGCGGTCGCCGAAGGCGTCGTTGGACCAGACGCCGCAGGCGTAGTCCATGACGTAGTACAATCCGCCGAGGCCGGCGATCATGCTGCCGACGCAGGTGGCGACATACTTATATTTCTTGACGTTGATGCCGGCGGCGTCGGCCGTCTGCGGATTTTCGCCGACGGAGCGCAGGTGCAGACCCACGCGCGTGTGCTTGAGCACGTAGGCCGCGATGAGCGCGATGGCCACGGCGAGGTAGGCGAGAAAGCCGTAGGACAGGAAGATCTGGCCGAACCAGCCGAGCTTATCGGCAAGCGGCAGCGACTTGGAAAAGTAGCTGTTCGTGGCCGAGAGCGCGATGGACGGCACCTCGCTGCCGGTAAGCTTGATGAGCGAGCCGCCCATGAAGTTGCCGAAGCCGACGCCGAACGTCGTCATGGCAAGGCCGGTGACGTTCTGGTTGGCGCGCAGCGTGACGGTGAGAAAGCAGTACAGCAGTCCCATGAGCAGCGAGCCGAGCAGGCACGACAGCAGCGGGATCATGATGGCGAAAAAGCCGTTCATCCCGGCGGCTCCGCCGGCCGCCTGTTCATACAGGAACGCACCGATGACGCCGCTGATGCCGCCGACATACATGATGCCCGCGATGCCGAGGTTCAGGTTGCCGGACTTTTCGGTGAGCGTTTCGCCGGTGCTGCCGAACAGCAGCGGGATACCCTGTACGATGGCGCGGGGGATAAAGGACACAAAATCAAACATGCTCCGCCGCCTCCTTCTTCGCCGGCTTGCGGAAGCTCAGCCGGTAGGTGATGAAAAACTCACAGCCGATGATGAAGAAAATGATGATGCCGCTGAGGATATCAGCGAACGACTGGTTGAGCCCGAACACGGTCGAGATCTCGCCCGCGCCGCGGTCGAGGAACACGAGCAGGAAGCTCGTGAGGATCATACTGATGGGGTTGAACTTTGCCAGCCACGAGACCATGACGGCCGTGAAGCCCTGCCCGCCGGCGATGGTGGTCGTGATCGTGTGATCCGTGCCGGACACGAGCAGCACGCCCGCGATGCCGCACAGCGCGCCGGACAGCAGCATCGTGCGCACGATGACCTTGCCGACCTTGATGCCGACGTAGCGGGCGGTGCGCTCGCTCTCGCCGACGACGGAGATCTCATAGCCGTGCTTGCTGTAGTTGAGGTAGACATAGACGAGCACGGTCAGCACCGCGACGACGAGGATCGTCAGCAGGTACTTGTAGCCGCCGATCTGCGGCAGCCAGCCGGCCTCGGTGCTCTGGTTGATGATGCCGACCTTGCCCGAGCCCTTCGGCGACTCCCAGACGATGATGAAATAGGCCACGAGCTGCGTGGCAACGTAGTTCATCATGAGGGTGAAGAGCGTCTCGTTCGTGTTCCACTTGGCCTTGAAGATGGCGGGGATGACGGCCCAGACCGCGCCCGCAAGGATGCCGGCGATCACGATGAGCACGATGAGCAGGCCGTTGGGCAGCTTGTCACCGAGGCAGATCATGCACGCCGCGGCGGCGAGGCCGCCGGCGAGCACCTGGCCCTCGGCGCCGATGTTCCAGAAGCGCATCTTGAACGCGGGCGTCACGGCCAGCGAAATGCACAGCAGGATGGCGAGGTTCTGCCCCAGGATCCAGATCTTTCGCGGCGAGCCGAACGCGCCGCCGAACATGGTGCCGAACACCTTGATGGGGTTGAGGTGGGTGCACAGCGTCGTGATGAGCGCGCACAGCAGCAGCGCCAGCACGATGGCGACCGCGCGGATGCCCCAGGCCTGATACCAGGGCAGCGTGTCGCGCTTGACGATGTGGAACAGCGGTTCCCGGACTTTGTTATGCATGGGCTTCGTTCCCTCCCAACTGCGTCATCATCATGCCGACGTCGCGCTTCGTGGCGCCGCGGCCGGGGACGATGCCGCTGACCTTGCCGCCGCAGAGCACGAGGATGCGGTCGGCCAGCTCGAGCAGCACGTCGAGATCCTCGCCGACGTAGATCACGGCGACGCCGCGCTCCTTCTGCCGGTTGATGAGGTCATAGATCGTGTAGGATGCGTTGATGTCCAGGCCGCGCACGGCATAGGCCGTGAGCAGCACGGTGGGGGCGGAGGCGATCTCGCGGCCGACGAGCACCTTCTGCACGTTGCCGCCGCTCAGGCGGCGCACCGGCGTGGTCACGCCCGGAGTGTTGACGTCGAGTTCCTCGACGACGGTCTCGGCCAGCTTGCGCGGCGACTTGCGGTCGGTGAGGATGCCGCGGCCCTTGCGGAAGGAGCGGAGCATCATGTTGTCCGACAGGTCCATGTTGCCGACAAGGCCCATGCCGAGGCGGTCCTCCGGCACAAAGGACAGCGCCACGCCCATCTCGGCGATGCTCAGCGGATCTTTGCCGAGCAGTTCCTCGCGCGTGCCGTCGTCCTCGACGTAGCAGATGCTGCCGTTTTCGGTCGGCTGCAGGCCGGCGATGGCCTCGAGCAGCTCCTTCTGGCCGCAGCCGGAGATGCCCGCGATGCCGAGGATCTCGCCGGAGTTGGCGGTGAAGGACACGTCGTCGAGCTTGACGATGCCGTCGATGCTGCGCACGGTGAGGTTTTTGACCTCGATGCGCGGCTTGGGGTCGACGGGGTCGGGCCGGGCAATATTGAGCGTCACGGCGTGGCCGACCATCATGTTCGTCATTTCCTGCGCGTTGGTGTCCTTCGTGAGCATGTCGCCCACGAACTGGCCGTGGCGCAGCACGGCCACGCGGTCGCTGAGCGTCTCGACCTCGTGCATCTTGTGCGTGATGATGACGATGGCCTTGCCGTCGTCGCGCATGCTGCGCAGGACGGCGAAGAGCTTGTCCGTCTCCTGCGGGGTGAGCACGGCGGTCGGCTCGTCGAGGATGAGGATGTCCGCACCGCGGTAGAGCGCCTTGACGATCTCGACCGTCTGCTTCTGGGACACGGACATATCGTAGATCTTCTGGTTCGGGTCGAGGTCGAAGCCGTAGCGCTCGCAGATGCTGCGGATGCGCGCGGCCGTGGCCTTGAGATCGAGCTTTTCATCGAGGCCGAGCGTGATGTTCTCAGCGGCGGTGAAGACGTCGACCAGCTTGAAGTGCTGGTGGATCATGCCGATGCCGTAGCGGTAGGCATCGCGCGGGGAGCGGATGACGACCTCCTCGCCGTCGATGAGGATCTGTCCCTCGTCGGGGAAGTAAATGCCCGAGAGCATGTTCATGAGCGTGGTCTTGCCGCTGCCGTTTTCGCCGAGCAGCGCCAGGATCTCGCCCCGGTAGATATCGAGCCAGACGCGGTCATTGGCGACGACGGAGCCGAAGCGCTTGGTAATGTCGCGCATTTTGACCGCTGCGATCTTGTTGTCCAATATGGTGTCCCTCCCGAAATGGCGGCAGACGCCGCACGACGGCGGCGCGCTTTAAAGTACATATGAGGGAAGGCCCGGGTTGACAGGCCTTCCCTCTGCGGTAGATTCAGATATCAGCTGCCAAAGTTCTGGTCGAGCAGGTTGATGCCGTCGATCTGCACATTGAAGTACGGAGCGGCGCGGAACTCGGACTCGTGGAAGTAACCGTCGCTGATGGCCTCGGTGTCGCCGGCGTTGTCGGCGTCGGTGTCAACATCGGCCATGTAGCTGGTCAGGGTCTCGCCCTTAACGGTGAAGGTGGAGGTGTCAAAGACGTGCAGGGTGCCGTCCTCGAGCTGCTTGGTGACTTCGGCAATCTTCTCGGCAGTGCCCTTGGCGGCGACCTTCTCGTTGACATCGGTCAGCACGACGGAGCCGGTCTTGAGGGTGCCGGTCCAGTCGGAATCGAGCGAGGTGCCGTCCTGGACGGCCTTGATGACCATCTCATAGTACGGGGTCCAGTCGATGCGGGAGGAAACGATGAAGGTGTTCGGGCAGGCAGACTCGGTGCTGCCGTTGTAGGAGACGTTCGGGACGCCGGCCGTCTCGCAGGCGGTCGGAGCGCCCATGGAGTCGGCGTGCTGGCTGATGAGCTTGCAGCCGCCGGCGATGAGCTTGTTGGCAGCTTCCTTCTCGAGGGCCTCATCGTACCAGGAGCCGGTGAAGGTGACGTCCATGGTCACGGTCGGGCACACGGACTTGGCGCCCAGATAGAAAGAGGTGTAGCCGGAGATGACTTCCGCATAGGTAAAGGCGCCGACGTAGCCCATCTTGGCCTCGTCCGCCGTGAACTTGCCGGCCTCGATCATCTCGTTGAGCTTCATACCGGCAGCGACGCCGGCGAGGTAGCGGCCTTCATAGATGGAGGCGAACGCATTGTGGTAGTTGCTGAGCTTCTCGGTGTGGGCCTTGGTGCCGGTGGCGTGGCAGAACTGCACCTTCGGGAAATCCTTGGCGGCCTGGATCATGAAGTCCTCGTGGCCGAAGCTGTCGGCGAAGACGACGTTGCAGCCGGCGTCCACGAGTTCGGCCGCGGCGTTGTAGCACTCCTGGCCCTCGGGGATGTTGGTCTTAATGATGTACTGATCCTCGCTCAGGCCGGCGTTCTTGCAGGCAGCCTTCGCGGCGTCGATGAAGTTCTTGTCGTAGGTGGAGTTCTCGTCATGCAGGCAGATGAAGCCGACCTTGATGCTCTCGGCTTTGTCGCCGTCCTCGGTCTTGCTGCCGCAGGCGCACAGTGCGAACACCATGACGAGCGCGAGCAGCATCGAAACGAACTTTTTCATTCTCAGCTCTCCCTCAAATCATCAAATTTTGTATTTATCTGCATTGCTTGCGCAAAGAAGATACAAAAAAACATTGGCAGGTGCTGACCTTTCGGCGCTCCTGCCAATGTGAAACCGGGAAGATGCCGGTACGGCCATCTCCCGCGGGGAATTTCCCATCGATAGTCCAGCAATTTACGGTGCCGGGTAGAAACGCCAAGCCATATCCTTTGGTATATATCGACTGCTATTTACGATCGCTCCCGCCGCGCGGGAACACTTATACGTTACCATGGGCGAACGGGGTTGTCAACCGTCGAAATGAGCGAATTTCATACTTTTGAAACATTTTCCCCGTCGATTTGCACAACGCCGCTCAGCAGAACACGATGCCCGTCTCGGGGTCCATGCTCTGCACGCGGGCGAGCGATTCCACGCGGTAGCCGCGCGCGCGGATGCGCGCACCGCCGGGCTGAAACGCCTTTTCCACCGCGATGCCGGCGCCGACCACGGTCGCGCCCGCACCCTCGATGAGCGTGATGAGCCCGTCGAGCGCCGCACCGTTGGCGAGGAAATCGTCGATGACGAGCACGCGGTCGTCCGGCGAGAGATACTCGCGCGAGATGCGGATGGTGTTGTCATTGCCGTGCGTGAACGAGTGCACGACCGTCGTGTACGCATCGTCGGAGACGTTGCGGCTCTTGGTTTTCTTGGCGAACACGACCGGACAGTCGAACACGAGCCCGGCCACGGCCGCGATGCCGATGCCGCTGGCCTCGATCGTGACGAGCTTGTTCACGCCGCAGCCGTCGAACAGCCGCTTCCATTCCTCCGCCATCGCCAGAAACAGCTTCGGGTCCATCTGATGGTTCAGAAACCGGTCCACTTTCAGGATCTCGCTGGATTTGACCTCGCCCTCGGCGAGAATGCGCTGCTCGAGAAGCTGCATATCGCTCCATCCTCCCACAATCACTAAGATGGTCTTTATCGTAGCACCCGCGCCGGGCGCGCGCAACCGTTTTTCGCAAAAAATCCGGCAAATCGCCGAATGGACGGTTTTTGTGCCGGACGCGGTTGACTTTCCCGTCGATGTGCGGTATCATCTGTTCCTACAAGTAGGAAAAGTATGAATTCCCCACAACAGGAGGCGAGGTTATGCCCGGAGGCAAGCACGTGCTCGGCCAGAGCCGCGACCGGCACATCTTCGGCACGGTCAAGGTCGGTGAAAAGGGCCAGATCGTGATCCCGAAGGAGGCGCGCACGGTCTTTGGCATCCAGCCGGGGGACACGCTGCTCGTGCTCGGCGACGAGGTGCGCGGCATCGTGGTCACGCGGCCGGAGGTCATGCGCGACGTGGCCGCAAAAATTTTCGACGAATCTGACGAATGATATAAGGAGAGGAACGATGAATACAGAGTCCATGTACACCGCGCTCGGCATCACGCCGGCGGTGCACCGCTTCGGCGAGGAGGTGCTCGCCGGTCTGCGCGCGCGCTTCGACGAGATCGACCGCGTCGCGGAATATAACCAGTGCAAGGTCATCGGCGCGATGCAGAAAAACCGCGTCGACGCGACGCACTTTGCCGCCACCACGGGCTACGGCTACAACGACGCCGGGCGCGACAATCTCGAGCGCGTCTATGCCGACTGCTTCCACACCGAGGCCGCGCTCGTGCGGCCGCAGATCACCTGCGGCACGCACGCGCTGACCGTGGCGCTCAGCGCCAACCTCCTGCCCGGCGACACGCTGCTCAGCCCCGTCGGCGCGCCGTATGACACGCTCGAGGAGGTCATCGGCATCCGCCCGAGCGTCTGCTCGCTCAAGGAATACGGCGTGCACTACCGGCAGGTCGACCTGCTGCCGGACTACGGCTTTGACTATCCGGCCATCGAGCAGGCGCTGCGCGCCGGCGTGAAGCTCGTGACCATCCAGCGCTCGAAGGGCTACGCCACGCGGCCGACGTTCTCCGTGCAGCAGATCGGCGAGCTGATCGCGTTCTGCAAGCGCATCGACCCAAACGTCATTTGCATGGTCGATAACTGCTACGGCGAGTTCGTCGAGACGATCGAGCCGTCCGACCTCGGCGCGGACATGATCGTGGGCTCGCTCATCAAAAACCCCGGCGGCGGGCTCGCGCCCATCGGCGGCTACATCTGCGGCCGCAAGGATGTGGTCGATCGCTGCGCCTTCCGTCTGAGCGCCCCCGGCCTCGGGCAGGAGGTCGGCGCGAACCTCGGGCTCATGCCGGCGTTTTATCAGGGCTTTTTCCTCGCGCCGACCGTGACGGCCGGCGCGCTCAAGGGCGCGGTGTTCGCAGCAAATGTCTATGAGCGGCTGGGCTTTCGCTGCATCCCGAACGCGGCGGAGCCGCGGCACGACATCATCCAGTGCGTGGAGCTCGGCTCGCCGGAGCGCATGGTCGCCTTCTGCAAGGGCATTCAGGCGGCCGCGCCCGTGGATAGCTATGTCGACCCCATCCCCTGGGCCATGCCGGGCTACGATTCGGAGGTCATCATGGCCGCCGGCGCGTTCGTGCAGGGCTCGTCTATTGAGCTGTCGGCCGACGGGCCGATCCGCCCGCCCTACGCCGTGTATTTTCAGGGCGGCCTGACGTGGTATCACGCAAAGCTCGGCATCCTCATGAGCCTGCAAAAGCTCGTGGACGCCGGTCTCGTTACACTCGATCAACTGGAGGAAAAATAAAGTATGTGGTTCTGGCTTTCCCTGATTGCCCTGCTGTGCTGGTCGGGCTCGGATCTGTTTTCAAAAATCGGCTGCCGCGACGCGGACGATCATCTGGCACATTTAAAAATGGTCATCGCCGTCGGCGTCGTCATGGGCCTGCACGCGGCGTATGAGATCTTCATCGGCGGCGTGAGCGTGACGTGGCACGTCATCTGGACGTACCTGCCCGTGTCGCTGCTGTACATCGTGTCGATGGCGCTCGGCTATGTCGGCCTGCGCTATATCGAGCTGTCCATCTCGTCGCCGATCTGCAACGCCTCCGGCGCGGTGGTGGCCGTGCTGTACCTGTGCTTCGGCGGTCTGGACGAGGACCTCAGCGGCGGCATGCGCGTGATGGTGCTGCTGGCCATCGCGCTCGTGTGCGCCGGCGTGATCGGGCTCGGCGTGGTCGAGTCGCGCGAGGACGACGAGCTGCGCCGCGCGCGCCAGGCGGCCTCGAACTACCGCTACGCCAAGAGCTGGCTCGCCCTCGCGCTGCCGGTGGCCTACTGCCTGCTCGACGCAGCCGGCACGTTTGCCGACAGCCGCGTGCTCACGCGCCTTGACCCGGACGCCGCCAACTGCGCCTATGAGCTGACGTTTCTGTTCGCGGCGGTGGTGTCATTCGTGTATGTCAAGTTCATCCGGCACGACCGCTTCCTGCCCAAACGCGAGGGGCCGAAGTACGTCGGCGCGCTGTTCGAGACGGCCGGCCAGTTCGCGTACATCTACGCCATCGCGGACGAGGACCACGTCATGTACGCCGCGCCCATCATCTCGGCCTACTGCGCCGCGTCCGTGCTCTGGAGCCGCATCTTCCTGCGTGAGAAGCTCTCATGGCGGCACTATCTCATGCTGCTGCTGATCGTCGTCGGCATCGTGCTGATTGGCATTCTCGACCTGTGAGCGCTGCCCCCCGCAGCGTAGATTTCCAGTCTGTTCCACGCGGCCGCCTTTGGAAAGGCGGCCGCGTTTTTGCGCAAATATTTGTCAAGTGTGTAACGGCGGCTTGCAATTAGCCGTTTGTCTGGTATAATGATGGCATATCTGCACCTTTCGGTGCGGTGTTTTGGGAGAAATGTGAAAAAACAGGAGGGATCTCGTGGATACGGAAATCAAATCCAAACGCGGCGGCTGGGGCAGCAACTTCGGCTTCCTCATGGCCTCGATCGGCTCGGCCGTTGGCCTCGGCAATATCTGGGGCTTCCCGTATAAGATGGGCAAGAGCGGCGGCGCCGTGTTCCTGCTGCTGTATCTCGTGCTCGTCGTGCTCGTGGGCGTGACGGTCATGCTCGGCGAGCTCGCGCTCGGCCGCCGCAGCGGCAAGAGCGCCGTGAGCACCTACCGCGGCCTGTCGAAGAAGTACACCTGGCTCGGTTACGCGGGCATCGTGTGCGGCTTTTGCATCATGTGCTTTTACTTCGTGCTCGGCGGCATCGTCCTGCGCTACGCCGTCGGCTACTTCCTGGCCATCTTCGGCGGGAGTGAGTTTGCCTGGTCGGGTCAGGGCACGGGCTTTTTCGGCTATTTCCTGACGGATACGAACAGCATGATCCTGTTTTTCGTGCTCTATATCCTGCTCAACATCCTCGTCGTGTCCGGCGGTGTGCAGGGCGGCATCGAGAAGTTCTGCAACGTCGGCATGCCGGCGCTGTTCTGCCTGCTCGTGTTCATCATCCTCTACATCGCCTGCCAGCCCGGCGCGGCCGAGGGCTACAAGTTCATGTTCAGCCCCGACTTCTCCGTGTTCAGCAATCCGGAAATCGGCTTCGGCCGCGTGCTCAAAAACGCCGCCGGGCAGATGTTCTTCTCCCTGTCGATCGGTCTCGGTGTCATGATGACCTACGGCTCCTACCTCGGCAAGCAGGAGCACCTGCAGCGCAACGCGCTCATCGTCTGCGGCGCGGACACGCTCATCGCCGTCATGGCCGGCATGGCCGTCATGCCCGCCTGCGCCGCCTTCGGCGTGGAGTACGGCGCTGGCCCCGGGCTGCTGTTCGCCTCGATGCAGACGGTGTTCGCCCACATGGGCAGCATCGGCAATTTCATCGGCTTCATCTTCTACCTGCTCGTGCTGATCGCGGCGCTCACGTCGTCGATCTCCATGCTCGAGCTGTGCACGGCCTACGCCGTCGATAAGCAGATCGACAAGGGCCTCACGCCCAAGCGCGCCAAGCACACGGCCAGCGTCGCGGCGCTCGTGTTCGTGGCGGGCTCGCTCGTCGCGCTCGACGGGCTGGGCGCGGGCGTTGCCGGCGGCGCCGCCGTCGAGACGCCGGCCACCCTGTTCGGCCTGAGCGTGCACGGATGGAACGACTGCTGGCTCGACCTGTACGACATGGTCGCCGAGGGCATCCTCATGCCGCTCGGTGCGCTCGTGATGACGATCCTCATCGGCTGGGTGCTCAAGCCCGAGGTCGTGCAGCTCGAGTGCGAGCAGAGCGGCTTGAAGTACCGCGCCGCCGGCTACTTCAAGCTCTGCTTCAAGTTCATCGTGCCGGTGCTGCTCGCGTTCATCCTCTTCTGCCAGCTCATCGACTTCTTCGGCCTGAAGATCCCCGGCCTGAGCTGAGCCCCGCAAAAAATTCCGTCAGCGTCTGCCCAAACGGGCGGGCGCTGACATTTTTATGACGCTTGTTGAAAAAGCGAAAACGCTCTGATATACTTGGCTTCACCGCCATTTTTCGTCCGAAAGGAGCGCTGCGCCATGCGCAAAACGGTCGCCTACGCCTTCCACCACTCGATCCCGATCCTGATCGGCTTCTTCCCCGTCGGCCTCGCCTACGGGCTGCTCATGCAGCAGGCGGGCTATAACTTCCTGTGGTCGGGCGCGTGCAGCCTGTTCGTGCTGGCAGGCTCGCTGCAGTTTCTGATGGTCACGTTCTTTGCCGGCGGCGTGTCGCTCGCCACGGTGGCCGTGCTGGCGCTGCTGCTCAACAGCCGGCATATTTTCTACGGCCTGTCGTTCATCGACAAGTTCCGCTCCTTCGGCCCGTGGCGCTGGTTTCTGATCTACTCGCTGTGCGACGAGAACTATTCGCTGCACTGCTCGCACGATTTTGGGCCCGACGTCAACGAGAAGTGGGCCTACGTGCTCACGGCCGCGCTCGTGACGTTTTACTGGGTGGCGCTGTCCATGCTCGGCGGGCTCGTCGGCTCGCTCATCCCATTTGACACCACGGGCATCGACTTTGCGCTCACGGCGCTGTTCACGGTCATCGTGGTCGATCAGCTGCGCGGCGCGCGCACGCGCATCCCCGCCGCGGTCGCCGCCGTGTCGAGCATCGGCGCGCTGCTGCTGCTCGGGCCGGACAAGTTCCTGCTGCCGTCGCTGCTCGTGACGGTCGCGGCGCTCACGCTGCTGCGCCCGGTGCTCGAGCCGAAGTATGCCGAAGGAGGTGCTGGGGCATGACCATCTCCGTCGGACAGAGCATCGCCATCATCGCGGTCTGCGCCGCGTGCACGTTTTTGGAGCGCTGGCTGCCATGGCTGCTGTTCGGCCACCGCGCCGTGCCGAAGGTCGTGGAGTACCTCGGCAGGATCCTGCCAATGGCCGTCATGGTCTCGCTGCTGGTCTACTGCCTGCGCGGGATGCAGTTCACATCGGCCGGGGCGTGGGTGCCGCAGGTCATCGCCGTCGGCGTGACGGCGGGTCTGCACTGGTGGCGGCGCAACACACTGCTGAGCATCGCCGCCGGCACCGTGTGCTATATGCTGCTCGTGCAGCTCGTCTTTTGATGCCAAACCGGGCGTCCCGACTGGGGCGCCCGGTTTCTGGTTGCACTTTTCCTGCATATCCGTTATAATATAAGGCCTAAAAAGAAATTTCTCCTGCAGCGAGGTCTGCCCATGAAACACGACAAGAAAAAACAATGGCTCTCGATCGGCCTGCTGACGCTCGGCGCGGCGGCGCTGGCGGTGTTCGCCGCCGCGACGCTCGACGCGGGCGACGTACGCGCCTCGCTCGCGGCGCTGCTGCCGGGCTGGACGGCTGCGATCGTGGGCTGCATGCTGCTGTACTATCTGTGTGACGCGCTCAAGTACCGGCTCATCACGCGCGCGTTCGGCTGCGCGCAGCCGCTGGGCGACAGCATCGACGTGTCGATGATCGGCTTCTTCTACTCGGCCGTGACGCCCGCGGCCGCGGGCGGCCAGCCGTTTCAGGTGCTGCACATGCACCGCCGCGGCATCCCGACCGGCACGGCCACGTCCGTCATCTGCACGGTCTACAGCCTGTGGAACATCGCGCTCGTGACGCTCGGCATCGTGGGCGCGTGCCTGTGCGGCGGCAAGCTCGCAGCGCAGAGCGCGGCGTGGATCCCCGTGCTGGCGCTGGGCCTGTTCGTGCACGCAGGGCTGCTGTCGCTCGTGCTGCTCTCGGCCATCTTCCCGAAGCCGATGTCCGCGTTCGGCACGGCGTGCATCCGCTGGCTGTACCGGCGTAAGCCGTTCGTCCGCCGGGGTGCAGACCCCGAGGCGGCCGCCGAAAAATGGTGCGCCTTCGTGGCGGAGTATCACGATGCGTTCGCCGCCGGCATCCGCCACCGCGGCAAGCTCGCCGGGGCGCTCGCGCTCGCGCTGGGGCAGTGCGCAGCGTACATGTCGGTGGCCTACTGCACGTACCGCGGCTTCGGTCTGCGCGGCGTACCGTTCTGGCAGGTCACGGGCACGCAGGTGCTGCTGTACATCGGGGCAAGCTGCTTTCCCATGCCGGGCGCATCCGGCGCGAGCGAGGGCACGTTCTACCTTGCCTTCTCGCCGCTGTTCGGCGACTATCTGACCACCGCCATGCTCATCTGGCGTCTGGCGTCGTACTATCTCACGATCGTGCTGGGCTACATCGCCGTCGTGGCCGAGCGCGTGACGCTGCGCCATACGCAGCAGTGAGCGCACGCCGCGGAAAACCGCGCTTGCAGCGCAAGCGCGCTCCGGCGTGTCCGGAAAACCGAAAATCGGCCGCTCTCGTGCGAGCGCGGCCGATTTTCTGGTGCCGGCGGCGGGGCTCGAACCCGCACGGTGCTGCCACCGAGGGATTTTAAGTCCCTTGCGTCTGCCTGTTTCGCCACGCCGGCACGCTCCGTCACATCGTACCACCGCAGCCAACACCTGTCAAGCACAGGAAACCCGGACGGCCGCCGCGCGCACATCGCCCGATCTGTTCGACAAATCTGCGCGGCAGCCACCGATACCCGACACACGCCTCTTGCATCCGGCCAGAAAATTTGATAAAATAATAAATTATTTCTATAGGTATCGTTTTTGGATTCGAGGCACATTGCACTTATGAAATACCGCAACTGGCAAATTCCATACACGGCGCCGCAGCCGCCGGAGGCATTGCTGCGCGCGGGCTACTCGCCGCTGCTGGCGGTGCTGCTGGCCCTGCGCGGGTACGCTGACCCCGTGCAGGCGCGCGCCTTTCTCAGCGGCGGCGACCAGAGCGCGTTCGACCCCATGCTCCTGCAGGACATGGACAAGGCCGTCGCACGCATCCGCACTGCCATCGAGCGCAGGGAAAACGTGGCCGTGTTCGGCGACTATGACGTCGACGGCATCACATCCACGTGCGTGCTCACGGACTATCTGCGCCGGCAGGGCGTGCCCGTGCATCCGTACATCCCCGACCGCATCGAAGAGGGCTACGGCCTGAACATGGACGCGATCACAAATCTCCAGCGCACGAGCGACATCACGCTCATCATCACCGTCGACTGCGGCATCACCGCCATCGACGAAACGAACTACGCCCTGCAGCGCGGCATCGACATGGTCATCACCGACCACCACGAGTGCAGCGGGCAGGCGATCCCGAACGCCGTGGCCGTCGTCGACCCGAAGCGCCCCGGCTCGCAGTACCCGAACAGCGGGCTCGCGGGCGTGGGCGTGGCATATAAGCTTTTGTGCGCGCTCGAGGACGGCAGCGACCGGGTGCTGCGCGAATACGGCGACCTCGTCGCCATCGGCACGGTGGCGGACGTGATGCCCCTCACGGGCGAGAACCGCTATCTCGTGGCGCAGGGGCTGGCGCAGATCAACGCCCGCCCCCGGCCGGGCATCCGCGCGCTGCTGCACGAGTGCGGCGCGGAGGGCCGCCCCGTCACGGCCACGACCATCGGCTTCACGCTCGCGCCGCGCATCAACGCGGCCGGCCGACTGGGCAAGACGGCCGTTGCAGCGCTGCTGCTGCTGACGAATGACGACGGCGAGGCCGACCGCTACGCCACCGGGCTCTGCCAGCTCAACCGCGAGCGGCAGGCGCTCGAGCAGCAGATCTGGGAGGAGGCTTCGGCCATCGCGTGCCGCTACCCGCCGCGGATGCCGCTCGTGCTTGCGAGCGACTCGTGGCACCAGGGCGTGATCGGCATCGCCGCCTCGCGCCTGAGCGAGGAGTTCCACCTGCCGACGATCATGATCTGCTGCGACGGCGAGCGCGGCAAGGGCTCGTGCCGCAGCTTCGGCGGCTTCAACCTGTACAATGCCCTGAGCGCCTGCTCGGAGTATCTCGAGGGCTTCGGCGGCCACGCGCTGGCAGCCGGGCTGACGATCCGGCGCGAGAACATCGACCGCTTCCGCCGCGCGCTCGGCGAGTATTACCGCCAGAACCCGGCCGACGACCTGCCGGAGCTCACGTGCGACCTGCGCGTGAACGATCCGCACCTGCTGACCATGCCGTGCATCGAGTCGCTCGACGCGCTCGAGCCGTGCGGCAACGGCAACCCCAAGCCCCTACTGTGCATCACGGGCGCACGGCTCGTCAACGCCGTGCCCATCGGCGGCGGCCGCCACCTGCGGCTGCATTTTGCCAAGGGCGGGTATAATTATGCCGGCATCTTCTTCTCGTGCACCCCGGCGCAGCTGGGCGTGCGCATCGGCCAGTGGGTGGACGTGGCCTTCACGCCGCAGATCAACGAATTCCGCGGCCGCCGCAGCGTGCAGCTGCTCGTGACCGACGTGCGCCCGAGTGACCCGCTGCCCCTGTGCCGCGCGCTGCTGAAAAATCAGTGCATCCCCGCGTGGGACACGGTGGATCTCTATCCCCTGCGCGCGGACTTCGCCGTGGCGTGGCGGTGGCTGAACGCGCCGGTGGCCTTCCCGCTCGAGGAGCTGCCCGCGCGCGCGCCCATGCGGCCGGAGAAGTTCTGCGTGTGCCTGCGCGTCATGGCCGAGATGGGTCTCGCCGCCGTGGACTTTGACGGCGAAACGCTGCGCCTGCGCCCCCTGCCGACGAGCGGCAAGGTGGACCTTGGCGCGTCGAAGCTGCTGCAGACCCTGCGCGAGCGCCGCCAGAGCCTGCTATGAAACACTTGCAAGAAATCCCCATTCCGTTCGGGAAAGGAGCTGTCCCTATGTCTGAAGCGACCCGCGCCGAAAACGTGGCCCCGAAGCCCTACGACCTTGAGGCCCACTATCAGGAGCTGGAACAGAAGATCACCGCCGCCGGCATCCCGGCCGATCTTGGCCGCGTGCGCGCGGCCTTCGAGTGCGCCGACCGGGCCCACTCCGGCCAGAAGCGCCGCGACGGCTCGCCCTACGTGTCGCACTGCATCGCCGCCGCCATCATCACGGCGGAGATGGGGCTCGACGAGGACTCGATCATCGCCGCGCTGCTGCACGACACGATTGAGGACACCTCGCTCACGCACGAGGACATTGCGCGCAGCTTCGGCACCTCGGTGGCCGACATCGTCGAGGGCGTCACAAAGCTCACGCGCGTGCAGTACACGAGCGTCGAAGAACAGCAGATGGAGAACATGCGCAAGATGCTCCTGGCCATGGCCAAGGACATCCGCGTCATCCTCATCAAGATGGCCGACCGCCTGCACAACATGCGCACGATGGCCTACCAGAGCGAGGAAAAGCAGCGCATCAAGTCCCTCGAGACGATGGAGATCTACGCCCCCATCGCGCACCGCCTCGGCATGCAGAAGATCAAGTGGGAGCTCGAAGACCTCTCGCTGCTGTATCTCGACCCCACGGGCTACAAGGCCATCACGGACGCGCTCGATCAGCGCATGCCGACGCTCGAAAAATTCATGGGCGAGATGCGCACGCAGATCCGCGAGCGTCTGGAGGCAGACGGCGTGCACGCGACGATCTCGAGCCGCATCAAGCACATCTACAGCATCTACCGCAAAATGTACGCGCAGAAGCTCGACATCAACGGCATTTTCGACCTGTGCGCATTCCGCGTCATCGTGGACACGATCCCCGACTGCTACAACGTGCTCGGCATCATCCACGATATGTATAAGCCGCTGCCCGGCCGCTTCAAGGACTACATCAGCACGCCGAAACCGAACATGTACCAGAGTGTGCACACGACGGTCATCGGCTCGGAGGGCATCCCGTTCGAGGTGCAGATCCGCACCTGGGAGATGCACATGACGGCGGAGTACGGCGTTGCGGCACACTGGAAATACAAGACCGGCAGCGGCGAGGGCACGAAGCCCGGCGACGAGGAGAAGTTCGCCTGGATCCGCCGCCTGCTCGAGACGCAGCAGGAGTCCGACGCGCAGGACTTTTTCCACAACCTGAAGGTAGATATGTTCGCCGACGAGGTGTTCGTGTTCTCGCCGAAGGGCGATGTCATCAATCTGCCCGCCGGCGCGACGCCGATCGACTTTGCCTACAGCATCCACTCCGCGATCGGCAACAGCATGGTCGGTGCGACGGTCAACGGCCGCATCGTGAACTTCGACTACGTGCTGCAAAACGGCGACATTGTCGACATCCGCACGTCGAAAAACGCGCCCGGCCCGAGCCGCGATTGGCTGAACCTCGCCAAGAGCGGCGCCGCGCGCACGAAGATCAAGCAGTGGTTCAAAAAAGAGCGCCGCGAGGAGAACATCGTCCACGGCAAGGAGCAGTTTGAGCGCGAGCTGCGCGCCAACGGCATCGCCCCGGCCGACATCATGGGCGACGAGATCCTGCCGCTGATCCTCAAGCGGCTGGCCTTCACCTCGCTCGACGATCTGTACGCCGCCATCGGCTACGGCGGCGTGACCGCCACGCGCACCGTCAACCGCATCCGCGACGAGATCCTGCGCAACCAGAAGGCCAACCAGAAAAACGCCATCGACCGCATCAACGAGGCGGCCGAGCGCCGCAACAAGCGTCCGCGCCACGCCGTGCACGGCATCCTCGTCGAGGGGCTGGACAACTGCCTCATCAAATTCTCCCGCTGCTGCACGCCGGTGCCCGGCGACGGCATCATCGGCTTCATCACGCGCGGCGCGGGCGTGTCCATCCACCGCACGGACTGCGAAAACTATCTCGCCAGCCGCGACAATCCGGAGACCGCCGGCCGCTGGATCCGCGTGAGCTGGGCCGAGCGCACCACCGA
>HF985750.1:31406-51974 GCA_000432375.1 Firmicutes bacterium CAG:103
CACGACGCTCATGCTGCTCAGTGCGCAGCGCTCGGGCCTCGTCATGGACGTGGCCACCGCGCTCAACACGCTCAACGCCAAGGTGCGCACGCTCACCGCGCGCGACGTGGACAGCGGCCGCTCGACCATCACGATCACCGTCGAGGTGCACGACCTGGCTGAGCTGCGCACGATCATCAGCCGCCTGAGCGCCATCCGCGGCGTCATCCGCATCTCGCGCAGCGGCGCGTCCGACCCCGCAAAAGCCGCCGCGCACACCGCCGAGCTGCAGGCGGAACAGGAAAAGAAAGCCAAACAGGAGGGCAAAGCATGAGAGCCGTCGTCACCCGCGTTACCGAGGCGTCCGTCACGATCGACGGCGCCGAATCCAGCCGCATCGGCAGGGGCTTCCTTGTCCTGCTGGGCGTGCACGTGTCCGATACGGCGGCGGAGGCCGACCGCATCGTCGACCGCATCTGCGGCCTGCGCGTGTTTGAGGACGCCAATGGCAAAATGAACGTCAACCCCGCCGACGCCGGGGCAGAGCTGCTCATCGTGAGCCAGTTCACCCTCTTTGCCGACTGCCGCTCCCGCCGCCCCGGCTTCACGGCCGCCGCCCGGCCGGAGACCGCCGTGCCGCTCTACGAGCGCGTGATCGCGGGCTGTGAGGCTCGCGGCTTCCCGGTGCGCACGGGCGTGTTCGGCGCGGACATGAAAGTTGCGTCCGTCAACGACGGCCCTGTCACCATCCTGCTCGATACCGATCATTTATAAAGGAGGCCACCCCATGCTCATCAAATGTCTGCCCGTCGGGCACCTCATGACCAACTGCTACATCGTCACGGACGAGACCACGCTCGAGTGCGCCGTCATCGACCCCGGCGACGAGTCCAACACCATCCTCTACTACCTCGAGGACAACCACCTCACCTGCCGCGCCATCCTGCTCACGCACGGCCACTACGACCACACCGGCGCCGTCTACGCCGTGCACGAGGAGACCGGTGCGCCCGTGTACATGAACGCGCTCGACGCAGGCACGGCCGTCGCCTTCGACAGCTACACGTTCACCCCGCCCGAGGGCACGATCTTTTATAAGGAGGGCGACGAGGTCAAGGTCGGCAATCTGACCTTCCGCGTCATGGAGACGCCCGGCCACACGCCCGGCGGCGTGACGCTCATCTGCGGCGACGCGCTCTTCACCGGCGACACACTCTTCGCCGGTTCCTGCGGCCGCACGGATTTCGCCGGCGGCAGCATGGAGGTCGAGCTGCAGTCGCTGGCCAAGATCGCGGCTCTGCCCGGCGATTACGAGGTCTACCCCGGCCACATGGACTGCTCCACGCTCGAGACCGAGCGCCGCTTCAACCCCTACCTGACCGCGCTGCAAAACCGCGGACAGTAAAACTGCACAAAGGCAACCGGCAGAAGCTCACTTCTGCCGGTTTTTTGCCGGTTTCGGGAAAATGTGCCCGCGCGCCCTTGCAATCCGGGGGCAGACGTGGTATATTGTTCTCGCTCGAAAAACATCTGTCCGCTATACGCGGGCAATTTTCATCAAAACAAAGTGAGGGAACATCATGAACATCGGACTTCTGGGCTTTGGCGTTGTCGGCAGGGGCGTTTACGATATGCTCGCCGGCCGGGACGATATCCGCGCGGCGTGGGTGCTGTGCCGGCGCGATCTCGGCGAGCTGACAGCCCGAACCACCTACGAGATGCAGGACATTCTCGATGACCCGGCGGTGGACACCGTTGTGGAGGTCATGGGCGGCCTGCACCCGGCGTTTGAATACGTGGCGGCCGCGCTGCGCGCCGGGAAGAACGTGGTGTCCTCGAACAAATACCTCATGTGCCGGTACTACGACGAACTCACCGCGCTCGCCAAAGAGCACGGCGCAGCACTGCGGTGCACGGCAGCGGTCGGCGGCGGCATCCCGTGGCTGACGAACCTCGAAAAGGCCGCGCACGCCAACCATATCTCCCGCGTCTGGGGCATCCTCAACGGCACGACCAACTACATCATGGACGCGATGCACGGCAGCGACGTGGACTTTGCCGACGTGCTCGCGCAGGCGCAGGCGCTCGGCTACGCCGAGGCCGACCCCTCGGCCGATATCGACGGGCTGGACATTCAGCGCAAGCTGATCCTGTCCGCCAACGTTGCCTTCGGCGTGTCGCTGCGCGAGGCGGACGTGCCGGTGTTCGGCATCCGCAACGTGCGCAAGGCGGACATCGCCCGCTTTCAGGCGCACGGCTGCACGTGCAAGCTGATCGCAGCGGCCGAGCAGAAAAGCGGCAGCATCCGCGCCTACGTCGAGCCGACGCTGCTGAGCCATGACGCGCTCGAGGCGGCCGTGCCCGCGAACTTCAACCTCATCAGCATGGAGGGCGACCGCATGGGCGTGCAGAGCTTCTTCGGTCAGGGCGCGGGCCGCTACCCGACGGCCTACAACGTCGTGCAGGATCTCGTGGACATCCGCCGCGGCGTGCATGCGTTTTACACCGACTCGTTCGTTCCGGCCGTACCGGACAATTCCGGCGTGCAGCACCGCTATTACGTGCGCACACGCGCCGCGCTGCCGGAGCTGGCCGCCCTCGCCGAGGGCGACTGGGACGGCGCGGTCATCACGCAGCCCGTGCCCGTGAGCCGGATGCACGCGCTCATGGCGCAGGCGCTGGCACAGGACAGCGAGAGCTTCTTTGCTGCGCTGCAATAAGGAGGGCCCCATGCTGAAGGTTGCAAAATTCGGCGGCTCGTCGATGGCGGACGCCAAGCAGTTTGAAAAAGTGCGCGACATCGTGCGCGCCGACCCCGCGCGGAAGGTGATCGTCGTGTCCGCCGCCGGCAAGCGCAGCGCGGACGACCACAAGCTCACAGACCTGCTGTACCTGTGCTACGCGCACCTGCAGTACGGCGTGAACTGCGACGCCGTCTTTCAGATGATCTGCGATCGCTACATCGCCATCCGCGACGAATGCGGCCTGAACGTCGATATCGAGGCCGAGCTCGACGTGCTGCGCCGGCAGATGCGCACCGGCATCTCGGAGGAGGAGCTCGTGTCGCGCGGCGAATATTTCTCCGCCCTGCTCATGGCGGACTACCTCGGCTACTCGTTTCTGGACGCGGAGCTGTGGGTGCGCTTTCAGTTTGACGGCTCGATCGACAAGGAGGCGTCCTACGCCGCGCTCCGGCGGCTGGCCGACGGGCGCAGCGTTGTCATCCCCGGCTTTTACGGCGTGACGCCCGACCGCAAGATCCGCACCTTTTCCCGCGGCGGCAGCGACATCACCGGCGCGCTCGCGGCCGCGGCGCTCGATGCCGACGTGTACGAAAACTGGACGGACGTGTCCGGCATCCTTATGGCCGACCCCCGCATCGTGCCCGACCCGCTGCCCATCGAGCGCATCACCTATAACGAGCTGCGTGAGCTGAGCTTCGTCGGCGCGCAGGTGCTGCACGAGGGCACGATCTTCCCCGTGCGCGAGAAGAATATCCCGCTCAACATCCGCAACACCAACGCCCCCGACCACCCCGGCACGCTCATCATGGAGTCGTTCGACGACGTGGACGACGGTCGGCTCATCACCGGCATCGCGGGCAAGAAAAACTACTCCATCATCACGATCGCCAAGTCCGGTATGTCCTCGAGCGTGGGCACGTTCCGGCAGGTGTTCGAAGTGTTCGAGCGCCACGGCGTGAGCATCGAGTACGCCCCCAGCGGCATCGACTGCCTGTCGCTCGTCGTCTCGAGCGAAAAGGTCGCCCCCTGCCTGTACTCCATCCTCGGCGAGCTGGAAAAGCAGCTGCACCCGGACAATCTGCACGTGACGGAGAACATCTCCATCGTCGCGGCCGTCGGCCGGAAGATGGCCTTCCGCCCCGGCACGTCGGGCCGCATCTTCGCCGCGCTCGGCGAGCACGGCATCAACATCCGCATGATCTCGCAGGGGCCGGATGAGCTCAACATCATCGTCGGCGTGGACACGAAGGATTTCGCGCCCGCTATCCAGGTCCTGTACAACAGCTTTGTGAAATAAGAAAGGAAGTTTTCAAATATGAAGCAGTATCGCGTAGCCATTCTCGGCGCCAGCGGCGCCGTCGGGCAGGAAATGATGAAGATCCTCGCCGAGCGCAAGTTCCCCGTCGGGGAGCTGCACCTGCTCGCAAGCGCCCGCTCGGCCGGCAAGGTCGTGTCGTGGCAGGGACAGAATATCGCCCTCGAGGAGGCGACGGACGCCGCCTTCTCCGGCATGGACATCGTCCTCGGCGCGGCGGAAAACGACATTGCCGAGCGCTTCGCCCCTGCGATCGTGCGCTCCGGCGCCGTGTTCGTGGATAACTCCTCGGCCTTTCGCCTGGACCCAAACGTGCCGCTCGTCGTGCCGGAGATCAACGCCGGAGACGTGAAGCTGCACCACGGCATCATCGCAAACCCCAACTGCTCGACCATCATCACGCTGACCGCCATCAACGCGCTGCGCAAGCTCTCACCCATCCGCGACATGGTCGTGTCGACGTATCAGGCCGTATCCGGCGCGGGCGCGGGCGGCCCGATCGAGCTGCAAAACGAGGTCGACGCCCTGCGTGCCGGCAAGAGCTACGCGCCGAAGGTGTTCGCGCACCAGATCGCCTACAACGTCATCCCGCAGATCGGCGGCGAGCAGTGCGACGGCTACACCTCCGAGGAGATGAAGCTCCAGAACGAGGGCCGCAAGATCCTGCACCTGCCGGACATGAACGTCTCGTGCACCTGCGTGCGCGTGCCCGTCGTGCGCAGCCACTCCATCTCCGCCGCCGTGCACTTCGTGCACCACATCTCCGTCGACGAGGCGCGCGCGGCCATCGCCGCCGCCCCCGGCTGCCGCCTTGTGGATGATCTCGACGCGCTGCAGTATCCCATGCCGCTCGACACGTCGGATCAGGATCTCGTGTTCGTCGGCCGCATCCGCCCCGACCTGACCGACCCCAACGGCCTGTGCCTCTGGTGCTGCGGCGACCAGGTGCGCAAGGGCGCGGCCACCAACTGCGTGCAGATCGCAGAGCTGCTGATCCAAAACGCCTGAAAAAAACAAAACGACCCCGGCGGCTTCTTCTTGAAGCCGCCGGGGGACGTTTTGCGATACATGGCGGCAGGATCCGCCCCCTTGCGCAAGCGGCGCGGGTGTGGTATCCGCCGCATCCGGCACACGGTCATGGCCGGCGAGCCGGACGATTGAAACAGAAAAACGCCGCGGAGGCTTCCGCGGCGTTTTTGTTATCCCCTGAGCTGCTGCGCGTATTCCTCCTGCGGCCGCAGGCGGCCGACGGCCGAGAACGACACGCGGTCAAAGTCCAGCGTCTCGCGCGCAAGGCCGAGGATGTCCTCGCGCGTGACAGCGTCGTAGCGCGCGAGCACCTCGTCCGCCGGGAGCACCCGGCCGAGGTACAGCTCGGAATAGCCGAGCTTGTTCATGCGCGAGGCGGTGGATTCCTCCGCCATGAGCACGCTCGCGTGCACCTGTTCGCGCGCGCGGTCGAGCTCCGACTGCGTGACGCCGTCAGTGCGGAAGCGCTCCAGCTCGTCGCGGATGAGCGCGAGCGCGCGCTGCTCCGTCTCACGGCCGACGGCGGCGGAGATGCCGAACATGCCGCAGTCGAGAAAGCTCGCCGTGTAGGTGTAGATGGCGTAGCACAGACCGTTTTTCTCGCGCACGGTCTGAAACAGGCGCGAGGACATGTTCCCGCCGAGGATGGACGAGAGCAGCGCCATGGTGAAGCGCTCCTCCGCCCCCGTCGGCAGGCCGGGAAAGCCGATGCTGATCTGGTTTTGCTCGATGGCCTTGCGCTTGAGCGTGAAGGCTGGGGTGTAGCTGCCGGACCGCATGGTCAGATCCGGCCGGACGGGCAGCCACGAAAAGTGCGCGGCGAGGCGCGCGATGTTCTCATCCGTGAAGCTGCCGGACACGGCGATAACGATGCGCGGCGCGATATAGTGCGCGATCTGAAACGAGCGCAGGCGCGCACCCGTCAGCCGGTCGATCGTGGCCGGGCGTCCGAGCACCGGCCGCCCCAGCGCGCCGGGGAAGGCGGCGCCGATGAGCCGCTCCGTGACCAGATCCTCCGGCGTGTCGGCATACATGTCCATCTCCTCGCGGATGACGCCGCGTTCGTTATCTGCGTCCGTCTCGGAAAAGTTCGATGTGAAGAGCATCTCGGCGAGCAGGTCGCCCGCGCGGTCGAGGTGCTCGTCGAGCACGCGCGCATAGTAGCACGTGCCCTCGCGCGTGGTGTAGGCGTTCACCTGGCCGCCGATGGCGTCCATGCGTTCTGCCAGCTCGGAGGCGGAGTGCTGTGCCGTCCCCTTGAAGAGCATATGCTCGATAAAGTGCGCGCTGCCGGCCTCGCACGGCGACTCATACCGTGACCCAACGCCGACCCACACGCCGATGGCCGCCGAGCGCACGTGCGGCATGTGCTCGTAGACGATGCGCACGCCGTTCGGCAGCGTCTGTTTTTCGTACATAATGTGCTGTCCCCCCGTGGAAAAGTGGGCGGGGTGTCTGCGCACCCCGCCCACACAGTTGTGCCGAAATTACATCAGGCCCTTTTCACGCATCGCGTCCTTGCGGGACAGGTCAATGCGGCCGCGATCGTCGACATTCATGACCTTGACCCAGGTCATGTCGCCGATCTTGAGCACATCCTCGACCTTTTCGGTGCGCTTGAACTCGAGATCCTTGATCTTGACGAGGCCGTCCTTGCCCGGAGCCAGCTCGACCCATGCGCCGAAGTCGCTGCGGATGTTGGAGACCTTGCCGTAGTACAGCTCGCCGACTTCCGGCTCGAAGACGATGTTCTCGATGGTCTTGCGCGCGGCGCGGCAAGCCTCGATGTCCTCGGACGCGATGAAGATGGAGCCGTCGTCCTCGATGTCGATCTTGCAGCCGGTGTCGGCGCAGATCTTCTGGATGACCTTGCCGCCCGAGCCGATGACCTCGCGGATCTTGTCGGGGTTGATCTTCATCTGGATCATCTTCGGGGCGGAATCGGCCAGCTCCTTGCGCGGCTCGGCGATCGCCTTGAGCATGATCTCATCGAGGATCTGGAAGCGGGCCTCGCGCGTCATGCGGAACGCTTCCTTGACGATCTCGTGCTTGAGGCCGTCGTTCTTGAGATCCATCTGGATGGCGGTGATGCCCTGCTTCGTGCCGGCGACCTTGAAGTCCATCTCGCCGTGGAAGTCCTCAACGCCCTGAATGTCGATGAAGGTGGTGAAGTCGTCGCCATCCTGGATCAGGCCGCAGGAAATGCCGGCGACCGGCGCCTTGATGGGCACGCCGGCGTCCATGAGCGCGAGCGTGGAGCCGCAGATAGAGCCCTGCGACGTGGAACCGTTGGACGAGAGCACCTCGGACACCACACGGATGGCATACGGGAACTCCTCGACCGGCGGGATAACGCACTGCAGCGCCTTCTCAACGAGCGCGCCGTGGCCATACTCGCGGCGGTTGGTGCTGCGGGCGGCGCGGGCGTCGCCGGTGGAATACGGCGGCATGTTGTAGTGGTGCATGAAGCGCTTTTCTTCCTCTTCCCAGATGGTGTCGAGCTTCTGGGACATGGACAGCGTGGCGAGCGTGGCGATGGACAGCACCTGCGTCTGGCCGCGGGTGAACAGGCCCGAGCCGTGCACGCGCGGGATCACGCCGACCTCGGCGTCGAGCGGGCGGATCTCGTTCATCTTGCGGCCGTCGACACGATGACCGGCAAGCAGCCACTTCTTGACGATCTTCTTCTGCATCTTGTAGAGGATCTCGTCCATGTACTGCATCATGTCCGGGTGCTCGGCTTCATATTTTTCCTGCACGGCGGCGATCCATTCATTCACGCGCGCCTCGCGCACGTTCTTGTCGTCGGTGTCCATGCAGTACTCCATGCCTTCCATCTCGTTGGCGCACAGGAGCTCGAACAGATCCTCGTCAAAGGAGGCGTGCTCATACTCAAACTTCGGCTTGCCGATCTCGCTGACCATCTTGTCGATGAGATCGAGCACGGGCTGCAGGTGCTCGTGCGCCTGCACGATGCCCTCGTACATCACATCATCCGGCACCTGGTCGGCCTCGGACTCGATCATGACGATCTTCTTGTGCGTGGCCGCGATGGTGGTAGTCATGCGGTTGGTCTTGCGCTGCTCCTGCGTGGGATTGAAGAGGTACTTCTCGCCGTCCCAGCCGAGGACGATGCCGGCGATGGGGCCGTTGAACGGCACGTCGGAGATGCTCACGGCGGCGCTCGCGCCGATCATGGCGGTGATCTCCGGGCTACAGTCGCGGTCGACGGACAGCACTTCGCAGGCGATGATGACGTCGTTGCGCAGGTCGCTCGGGAAGAGCGGGCGCATCGGGCGGTCGATCAGGCGGCTGGCGAGCACGGCGGGCAGGCTGGGCTTGCCCTCGCGGCGCATGAAGCTGCCGGGGATGCGGCCGACGGCGTAGAGCTTTTCGTTAAAATCAACGGACAGCGGGAAGTAATCCACGCCGTCTTTCGGGCGGGCGGAGGCCGTGCAGGTGACGAGCACGGTCGTCTCGCCGTAGCTGACGAGGACGGCGGAGTTGCACAGCTCTGCGAGTTTGCCGGTCTCCATGACGAGGGGACGGCCTTCATACTCGATCTCGTAGCGCTTGTAGTTGGGGAACTGCTTGTGCGTGGTGATAATCATGGGTTCTGGTGCTCCTTTCTTTTGTTGGCGGAAACGCCAGAGCCAGCACTTGCATCCACGTCCCATGCGCGATGGGGCGCAGATTCAAATACTGGGCAGCGGCGCTCCCGAAAATGGGCTGCCGGGGCGGAAACGAAAAAAGCAGGGGGACAATATGAAATTATCCCCCTGCGTTCAAACGTTCATACCCTTCGGAAAAGCCGAACTTACTTGCGGATGTTCAGCTTTGCAATGATCGCACGATAGCGCTCGATGTCCTTCTTGGCGAGGTAGTCGAGCAGACGGCGGCGCTTACCGACCATCTTGTACATGCCCAGACGGCTGTGCTTGTCGTTCGGGTGCACCTTCAGGTGCTCGGTGAGCTGGTGGATGCGCTCGGTGAGGATGGCGATCTGGACCTCCGGAGAACCGGTGTCGCCCTCGTGCGTCTTGTTGGCTTCGATGACTGCGGTCTTTTCAGCTTTGGTGATCATGGTGATGACTTCCTTTCTTTGTTTTCGTATCCGCTGGCGCAGAACCGGGCGGAAAGGCACCGCTGCAAAGCGGCAAGCCCCGGATCCGGGCACATGGACTGTCTTACAATACCACACCCCGCGGTACTTGTAAAGAGAAATCTTTCTCCATACGCCGCGCGGCGCAAAATTCCCGCCGCCGTCTCGGCGGACAGCGGCGGGAACGGGCCAAACTTATTTCGCGCCCTTGCCGTGGGCGGCCTTCATGCGGCGCTCATGGTCGAGGATGCGCTTGCGGATGCGCAGGCTCTTGGGCGTGACCTCGAGCAGCTCGTCGTCCGCGAGGAACTCCAGGCACTGCTCCAGGCTCAGCTTGCGCGGCGGCACGAGACGCAGCGCGTCGTCAGAGCCGGCGGCGCGGGTGTTGGTCAGCTGCTTTTTCTTGCAGACGTTGACGGTGATGTCCTCCTGCTTCGGCGACACACCGACGACCATGCCGGCATACACGGGCACGCCCGCGCCGATGAACAGCTGGCCGCGCTCCTGCGCGTTGAACAGGCCGTAGGTGATGCTCTCGCCGGTCTCGAACGAGACGAGCGAGCCGGTGTTGCGACGGCTGAGGTCGCCCTTATAGGGGGCGTAGCTGTCAAAGACGGAGGCCATGATGCCCTCACCCTTCGTATCGGTCAGAAATTCGTTGCGGTAGCCGAACAGGCCGCGCGACGGCACGAGAAACTCCAGCCGCGTGCGCTTGCCGATGGGCTCCATCTGCTGCAGTTCGCCCTTGCGGCTGCTGAGCTTTTCGATCACGGCGCCGACGGCGTCGGTCGGCACGTCGGCGACGAGGCGCTCGATCGGCTCGCACTTCTGGCCGTTGATCGTCTGGTAGAGCACGCGCGGGGGCGAGACCTGGAACTCATACCCCTCGCGGCGCATGGTCTCGATGAGGATGGACAGCGACATTTCGCCGCGGCCGGCGACGTTGAACGAATCCGTCGCGCCCTCGAGATCGCTCACGCGCAGAGACACGTCCTTGAGCGTCTCGCGGTAGAGCCGCTCGCGGATCTGGCGGCTGGTGACGAACTTGCCCTCGCGGCCGGCAAACGGGCCGTCGTTGACGGAGAAGGTCATCTCCATCGTGGGCGCGGAGATCTTCACGAACTCGATCGGCTCGACGCAGCTCGGCGCGCAGATCGTGTCGCCGATGGTAATGTCGCCGATGCCGGACATGGCGATGATGCTGCCGGCCTCCGCCTCCGTGACGGGCACGCGCTGCAGGCCCTCGAACTCATACATGGACACGGCCTTGGCCTTCTTGGCCGGGGCGTCCGGCTCGTGGTAGTTGCACACGGCGATCTCCTCGTTCTGGCGGATGACGCCGCGCTCGATGCGGCCGATGGCGATGCGGCCGACAAACTCATTGTAGTCGATGGACGACACGAGCATCTGGAACGGCGCGTCAACGTTCTGCTCCGGCGCGGGGATATACTCCAGAATGGTGTCGAACAGCGGGCGCAGGTCCTTGCCCGGCACATCCGGGGAGTAGGACGCGGTGCCCTGACGGCCAGAGCAGAAGAGCATGGGCGAGTCGAGCTGTTCGTCGGTCGCGTTGAGGTCCATGAGCAGCTCGAGCACCTCGTCAATGACCTCGTGGATACGCTGGTCGGGGCGGTCGATCTTGTTGATGACGACAATGACGCGGTGGCCAAGCTCGAGCGCCTTGCTGAGCACGAAGCGCGTCTGCGGCATGGGGCCCTCGGCGGCGTCGACGAGCAGAATGACACCGTTGACCATCTTCAGGACACGCTCGACCTCGCCGCCGAAGTCGGCGTGGCCCGGGGTGTCGACGATGTTGATCTTCGTGTCGCCGTAGCGCACGGCGGTATTCTTGGCCAGGATCGTGATGCCGCGCTCGCGCTCCAGATCGTTGGAGTCCATGACGCGGTCGACGACCTCCTGATTTTCACGGTAGACGCCGCTCTGCTTGAGCATCTCGTCGACCAGGGTGGTCTTGCCGTGGTCAACGTGGGCGATGATGGCGACGTTTCTCAATTTCTCCATTTTGCACACTTCCTCAACGCAAATACATATTTCAAATGATTTCTGTTCGCACGAAATTGTATTTTAGCATGGAAAACCTGATATTGCAACAGTTTTTCGTGTTTACATTCTCCGAACGGCATGATAAAATGTGTTCATATCTGTATTTTTCGTTTTTGAGGGGGCAGACCATGGATTCCAACTTCTTTGCGCTCATTTCGCGCATGCGCTATATCGCGCGCTGGGGCCTGATGCGCAACGCCCTGCCCGAGAACATTCAGGAGCACAGCCACATGGTGGCCGTGCTGGCGCACGCGCTCGGCGTCATCCGGCGCGACATTTTCCACCAGCCGTGCGACGTCAACGCGCTCGCAACTGCGGCGCTGTATCACGATGCGTCGGAGATCCTCACGGGCGACCTGCCGACGCCGATCAAGTATCACAACGCGGAGATCATGTCGGCCTACCACGCGGTGGAGGATCTGGCCGTGCAGAAGCTGCTCGGCATGCTGCCGCCGGAGCTGCGCGAGACCTATGCCGATGTGCTCGCCGAGGATAAGGACGGCGACATTTACCCGCTCGTGAAGGCGGCCGACAAGCTCTCAGCCTACATCAAGTGCATCGAGGAGCGCAAGGCCGGCAACAACGAGTTTCTCTCCGCCGAGGCGCAGACGCGCGCGGCGCTCGAGGCATCCCCCCTGCCGGAGGTGCAGTATTTTCTGGAGCATTTCATCCCTGCGTTCGAGCGCGATCTCGACGAGCTCGGCGCGATCGGTCAATAAGGAGGACAAACCATGCGTGCAATCGTAACCGTGATCGGAAAAGACCGTGTCGGCATCATCGCCGACGTGACCGCCCTGCTGGCGCAGTACGGCGTGAACGTGCTGGACATCAGCCAGACGGTATTGCAGGAATACTTCACGATGATCATGCTCGTGGACGCAGCGCAGTGCACCGTGCCGTTTGCAGACCTCTCCCGCACGCTCGACGAGGCCGGCACACAGCGCGGCCTGCAGATCCGCGCCCAGCGCGAGGACATCTTCAACGCCATGCACCGCATCTGAGAGGACACGACCATGATCAACCGCAGTGAAATTTTGCAGACGATCGCCATGATCGACCAGCAGCACCTCGACATCCGCACCATCACGATGGGCATCTCCCTGCTCGACTGCGCGGACACGGACATCGAGCGCAGCTGCACGAAGGTATACGACAAGATCTGCCGCCTTGCGGGCGATCTCGTGCGCACGGGCGAAGATATCGAGGCCGAGTTCGGCATCCCGATCGTGAATAAGCGCGTGTCCGTCACGCCCATCTCCCTCGTCGGAGCGGGCACGGGCGCGCAGTCCTATGTGCCGTATGCCAAAGCGCTCGACCGCGCCGCGCACGAGATCGGCGTCAACTTCCTCGGCGGCTTTTCCGCGCTCGTGCACAAGGGCATGACGGAATCTGACCGCGTGCTCATCGCCTCCATCCCGGAGGCGCTGGCCGAGACGGAGCTGGTGTGCGCGAGCGTGAACGTCGGCTCGACGCGCGCGGGCATCAACATGGACGCCGTGGCCGAGATGGGCCGCACCGTCAAGCGCGCCGCCGCGCTCACGGCGAATCAGGGCGGCATGGCCTGCGCCAAGCTCGTGGTCTTTGCCAACGCCGTGGAGGACAACCCCTTCATGGCCGGGGCGTTTCACGGCGTGGGCGAGCCGGAGTGCGAGGTGCACGTCGGCGTGTCCGGGCCGGGCGTGGTGCAGCACGCGCTGCAGAGCGTGCATGGCCAGCCGTTCGACGTCGTGGCCGAGACGGTGAAAAAGACGGCCTTCCGCATCACGCGCATGGGCCAGCTCGTGGCGCAGGAGGCGTCCGCGCGGCTGGGCGTGCCGTTCGGCATCGTGGACCTGTCGCTCGCGCCGACGCCCGCCGTCGGCGACAGCGTGGCCGCCGTGCTCGAGGAGATGGGGCTGGAGTCCGTCGGCGGGCCCGGAACCACGGCAGCACTCGCGCTGCTCAACGACGCGGTGAAAAAAGGCGGCGTCATGGCGTCGTCCCACGTCGGCGGGCTCTCGGGTGCGTTCATCCCCGTGTCGGAGGATGCCGGCATGATCGCCGCGGCCGAGGCCGGCCGCCTGACGATCGAGAAGCTCGAGGCCATGACGTGCGTGTGCTCCGTGGGGCTGGACATGATCGCCGTGCCCGGCGACACGCCGGCCGAGACGATCTCCGCCATCATCGCGGACGAGGCCGCCATCGGCATGATCAACAACAAGACCACCGCCGTGCGCATCATCCCCGCCCCCGGCAAGCAGGTGGGCGACACGGTGGCGTTCGGCGGCCTGCTCGGCAGCGCGCCGGTCATGCCGGTCAACCGCTGCAGCGCAGCGGAGTTCATTGCCCGCGGCGGGCGCATCCCCGCCCCGCTGCACAGCCTGAAAAACTGAGAGGAGAGCAAAGCCTTGACACAGGAAAAGATGGACCGCATCAGCGAGCTGACGCGCATCGCGCGCGAGCGCGACCTGACCCCCGAGGAACAGGCCGAGCGCAAGGCACTGCGCGAGGAATACATCGCCGACTGGCGCCGCAGCACGATCGACGTGCTCGAAAACACGTACATCGACCACGGCGACGGCCGCATCACGAAACTGCCGAAGAAAAAGCGCTGAGCCGTCACGCACTTGACAAGCGCGGCATATCGTGTTATACAAGAAGAGGAATTCCCCTTAAGAAGGGGGAAATGAACCGGAAGGAGCCTGAGCCATGCGTCTTTGCAGCTGCAGCAGCATCCGGGTCGCGGCGTGTCCGACGGCCTGTTGTTGTCGTGCGCAAAGAAGCGTCGCTTTCTGCCGGTAAGTCCACGGCCGCGCCCAAAAGGTACGTCCGTCATGCATCCACATGGTCATGCAGCGCAGGAAGCGAAACGCTTCCTGCGCTTTTTTGCCTGTGGCGCTATGTGAAAGAAGAAGGAGTGTCCCCATCATGACGCAAAAAAGTCTGCTGCACGCCGTGGCGGCGCAGATCGCCAACGGCTACGAAACGGCCGAAGTGCCCATGTACAGCGAGCAGCTGCGCATGCCCGACCGCAAGGTCATCATCAAGATCATCGAGAACCTGCAGAAGGTGTTCTTCCCGGCGTATTTCGCGGGCGGCACGGTGTCGCACGTCTCGGCCGAGACGTTTGCGGAGTTCCTGCTCGGCGAGATCTACACCGACCTATGCGAGCAGGTGCACCTGGCGTTTTCCAACACGATCAAGGACGAGGCGGAGCTGCGCGAGCGCACGAGCGCCGTGTGCGACCGGTTCCTGTGCCGCCTGCCGCAGATCCAGGCCATGCTCATGAAAGACGTGGCCGCAAACTTCGACGGCGACCCCGCCGCCGGCAGCAAGGAGGAGGTCATCTTCTCCTACCCCGGCCTGTACGCGATCTTCGTCTACCGCGTGGCGCACGAGCTCTATGAGAGCAAGGTCCCGCTCATCCCGCGCATCATGAGCGAGTACGCCCACGGCGCGACCGGCATCGACATCAACCCCGGCGCGCAGATCGGCGAATATTTCTTCATCGACCACGGCACCGGCATCGTCGTCGGCGAGACGACGATCATCGGCGACCACGTCAAGCTCTATCAGGGCGTGACGCTCGGCGCGCTCAGCCCGCGCCACGGCCATGCCGTGACCGGCAAGCGCCACCCCACCGTCGGCGACAACGCCACGATCTACTCCGGCGCGTCCATCCTCGGCGGCAAGACCGTCATCGGCGCAAACTCCGTCATCGGCGGCAACTCGTTCATCACCGAGTCCATAGCCCCGAACACGAAGGCCAGCACCGAGACCCCGCGCATGATCTTCCGCGTCGCGCAGCCGAAGCCCGGCGACGGAAAATGACCCACAAGCAAGAAAACACCGCAGGCCGGTCGGCCTGCGGTGTTTTGCGCTTTGCGCAACAGATCAGATTCGAGGAGGGCCTTGCCCCCTCGAGCTCCCCTGCTGCTCAGAAAATTCAGATTTGCAGCGATACAACTGCGCATACGGATATGTGTTTTCGCTTGGTTTCCCCTGGCTGCGCGCTCACAATACCCCGATGCCGATGCTCAGCACCGCGCCGACGAGCACGATGCCGATGCCGACGAGACACAGCACCACGACGACGGCGGTGCTCATATGCCGGCGCGAGGCGATGGCCCCGATGGTGAGGCCGAGCCCCATCAGCGCGGACACCGCGAGCACGAGCCACGCACCGCCCTTCATTTGCAGAGGGCAACGGCGGTCTTCGCCGCGACGCGGGCGTTATTGAGCACGAGCTGGATGTTGCTCTCGAGACTGTCGCCGCCGGTGAGCTCCGCCACACGGGCAAGCAGGAACGGCGTGGTCTCCTTGCCGTGGATGCCCTGCTCATGGCTCTCGGCGAGCGCCTGATCGATGGCCTTGTCGATGACGGTCTTGTCCATGGCATACTGCTGCGGGATCGGGTTCGTGACGAGCATACCGGTCTTGAGGCCCAGGTCGCGCTGCGCCTGGAAGACGGCGGCCAGATCCTCCGGCGTGTCGACGCGCGCGTCAACGCCGAGGCCGCTCTCGCGGGTATAGAACGCGGGCAGCTCATCCGTGCCGTAGCCGAGCACGGGCACGCCCTTCGTCTCCAGATACTCCAGCGTCAGACCGAGGTCGAGGATGGCCTTCGCACCCGCGCACACGACCATGACCGGCGTCTGCGCCAGCTCTTCGAGGTCGGCGGAGATGTCCATGGTCGTCTCGGCGCCGCGGTGCACGCCGCCGATGCCGCCGGTGGCAAAGACCTGGATGCCCGCCATATGGGCGATCATCATCGTCGTGGTAACGGTGGTCGCGCCGTCCGCGCCGCGCGCGCAGATGACCGGCAGATCGCGGCGGGAGACCTTGGCGACCTTGCGCCCGGCCTTGCCGAGGTAGGTGATCTCCTCCTTGGACAGGCCGGCCTTCAGGCGGCCGCCGAGGATGGCGATGGTGGCGGGCACGGCGCCGTTGTCGCGCAGGGTCTGCTCGACGAGCAGGGCCGTCTCGACGTTTTTCGGATAGGGCATGCCGTGGGAGATGATCGTGCTCTCGAGCGCGACGACCGGGCGGCCGTCCGCGAGCGCCTGCTGCACCTCGGGTGCGATGTCCAGATATTTGTTCATGTTCATAATCAAAAACCTCCTTGGTTGTGTCGGTCCGCTTGGTTCGCCTATATTGTAAAAGGTTTTCCGAAATTGTCAAGCACAATCCATCCGCAGCCGTTCCGGCCGCGATCAAAAGGAGGCTGCCGAAGCAGCCTCCAAAAATTTCATATGCGTAATATGCGAAAAATCACGCGGCCAGAAGCGACGAAGCCGGCTCCGGATCTTCCCCGGAATTCATGACTTCATCCATGCCGATGTTGTAGAGGTTGAAGAACACCTGCGCAAGCTGCGCGCGCGTGAGCATACCCGTCGGGGCAAAGTGCGTAGCATCCATGCCGTTCATGATGCCGCCCAGGTAGCAGAACACCACGCCCGCTCTCGCCCAGGAAGCGACGCTGTCGCCGTCCGCGAGCTCAGCCAGAGCCGCATCGACCATATCCGCGCCGAGCTTCACATCGGCCATGCGCAAGAGGATGGTCGCCATCTCCTGACGGCTGACGGCCCGCACCGGACGGTACGTGCCGTCCTCATAGCCCTTCAGGATGCCGGTGCTGCTGGCCCAGAGCATGGCATCGTAATACCACGCACCCGGAGCAACGTCCGCAAATGCGCCCGTTCTCTCCACGGTCGGCGAACCGGCGAGCCGGTAGAGCACCTGCGCGACCATGGCGCGGGTCGTCGTCACGTTCGGCGCAAACTCGGTCGCGGTCATGCCGTTCATCAGGCCGGAAGCCTGTGCGAAATCGACAGCCGCCTTGTACCAGCCGCTCTGCGCATCGGTGAAGGTGTTGGGCACAAAGACCAGCTCCGGCATGGCCTTCAGCAGGTCGGCCGTGGCCGCCTCGACCGCTTCCGTCGTCTTCGCTGCCTTGTAGGCTGCATAAGCCGCCTTCACGCCCTGGACGGAGTCTTCCGTGTACGCCGACAGGTCGCACAGCAGGCTCATATTCTCCAGGAACGTCCCGCGGGCCTCCAGCTCTTCAGCGGACGCCGCTCTCACGATGCGGTCGCCCGGCAGGGCATATTCCTCGCCGATGACGCCCTTGAGCTCCTTCGTGATGTATTCCATGACCACCTCGTCCAGCGGCAGGCCGGTGTCGAACTGGTCGGTCGCCGCCGCGAAGGCGTAGTAGGTGTCGCCGCCGCCGGCCACGAAGTTGTTCGTGACGACAGCGTAGGTAGCCGTCGGGTCAAACGCCTTGCCGTTGACGTTGTCAATGGTCACGCGCTGGATGCTCTTCGGGCCGTAGTAGGTGGATTTGGGATAGGGCTCCTCGGCCTTGTCGTACGGTTCATAGGTCTTGAGGGCAAACTGCAGGCCGGCCACCTGCGGGAAACCGCCGAGGGATTCCGGCGTGCAGAAAGTACTGGCCTCGAGCGCCTCGAGCAGCTCGGCGCCGGTCACGTAAACAACTGCCAGCGTGTTGCCGAACGGCAGCACGGTGTTGATGTCCTTTTTGGTGATGTCGCCCGCCTTGACGGTCGCGCGGATGCCGCCGCCGTTCGTGATGGCGACCACGTTCTCCACCGGGACCTTGATCGTGGCGTCGCTGCGGATCTTCCAGAGCATGGCGTCCGTGATCAGGTCGCCGAGGTTGGTCTCAGAGTCACGGTTGCCGTTGGGGGCCTTCGCGCCGTTGAGCGTGACCTTGCTGACGGCAAACTTCTCGCCATAGGCCTTGTCGATGGGGTCGATGATGGCCTTGGCGGCCGCGGCGACCTTCTCATCGCGCGTTTGGTAGTCAACGACAGTGACGTCCTTGCCGTCGGCGTTCTTCTCAGTGTGCCAGATGGCCTTGAGCTCGTTGCCGACGATCTGCTTCGTGGCGTTGTCAATGGTGATGACGCCGATGTTGGCAAAGGCCGTGCCCGTGGACTGGATGGCCTCGCCGTTCGGGCCGGCGGTGATCACGCTGTGGGAGTGGCCGTCGATGATGAAGTCGATGCCCTCCACATTCGCGGCCAGATCATAGGAGGTATAGGGCTCGGAGCTCCCGTCGATGCCCAGATGCGCGAGGCAGACGACGAGGTCTGCGCCCTGCTCCTTGAGGGCTTTGACCTGCGCGGCCGCGCAGGCATAGAGCTCACTGCCGTCCTTGCCCGCGAGGAACTTCAGGCCCTCGATCAGCTTCGGGTTGGCCTTGGTCTGCGCTTCGGGCGTCTCGAGACCGAAGAAGCCGATCTTCACGCCGCCCTTTTCGATGATGGTGTTGGCATCGAAAATGGTCTTGCCGTCGGCGCCGAGCACGTCGGCGCACAGGACCTTGAACTTGGCAGCCTTCATGTTCTCCGCCAGCTGGGCATAGCCGTAGTCGAACTCATGGTTGCCGATGGTGGCCACATCGTAGCCGGTGGCGTTCATCATCGTCACCGCGTCCGCGCCCTTATGGACGCTGACGTAGACGGTGCCCTGACTGTAGTCGCCGGCGTCGGCCAGGATGACCTCGGCGCCCTGCGCCTCATAGTCTGCCTTCAGGGATGCCATGGCCGCATACAGGTCGATCGCACCGTGCACGTCGTTCGAGTGCAGGATGACGGTCTGCCGGTGAGCGGCTTTGCCTCGTCAGCTGCAAATGCCGTGCACGACAGACTCAGGATCAGGCACAGCACCAGCAGCAGCGAAAGCAGTTTCTTCGTGTGCTTCATGTGATATCCTCCATTTTTTGAATTTGGGGTATCGCTGTTTTGATTATAGCATCCCATGAGAAAAATTGGGATGGGCTTTGCGCAAAAAGTGCGGCAAATCCGGCGCGCAATTTGAACAAAATTATTCGTCATTTTTGCCACATTTGTCAAATAACCGAAGCAGACACCGTTTTCTTCTTTTTCCCATTTACAACGCTTCAGATAATATGATAAACTATTGTTTCAAAGTGTTATTTGAAAGGAGCCGAACGATGAGCTACGCAGACGAGGTCTTTATCCGCAACTGCCGCGACATTCTGACGCACGGCGTCTGGGACACCGATCAGGCGGTGCGCCCCCACTGGGAGGACGACGGCGCGCCGGCGCACACGGTCAAAAAGTTCGGCATCGTCAACCGCTATGACCTGTCCAAAGAATTTCCGCTGCTGACACTGCGGCGCACCTACTGGAAGACCGCCGTGGACGAGCTGCTGTGGATCTGGCAGCAGAAGTCGAACAACATCCACGACCTGCGCGGCCACATCTGGGATCAGTGGGCCGACGAGACCGGCTCGATCGGCAAGGCCTACGGCTACCAGCTCGGCGTCAAGCACCAGTATCCCGAGGGTGAATTCGACCAGGTGGACCGCGTGCTCTACGACCTGAAGCACAACCCTGCCTCCCGCCGCATCCTGACGAATATTTATACGTTCGAGGATCTGCACGAGATGGCGCTCTATCCATGTGCGTACTCGATGACGTTCAACGTCTCGGGCAACACGCTCAACGCCATCCTCAACCAGCGCAGCCAGGACATGCTCGCGGCGAACAACTGGAACGTCGTGCAGTACGCCGTGCTCGTGCACATGTTCGCGCAGGTGTCCGGTCTGCAGGCGGGCGAACTGGTGCACGTCATTGCCGACGCGCACATCTACGACCGCCACGTGCCAGTCATCGAGCAGCTGATCCAGAACGAGCCGAAACCGGCACCGCAGTTTTTCATCGACCCGGACGTGCACGATTTTTACGCCTTCACCCGCGACAGCTTCCGCGTCGAGGGGTACGAATACAGCGAGTTCACGGGGAAGATCCCCATCGCGGTGTAAGGGGGACTGAGCCATGGATGCGATCGTCGCCGTCTATGCCGACTGGGGCATCGGGGCCAAGGGCACGCAGCCGCTCGTGATCCCGGCCGACCGCCGCCGCTTCCGCGAGCTGACGATGGGCGCGGCCGTGATCGTCGGCCGGCGCACGCTGGACGATTTTCCGTGCGGCAGGCCGCCGCCTTCCGGGCGGCAGGCCGCTGCCGGGGCGCGAAAACCTCGTGCTCACGCGGCAGAACATCGTGATCGAGGGCGCGCAGGTGGTGCACTCCCCGGCGGAGGCCGCGGCCGCCGCCGCGCAGTATGACCGCTGCTTCGTCATCGGCGGAGACAGCGTGTTTCGGCAGATGTTCCCCCACCTGACGCGCGTATACGTCACGAAAATCGACGCTGTGCCCCACTCGGACGTGTTTTTTCCGGATCTGGACGCCGACCCCGCGTGGCGCTGCGCGGCGAGCGAGCCGCGCGCGGAGCACGACGGCGTGGGCTATCAGTTTTGCGTGTACGAAAAAGCAGAAGCATAAAAAGCCTCGCAGAGTTTGCC
>HF985751.1:0-3354 GCA_000432375.1 Firmicutes bacterium CAG:103
GGAGCCGCCGCTTTGGCATATTTTCAGCACTGCATCTGCTTGAGCATTTCCTGACGCAGGTGCGCGATGATGCGCTTTTCGAGCCGGCTGATGTAGCTCTGCGAGATGCCCAGCAGGTCCGCGACCTCTTTTTGCGTCGCCTCGCGCGCGCCGCCGATGCCGAAGCGCAGCAGGATGATCTGCCGGTCGCGCTCGCCGAGTGTCTCGATGGCGCGCAGGAGCATGGCGCGCTCCGCGTCGTCTTCGAGCGGGCGGCTCACGGCGTCGGCGTCCGTGCCGAGAATGTCCGAGAGCAGCAGCTCGTTACCGTCCCAGTCGGTGTTGAGCGGTTCGTCGATGCTCACCTCCGTTTTCTGCGCGCTGCACTTGCGCAGGTACATGAGGATCTCGTTTTCGATGCAGCGCGAGGCGTAGGTCGCAAGCTTGATGTTCTTGTCCGGCTTGAAGGTGTGAATGGCCTTGATGAGGCCGATCGTGCCGATCGAGATCAGATCCTCGATGTGGATGCCCGTGTTTTCAAACCGGCGCGCGATGTACACCACCAGCCGCAGGTTGTGCTCGATGAGCAGGGAGGCGGCCTCCTCGCTGCCGGCGGCGAGCGCCCGAATGGCCTGCCGCTCGGCCGCGCGGTCGAGCGGGGCGGGCATGGTGTCGCTCCCGCCGATGTAAAACAACCCCGGAGCACCGCCGCGCAGCCGCAGCCGCAGCGCCGCCCAGAGCGTATGTAGTCTTTCCAGAAATCCTGGCACGAAAAACCCCTCCTCAGCTTTTTGGCGGCAGCACCATGGCAAATGCGCCGTCGGATGTGAGCGCCTGCGCGCTCAGCGCCAGCAGCATCGGCTCTGCTGCGCCGTCGATCTTCACGCTGTCCGGCCGGAACGCCGGCAGCAGCGCGCCGGTCACGCCCACCGCACGATACGGCAGCAGCACGACCCGGCCGGTGCACTCCGGCAGCGCGCTGAGCGCCTCCAGCGCCTGCACCGCGTCGTCCGGCAGTGCGCGCACCGCCGGAAACAGCGGCAGCACCGCCGCGCGCTCGACCACCGCCGCCGGCAGGCCGGACACCGGGTCGTGCAGGTCATTGCCGCTGTCGCGCAGGGCCCTGAGCGTCACGCTGCGCCCGGCGAGCGTGACCGTCACGGTGCGCACCTCGCGGTCGGCGGCCCTNNNNCGCGGTCAGCGGCCCTGGCCCGCCGGCGGAACACGAGCGACACGGCCGCGTAGCACGCGGCGAACGACAGCGCCAGCACCCGGCCCGACACCGTCACGAGCGCGCCGCTGCCCGGCGACACGCCCGCGAGCATGCTCGCAGCGTACACCGCGCCGCCGAACGCGGCCGACACGGCGAAAAACACCACTGTGCACCGCACGAGGTGCGCCTCCCCGCCGAAGGCGATGAGCGCCATGGCCGCGCCGAGCGCGAGCTTCATCATACCGTTTGCCAGCCAGCCGAAGCCGGGCAGGACCATGAGGGCGGCATACAGCGCGCCGATGAGCGCTGCGAGCGCGTACCGCCAGCGGCGCAGCACCACGCCGCACACGCGCGCGGAGACCAGCACGAGGCAGTAGTCGATCAGCAGATTCAGCCCGAACAGGCTGTCGAGATAGATGACGTCCATGGGGGTATCCTAGCACGCCGCGCGTGGGAAATTGCGCAAAAGCGGCCTGCCGGAAAACTTGACAGAAAGTCCATGCATCGCCGGGGCGGGAAATGCCGCAGAGCGTTGCTTTTGCGCGATCCGGCTGGTATAATGTTGCGTGATTTCGGAAAACCCGCACGCGCTCTGGCCGCGTGCGTAGAAGACCCCTTCAGGAGGCAGATCATGAAAACGAACAAACGGTTTCTGGCGCTGTGTCTGGCGCTGTTGCTCGTGTGCGCGGTGCTGCCGGCCCCGACGGCGCAGGGCGCGGATGTGCAGCCGGTGCTCTCGGCCGCGCTGGCGCATCAGGCGGCGGCCGTCCCCTCGCCGGGCTACGGCGACGAGTGGACGGTGCTGGGCCTGGCCCGCGGCGGGTATTTTGCCGTGGACAGCGACTATTTTGCGCGCTACTATGCAGACGTCGCATCCAAAGCACCGGAGCTCACGGCGGCGTCCGGCAAGGCCGGCGCGCTCAACGCCTATAAATCCACGGACAATTCGCGCGTCATCCTCGCGCTGTCCGCCATCGGGCGCGACGCGACGCAGGTCGGCGGCTGCGACCTCACTGCGCCGTATACCGACTTTGCCTGGGTGCGCAATCAGGGCATCAACGGCCCGGTGTTTGCCCTGCTCGCGCTCGACAGCCGCAATTACCTGTCCGGCAGCGCGGTGCGCCGCCAGTGCGTGGATGCGATCCTCGCGGCGGAGCTCTCCGGCGGCGGCTGGGCGATGAACGGCGCGGCGGCCGATCCGGACGTGACGGCCATGGTGCTGCAGGCGCTGGCGGCGTACCGCGGGGAGGCGGCCGTCGCGGCGGCCGTGTCGCGCGGCGTTGATACGCTCTCTGCCATGCAAAACGGCGACGGCGGCTTCACCTCGTGGGGCTCTGCCAACGCCGAGAGCGTCGCGCAGGTCATCGTCGCCTGCACGGCGCTGGGCATCGACCCGGACACGGACAGCCGCTTCGTCAAAGACGGCGGCTCGGCGGTCGATGCGCTGCTGACGTTTTACGATGCAGGCGCGGCCGCGTTCCGCCACAAGGCCTCCGGCGGCGTTGACAGCCTCGCCACGGAGCAGGCGGTGTATGCGCTCGTGGCCGTCTCGCGCTTCCAGCGCGGGCAGAGCGGCCTCTATCAGGAGACGGACGCGCCCACGGTCGAAACGCCCGCCGAGCCCGACGAGCCGGTCGCGCGCGTGCTCTGCACGGCGGACGGCAGCGGCCTCATCCCGGCCGGATACCGCACGGTCGCCGTGTGCCTGCCGGATGCGGCGGCGGACAGCACGGTCACGTTTTCCGACGGGACGCAGCTGCTCTACAGCCCCGTGCTCTCTGAGCGCAGCGACACGCCGACGTGGGTCTGGCTCTTTGCGCCGGACGTGACGGATGATGCGCTCAACGACACGGCAAACTACACCGTGTCGGAAGGTAAGGGGCCGGTGCTGACCGCCGGCGATGTGAATGCCGACGGCGTCATCAACGCGCAGGACGCGCTGAACATCCGCACGGCCTGCGCCGCCAGCACGGTCCCGGAGACGCAGCTGCTGCTGACGATGGACGTGGATCTTAACGGCCGCGTCGACGCGCAGGATGTGCGCGCGCTGGCCGACAGCTTTGTACAGAATACGGCGCTGCCCACGGCGCAGGAGGACGGACAATGAAGACTTTCTGGACGAAAAAGAACATTGCCATCGTGCTCGCCGTGCTGCTGGTCGC
>HF985751.1:3418-5758 GCA_000432375.1 Firmicutes bacterium CAG:103
TACACCGAGCCCACGCTCACGCTCACGTGCCAGAGCGCGGACGCGGACGGCGCGTGCACGGTCGATGTCGTGCTCTCCGGTCTGCCGGACGGTGCGCACTACGAGGCGGCGAGCCTCGCCGTGGCCTTTGACCCGACGCAGATCACGTTTCTCGGCACGGCGGACGGGGACATCCCGCTCGTGATGGGCAGCCTGCCGGAGTGGGAGAGCGACTCCGAGCGCGCCAACGAGACCGGCAGCGCGCGCGCCCTGTGCCTGCCGGAGGCGGGCGGCACGCTCGCCACATCGACGGGCAGCGTGCTCGTGCGGCTGCGCTTTCAGCTTGCCGACGGTGTGGCGGAGGCGGCGCTGACGGTGTCGGACGCCGTGCTGGCCGCCGCGGACGAGACAGAGAGCCTTGCCACGACGACGGCCGCGCTCACGGTCGTGAATGCGACGGTGCAGCGTGGCTAAGCGGCGCGCGCTCGCGCTGCTGCTGTGCCTGCTGCTTTTGCTGTGCACGGCTTGCGGCGGGCAGGCGCAGGAGGATGCCGGTGCGCTGCACTGCACGGTGCGGATCGAGTGTAGCACGGTGCTCGCGCACATGGACGACCTGAAGGCCGGCAAGACGGACATCGTCCCGTCCGACGGCGTGCTCCTGCCGGAGACGACGGTCGCCTTTTCGGAGGGGGACACGGTGTTTGACGTGCTGCAGCAGGTCTGCCGCGCGCAGGGCATCCACATGGAGTCGACCTGGACGCCCGCGTACAACAGCGCCTATATCGAGGGCATCGGCAACCTCTACGAATTTGACTGCGGCGAGTTGTCCGGCTGGATGTACAGCGTCAACGGCGTCTGGCCGGATTACGGCTGCAGCGGCTACACGCTCCATGACGGCGACACCGTCGTCTGGAGCTATACGTGCGATCTCGGGCGCGACGTCGGCGCCCTGCAAGGAGAACCATGAACGATTCCTTCTCGGCGCTGCACCCTGCGCTGACCTTTTGCTATTTTGCGGCCGTGCTGCTGCTGACGATGCTCGTGCTGCACCCGGTGTTTCTGGCGCTGAGCCTGCTGGGCGCGCTGGGCTACTGCGCGGTGCTGCGCGGCTGGCGCAGTCTGGGGCGGACGCTCGGCTGGCTCGTGCCGTTTCTGGTACTGATGGCGGCGCTCAACGCGCTGCTGAACCACGCGGGCGTGACGATGCTGTTCTACCTGCCGAATGGCAACCCCGTCACGCGCGAGGCGCTGTGCTACGGCGCGGCCGCGGCGGCGATGTTCGCGGCCGTGATTTTATGGTTTCAGTGCTGCAATGTCGTCATGACGGCGGAAAAATATCTGTACGTGTTCGGCAGTGCGCTGCCGGGCGTGTCGCTGCTGCTGAGCATGGCGCTGCGGTTTGTGCCGAAATTTTCCGCGCACATCCGCTCTGTGCGCGCGGCGCAGGCATCGCTCGGCTGCGGCACGCGCGAGGGCAGCGCGTGGCAGCGGCTGCGCAATGGCGCGCGCATTTTGTCCGTCACCGTCTCGTGGGCGCTTGAGAGCGGCATCACGGCGGCGGACTCCATGAAGAGCCGGGGCTACGGCGCCGGCAGAAGAACGTATTTCGGCAATTACCGCTTCACCCGGCGCGACGGCGTGCTCAGCGCCGTGCTTGCGCTCGCACTTGCGGGCGTGTGCGCGGGCGTCGGCTGCGGCGCGCTGTATGTGCGCTACTACCCGTCGATCCGCATCGGCGGCAGCGGCGTGCTCGGCGCGGTGTGCATGGCGTGCTTTGCGCTGCTGTGCTTTCTGCCGCTGCTGCTTGATGGAAAGGAGGCGCTGACATGGCGTCGTTTGCGCTCGAACATCTGACGTTTACCTATCCGGGCCAGACGCGCCCGGCGCTGAGTGACATCACGCTCACGATCCCGGAGGGGGCGGTCACGGTCCTCTGCGGCGAGAGCGGCAGCGGGAAATCCACCCTCCTGCGCCAGCTCAAGACCTGCCTCACGCCGCACGGCACGGTCAGCGGCGCGGTGCGCCTTGGGGACGCGCTCCTAAAGGGCATCCCGTTTGCCGAGCAGGCGCGGCGCATCGGCTTCGTGCTCCAGCACCCGGACGACCAGATCGTGACGGACAAGGTGTTCCACGAGCTGGCGTTCGGGCTCGAGAGCCTTGGGTGCGATGAAAAAACCATGCGCCTGTGCGTCGCCGAGATGGCGAGCTACTTCGGCATTGCCGACTGGTTCGACCGCGACGTGGCCGCGCTCTCCGGCGGCCAGAAGCAGATGCTCAACCTCGCGTCCGTCGTGGTCATGCGGCCGGACGTGCTCATTTTAGACGAGCCGACGAGCCAACTCGACCCCATCGCGGCGAGCA
>HF985752.1 GCA_000432375.1 Firmicutes bacterium CAG:103
ATCCGCGCCGCCGCCACGGCGCAGGCCGAGGACTTCATCTGGTCGCGGCCGCACCACTTCCTCACGCCGGTGGCGCAGGGCGGGGCGAACGTGTCCGGCGGGCAGCGGCAGCGCCTGTCCATCGCGCGCGCCATCGCCAGGCACCCGCAGGTGTACCTGTTTGACGACAGCTTTTCCGCGCTCGACTATCAGACGGATGCCGCGCTGCGTCAGGCGCTGGCCAAACAGACGCACGACGCCACGGTCATCATCGTGGCGCAGCGCCTGAGCACGATCCTGCACGCGGATCAGATCCTCGTGCTCGACGGCGGGCGCATCGTCGGCTGCGGCACGCACAGCGCGCTGCTGCGCAGTTGCGAGACCTACCGCGAGATCGCGCTCAGCCAGCTCAGCGCCGCGGAACTCGGAGAGGAGGGCTGACCATGGCGGGTCCCAGACGCGGACCGGGCCGCATCCCGGAAAAACCGAAAAACTTCAAAGGCACGATCACGAAGCTCTTCCGCTGCCTCGGCCGCTACCGGCTGCCGCTTGTGCTCGTGCTCGTGCTCGCGCTGGCGAGCACGGCCTTCGGCATCGTCGGGCCGAAGATTCTCTCGACGGCCACGACGGAGCTGGCCACCGGCCTCGGGCGCAAGCTCTCGGGCCTCGGCGGCATTGACTTCGGCAAGATCGGCAAGATCCTGCTGACCGTGCTCGCGCTCTATCTCGTCAGCGCGGCGTGCAGCTTCTTCCAGTCGTGGATCCTCGCCGGCATCACGCAGAAGCTCGCCTACCGCCTGCGCGGCGAGATCAGCGCCAAGATCCACCGCATGCCCATGCGCTACTTCGAGCGCAACACCGTCGGCGACGTGCTCTCGCGCATCACCAACGACGTCGACACCATGTCCTCCGGCATGGCGCAGTCGGTCACGCAGCTCGTCACGAACGTCACCATGCTCGTCGGCGTGCTGGTCATGATGCTGCGCATCAGCTGGCTCATGACGCTCATCGCGCTCATCGTGCTGCCGGTCACGGGTGTGCTCACGGGCCGGATCGTCAAGCGCAGCCAGCGCTATTTTGTCGCCCAGCAGAAGAACCTCGGCGATATCAACGGCAAGGTCGAGGAGACTTACGCCGGGCACAACGTTGTCTGCGCCTTCAACCGCGAGGGCGCGACGCAAAAGGAGTTCGACGCCATCAACGCGCGGCTCTACCGCTCGGCGTGGAAGAGCCAGTTTTTGTCCGGGCTCATGTCGCCGGTGACGACGTTTGTCAGCAAGCTCGGCTACGTGTGCGTGGTCGTGCTCGGCGGCTCGCTTGCCGCGCGCGGCACCATCACGATCGGCGACATTCAGGCATTTCTCAACTACATGGCGAACTTCACGCAGCCGATCACGCAGCTGGCGCAGATCAGCACGCAGCTGCAGACCATGGCGGCCGCGGCTGAGCGCGATGGCGGCCGCGGCTGAGCGCGTGTTCGCCTTCCTCGACGAGGCGGAAGAGCCGGCCGACCCCGCGCTGCCCGCCCCGGCGGAGCACATCCGCGGCGACGTGTCGTTCCGGCACGTGCGCTTCGGCTACGATCCCGCGCAGCCGGTCATCCATGACTGGAGCTGCGACGTGCCGGCAGGCAGGACCGTTGCCATCGTCGGCCCGACCGGCGCCGGCAAGACCACGATGGTCAAGCTGCTCATGCGCTTTTACGATGTCGACGCCGGCGCGATCTTCGTCGACGGGCGCGACGTGCGCGACTATGCGCGCGGCGACCTGCGGCGCGCCTTCGGCATGGTGCTGCAGGACACGTGGCTCTTTAAGGGCACGATCATGGAAAACATCCGCTACGGCCGCCCCGAGGCGACGGACGCCGAGGTCATCGCGGCGGCAAAGGCCGCGCGCGCCGACGCCTTCATCCGCACACTGCCCGGCGGCTACCAGATGGAGCTCAACGAGGAGGCGACGAACGTCTCCCAGGGGCAAAAGCAGCTGCTGACGATCGCGCGCGCCGTGCTGGCAAACGCCCCCATTCTCATTCTCGATGAGGCGACCAGCTCGGTCGACACCCGCACCGAGCAGCTCATCCAGGAGGCGATGGATCACCTCATGCGCGGCCGCACGAGCTTTGTCATCGCGCACCGCCTGAGCACCATCCGCAATGCCGACTGCATCCTCGTCATGCGCGACGGCAACATCGTCGAGCAGGGCACGCACAGCGAACTGCTCGCGCGCGGCGGGTTCTATGCCGCGCTCTACAACAGCCAGTTCGAGGACGTGGTCGCGTAAAGTATTCGGTGTTATGACAACCAAAACCGCGCAGGAATGCTGATTCCTGCGCGGTTTTCCCATTCAAACATGATGTTATGTAAACAGAAAAGTAAAATATACAGTTATGGTAACTGCATTATGAAAACCAAATACTTAGAAAATGCTTGTAATTTTAGAAAGAATGATGAATATAATTGGATTATGTAAACTGAATTATGTAAATGCAACGGAGCGACATGGGCGCTTGTACAATTTCAGTTATGGAAACAGGATTATGACAACCAAAATTAAGAAAAAATATTGATATTTCAGTATATTTTTAT
>HF985753.1 GCA_000432375.1 Firmicutes bacterium CAG:103
TCGGTAGCCGTCAGGGTCATGTTCGTGTGCCGAGCCCTTTCTTTGTGTGATTCGATGGCGTGCGCGACAAGCAGGGACGCCGCGCCGAGCAGCGCGCCGAGCGTGTTGCAGAGCACATCGTCCGTCTCCGCCATGCCGAGGGAGAAGCGGTACTGCGCGTACTCGATCCCCGCGCTGAGCAGGCAGCTGGCAAGGGTTGTGACGCCGATCCGAAGCCAACTGTTCCACCGGCGCGGCAGGGCGTTCGAGAGCGTGAGGCCGAGCGGGAAGAAGAGAAATACGTTCATCAGCATCTCGCGGTAGAGCTCCGGCTGCACCCGCGCAGCGGCGAGGGCGGCAAAGGGGGTGAGGATAAGGCCGCCGCCCTCAGCGCGGCTGAACAGGGTCGCATAAAGGATCACCGCAGCGCTCACGAGCAGCAGCGCAAGATTCCCCGGCCGCCACTGCCGCTCGGCCACGCGGGCGGATAACGCACCCCAGACGGCAAGAAGCAGCGGCATGGCGACCAGCACACCGATCAGCGACCGGGAGTAGATGTAGTGGAGCATTTGTGTCACCCCTGAGCGTCTGCACGTCCTGTCAGCTTCATCTTTACTTTCTTCCAATACGGAGCGAATAATTCCTTGGCATAGCGATAGGTCTCCCTGTCAAACAGTGATGCAACTGCAAAAAACAGCGGAATCACAATCACACAGGTAATCGCTGCCCACAGAATAATGCGGGGGTAGGTATCCAGTGCAATGCGGGCAAGCAGCGGCTTGGACAGCACTGTTACCGCGATGAACAGCGCCAGATTGACCAGCCAGCGGCGGTAGGTTTTCCATGGGCTGCAGTGCAGGATTTTTTTGTTGGCATAGATGATCATTGCATTCGCTCTGAATAACAAGGCCGCAATTGTACCAATCAAAACACCGTAAATACCCCATTTGAGAACACCTATCAGTGATACTACGATATTCACTATCATTTCAGTCCAAGCATGCCATTGTGTCTGCCTAAAATGTCCCGCTACGTGTATTGCTTTTGCTGAGGACAATCTGCTGTTCTCTATCAAAGCAACTGTTACAAATAGAATTACCAATACTGGGTCAATATAATTTATGTCATTAACTCCGCCAGTATATAATCTCAAAAACGGCAAAATGTATACGCTAGCTACAAAAATCAGTGAAAAAGACAGTGATATATAGACTAGCTCGAAGCTATCTTGCAATTTCCCATACTTTTTCTGATTGCGCACCATTTCTTGTCCCAGCACAAATGTAATGCTCCCAGCAATATTAGAAAGGAGCGTTCCAACCATTCCAAAAAGCAGTGCATACATGGAGTATACACTTACTACGCTTAGTCCGCAAAAAATAGATAGCACGAAAGCGTCTGTACTGCTGAATACCGTCCCAGAAAGCTGATGCGCCAATACAGAATTCCTTTGGGAAAGCCTGTCGTAAGCGGGCGCAACTGTTAAATCCATCCACGAATAGTTCTTTTTTATGTAGTATGAAATATACAACATCTGAACCAAACTGAGTACTAAATACATAGTCTGGACAGCAACAACTCCAAACCCAAACTGTAGCAACAGGATTTTTCCAATACTTGTAACAATGCCGATAAGCGTTGTAAGGTTCGTAATGATGTAGGTTTTGCCCTCTGCTTGCAATAGAATTTTGTACTTGCCCTGAAAATAATAGTTCACCACACCGGGTAAACCACTGATAAGCACGACAAGCGCTACTGTCTTATAGGGTATAGTTGTTTTGATTATGATTGGGTAAAGTGCTGACAAAAAAAGCACGAGCAGAAGATAGGCAATGCCAGTACGTCTGTAATATAGATTGGTTGCAGACATAATAGCATTAACAGTAGGCTTATCTTCTTCTGCAATCGGTTTATAGAGCGCTTGCAATGAAGCCAAACCAACGCCAGCTTCTAAAAGGCTGGCGTACCCTAAGACCTGAGTTATCGAGCTAAGCAGTCCATTGTTTTCCGACCCCAGATTAACAAGCACAAGCCGAGGTATTACTATCCCCATAGCAATCGTAATTACCTGCCCTAAAATGCTTGTTATCATATTGTACGCGCTTTTCTTTGCGTTTGACATACTCATAGTCTATACTAGCCTCCGCAGCAGCGGGATTTTTGACAGTATCCACGAAACGAAAAGCGACGCCCCAAAGATACCGACAGAAGAAATGAAAACCGCCAGCACAGGCTGACAATAGTCAGGCTTTACATTCCAAATATGATAGACCAGAGAAACAAAAAATACATGCGTTAAGTAAATTCCAAACACGCGCTGTCCCAAGAACTCCAATATCTGTGAAGCGCTGTCTGAAATTCGAAGATTCTGTGCCGTTGTAAATATCATCACCGCGAGCAAGCACGAAAAAATACCTAATGGCAATTCAAAAGCAGCCGTTTCCTTTTCAAAGACGAAAAAAAGAAGCATTTTTCCAAAGATGATGACGCACACTGACACAGCCGCCAGAATATAGCCAGCTTTCTTTACATTCCCGTGTAACGGATATGACTTCAAATAATACCCAAGCAGGAAATAGCCGCCATATCCCGTTATTACAAACGGAGAAAACGGCAGAAAATCTGTGCCAAGCCCCATATCGGATGCGAAGCAATTGATTTGACCTATCAGCAGTGAAAATACTCCCCACATAGCCAAAGCATATTCCAGTTGTCTCTTTGATGCGTTGCTAGTGATTAACCGAAAAAGAGGTACAGCAATGTAAAGCATAAGTAGCGTATAAAGAAACCACAGGTGATAGCCAGTATTCCCGGTAACGATTCCATACACGGCAACCAGAGCGCTTTTCGCGGAAAGCGTTCCATAAAGGTATTGATCCAGTAACGAGTAAAGAAATCCCCATACGATGATGCAAACAACGATACGGAGGATGTTTTTCTTATACAGTTTCTTTAGTGTTAGTTCCCTACTTGGCTCAAGGAACAGTGCCCCGCTGACCATAAAGAACACTGGAACTGCCCATCGAGAAATACTATTGACCAACCAATTCACACGCCAAACAGCAGTCACAGGTGCGCAGAGTTTCATCCCCGCACTCGTAACATGAATGACGATTACGAAAAAGATAGACACAACACGGAGAACGTCAAAATAACACACTCGATTTCTGCCCATATCACTTCTCCAACAATGCATAAAACTTCTCTATTTCTTCTACATTTCCTTTTTTCTCCTGCTCCTGAAAGCGTTTAATGTGCTGATATAGCTCAGAATCCATCGCTAAGCGAGTAATCCCATCCACAACGGCCTCCGCATTCATTTCGACCACAAGGCCGTTTTCGCCGTTGATCATCTGCGCATACACCACATCAAAGTTTGTAGTCACGCAAGGAACGTTCAGCATACGTGCTTCCGCAAGGGTCAGGCAATAACCTTCAAATTTAGAGGTCTGGACATAGATGTCTGCCGCTTTCATATAGGGATAGGGATTCGCTTTCGCGCCCAACAACGTAAAGCAATCACCAATCTCATATCGAGCAATATCCTTTTCGATTGCGCTCCTATCTCCGTCACCGACAATATACCAGTGGAACTCGATACCTTGGTTCTTTAGCAACCAAGCAGCTTTGGCTGCAATATCGTAACCTTTCTGCGGCACAAGGCGCCCCACCGTAACCAGCGTCAAATTATAATGCCTCGGCAAATCGCAGGGTTGATTAGCCATAGAAGTAATCATTGCGGCATTATTAATATCATAAATTGTTTCCATTTTTGTTGCATACTCTGGAAAGACTGTTCGTAATGTCTGACAGAGTTTATTCGAAACACAAACAATTTTTTCAAACGCCGCATAATATGCTCGGTCAAACTCTTTATTATGACCGACCTTTTCATAATCTGCATTAACCCACGCAAACTTTTTCTTTGCCTTCACTTTTTCTGCTACAAAATGTGTCGGCGTCCCTTGCCCCCATGCAACTGCTACATCATACAGTTCCAGCAGTGGGTCAAACGCTGCTCCCGAATACTTCCAGTAAGCCTGTGCGTCATGCAGTGGTTGCTTCGCCCTTTTATTCTTGCGCAAGAATAAGCTTGTGCGCACTCTGGCAGCAATGCGGCGAAAGTCAAAGGAGAGCATCTGTTTTGCCATACTCTGGCTGCAAAAAGACGTATAGTCCAATTCTTTTCGAATGTGAACCTCAGGAGGCAGCAATTGCTCAAACATACCGCCGCGGCGAAGCATTTGCAGTGTCACATCATATTTTTCAAAATCGAGCAGGGTGAGCAGCGACAACAGACTTTTTTCTGCGCCACCACAGCCCATGGAATTGATCACGAACAAAATGCTCTTCTTCATTGCTATTGCTCCCCATCCCTCAGCACTCTATCAATATACGCCTTCGACTTATCGATCTCAGCCGTCAGGCGGCAGCGCACAGCCGCCCAATCCACATCCGGCGGAAGGGTGCTCTGCGCTGTCACCATACGCTCAGGCAGGCCGAGCAGGGCCGTGAAGTCCCGCATCCGCGAATTGAGCCGCTCCGTGCGCTCTACGACCGCGAACTCCCGCTCGAAGATAACCGAAAACGCCGTGGCGTGAAAAGAGTTCGACAGCACAAAGGCCGCATTCTGTATCAAGCCCAAAAACACCTCCGGCCCATCGAGCGCGAAGCAGCGCTCGGCATACGGAAGGTCAAACACTGAATAGATCCGCAGGCCGCGCTCGGCGGCAATCCGCTCAGCCAGCCCCCGGATCGTAGCGTCGTTATCAAAGGCATACACCAGAAGATACGGCGCATCGCAATGTTCCGGCCGCGCGGCCATGGTCTCCCACTGCGCCCGGTCAAGCAGAAACACAGGGTCGAGAACAGAGACGGCATCTTCAACACCAAGCGAGTGCAAAATCGCAAGACCGGATTTTTCACGAACTGCAACATGGTCAAAGCGCTTCAAATACCCCGCCGTGACAGCACGAAGCGCCTCCGGAAAATCATCCACGGAGAAACTGGCTGCGTAAGCAGCGCGCGTGCCGCGCTGCACAAAGTCCAGATAAAACGCAGGGTCTTTTCCGTTTGGAAACAGCGGATTCCAGATCTGGTCGCTCCCGGCGAAGAAAACGTCCGCTTCGGGAGGATTGGCCTTCAGCTCTTCGTTGGAGGCATAACGTGCGGTTAGGTCAAGGTGCGCAGCCGTAAAGCGATCAAATGCTTCTTTGCGCGGCAGCATACGCAGCCGCCCCGGCAGCTTCGCCAGCAGATACGCCTGCTTCAGGAGCGGCTTGTCATATTTCGGGTTTGCGACAACGTCCAGCCGGTAATGCTGCGAAAGATAATCCGGCTTGTAGTCGATGATTTTCACATCGTGCCCCAGCGATTTCAAATAGGTTTGCAGGGCATAAGCCTGCAATGACGCTCCGGCATTATACACATCGTGACAGGTGATCGTACATATTCTCATGGCTTGACCTTTTTCGTAAGTCTCCTTATGATCCGTCCCACTCGCGCCCGCATCTGTTTGCGTTTCGGCAGCCAGCTCATGGAATACCAGTGGATCGAGTAGGTGTTCTCCGTTTTTGTCAGCTTGCCTGTAATGCTGTCCAGCGGGTTGAAGTAGTCCGCCGGATAGATATGAATCCCGGCAACCAACTGCTCCTGCCCGTTGCGCACAAGGCCGAAGCGTTCCATCACGTCCGTGTTCAGCCGCGGACAGCCTACATTCAAGCTTCCGTCCGCATTGGTGAAGTGCAGCGTTTTATATTCCTCGATCATCGCCTGAATCACCGGGTGGTGCGCCTCGGCGGCGATGGTCAGGCCAGAGGCAACATACTGCTCATTCTCAAATCCAATGAATCCCTCGTCATCCAGCAGCGGTGAAATGTCCCGCAGCACCTCCACGTCGGTGTCAAAATACACACCACCATGCTGCTCCAGCACGATCAGGCGCATAACATCGGACACGAAGGCGTACTTCTTGGCAGCGTAGGCCTCCGCCATGAAGGGCATGGCAAGATAGTCGCAGTTGTCCTCGTTCCACTCGCGGATCTCAAAATCCGGGCAAAACTGCTTCCAGCTGGCGATGCATTTCTCGGCAAGCTCCGGCTTTTCGCCGCGGCCAAACCAGCAGTAGTGAATGATCTTGGGAATCATGGGGTCAGTCCTCCATCAGCGCGTAGATCTTTTCGACCTCCGCGCTATTTGTATAATCTCTCTTTGCGCAGTTTTCCGACAGCTGCTGCATCCGGGCAGGGTCGCGCAGCAACGCGGCAATTCCGGCGGCGCAGCCCGCGTTATCCATGGGAACGATCACACCGTCCACGCCGTCGGCCAGCTGGCTGGCGGAGGTAGCGTAGTCCGTGATGACGACCGGCTTTCCGAGAAGCTGCGCCTCACGCACGGTGACGGCCTTGCCCTCGTAGCGCGACGGCTGCACATACAGGTCGCAGGCGCGCATATAGGGGTACGGGTTATCTTTTTTGCCGAGGATGATGACGCGATCCTGCATCCCGGCATCATGGATCTTCTGGCGGATCAGCGGCTCCCC
>HF985754.1:0-5844 GCA_000432375.1 Firmicutes bacterium CAG:103
GGCGGAGAAGGAGGGATTTGAACCCTCGCGCCGCTTATCACAGCCTACTCCCTTAGCAGGGGAGCCCCTTCGGCCACTTGGGTACTTCTCCAAGCCGAATTCCATTTCCAATATGGACGCGCGCCAGCGCGCTGCATTATAGTAGCATATTCGGAAGCGGATGTCAACTTGTTTTTTGGTTGACACCGCGCGCAAAATGCGTTATAAGTGTGCCAGAACAAAGGAGATACGTCTATGCACTACACATCTGTACTTTTTGACCTCGACGGCACGCTGCTCGACACGCTCGGCGACCTGACCGCCGCCATGAACCGCACGCTCACCCGCCACGGCCTGCCGGAACGCACGCGGCAGCAGATGCGCACCGCGCTCGGCAACGGGGCGCGGCGGCTGATGGAGCTGTCCGTTCCGTCGGGCACAGACAGCGCGCTGTTCGAGACGCTGCTGGCGGAATACAACGCCGACTATGCCGCCCACTGCCGCATTGAGACCGCCCCCTACCCCGGCGTCGCCGCGCTGCTGCGCACGCTGCACACGCAGGGGCGCAAGCTCGCCATCGTGTCCAACAAGCCGGACGAGGCCGTGCGCGCACTGCGTGCGGATTTCTTCGCCGACGCAGTCCAGATCGCTGTCGGCGACAGTCCAGATCGCTGTCGGCGAGACGGCAGCCATCCGGCGCAAGCCGGCGCCGGACATGCTGCTGGCCGCCATGGAACAGCTCGGCGCCGACCCTGACAAGACGGTCTTTGTCGGCGATTCCGAGGTCGATATTGCCACGGCGCGCGCAGCAGATCTGCCGTGCATCAGCGTGCTGTGGGGCTTTCGTGACCGGGACGTGCTCGAGCGCGCCGGCGCGCAGCAGTTCGCCGCCGACGCCGGCGAGCTTGCAAGACTGCTCGACTGAGCGAAAACATCCACCAATCTGCGTGTCGGTGGTAGGTTATTTCTTGAACTTTCGCGGTATGAGTAAAAATTTTCCTCGGCAAAACCACGCTCAGTTGATATAGTAAAAAGCAATTATATAGCATCTGCAATGTGCGTGCGCCATAAAAGCAGGGCGCATCTATTAGACATAGGAGCAAATGATAATATGATTCAGGAAAGGATGAACCATATTGAAGTCAGATTCGCCAAATGTTGACCCTTCAAAATATGTTGTTCTTGATGTTGAAACAAATGGCCTTTCATCAGTAAGAGACGATCTTTTATCTATATCCATTTACAAGCCAGATACTGGTGAAATGTATAATCGCTTTTTGCCATTAGAGCTAAATTCAGAAGCAACACGAACGGAGATAAATGGTATTACGACAAGTGACCTGAAAAATCGCTTGCCACTAACTCAGGATGAAGTTGATGAGTTGATTCATACTTACGAATTAAAAGAGCGAACAATATTGACTTATGGAAATATTGATGAGAGATTCATGGTGAAATATTTTCAAAGGCATCATTTGCATGGGATTGAATACTTTGCCTTTTATAATTTTAAGCATGAGATTATTTCGTCGCGATTTTCTGAGGGGAATATAACCAAGGATAATTTATGTAGATTATACGGCGTGGATAATATTCAAAGTGTTCATTCCGGTCACAATGACTGCGTTCTTGAATGGCAGTTGTTTATGCATATGAATGGTCATCGTTTATTGGTAACACAGAACAAAGTGTTTGAATTTAATGATGAATATATTGTCCCAGTAAGCTATATTACAACATACACAAATATGAAATATTATTTGCCGTCACTCCCAAAAATAACATGTGAAGAAAAAACTGTCTTTTCCCTGACGATCCCGGCAGATGGCCTGACAAAATATCAGTCAAATTTTAATGGCATGATACTTGAGCATTTGATCAATTCAATGCTTCATGTTAAAAAAGTGGATTCTCAAAAAGAATTGCTTGAAAACAAAAAGAAACTCCAGTTCATTGGAGAATTGCCTTCGGAAATTGATGTTATGCCCATGGCATTTAACCCTGATGGGTCAGTGACTGCGATTAGGCCGCAGGATGAGGTACACGAAAGAAACATCAATACCGGAATCCAAAAACTCAAAGAGGAAATCAAACCGTTAATGGCCTATATTTCGAATGAAATTTTCCCGGGTGAAGAAATAAAATCACAAGAATTAATAGTTCATCCTGATGAAAAAATTTTGGCTATTTGTGATCTGTCGTCAGATTCTGCTGTGTTAGAAATAAAAGCGGCATCAGCTTCTATTCAGAATTATAAAGAGCAACTTTACTATGAAGCTGGAGGAAGAAGGTGCTTTTTATTACGTACTCAATTAGAAATTTACCCATTTGTGATCAAGTTTACTATATCAGAAGTGTTCTTTTCTATTCAGGAACGTGTCGATCTCCAAAAAGAAAGAACAGATAAAGCAAAAGCGAAAATCGAAACAGATGATGTAGCATTATTATCTTACACAGGTGTAAAGATGCCTGTTAAATTAAAATGCAAGAAGTGCGGGAATGAATGGGTTACAAGCTATTACTTGGCACTTAAGCATCGCCCATGTCCTGAATGTAGAGTTGAAAGGATGAGCGACTGAAAAGTAATACTTTTGACGCGTATAAAAGATCCACCGGCCAGCAGGTCGGTGGATCTTTTATACCGTTTTGCGCGCTCAGCCCTTCTTTTTCATAAATTGTCCGGCCGCGCGCATCATGAGGCGCTTGGTGCCGGCGATCTCAAATTCCACCTCGAGCAGCGCGTCGCCGCCCATGGGCTTGACCGCTGCGACGACACCGTCGCCAAACGACTTGTGCACGACCCGGTCGCCGACAGCGAAGGCAGGGGCAGCTTTGCCCGCCGGTTTTGCCGCTGGCGGCGCGGAGACCGTATAGGCACGCGGCGCGCTCTGGCGCGGCGGGTACTGCTGCTGGTCGCGGCTGGGCTCGGAATAGCCATAGCCGTGCGGGACGTTGAGCTTTCGGATGTCCTCATCCGGGATCTCCTCGACAAAGCGGGAGACGCGGTTGGCCGTCGTACGCCCGTAGAGCAGACGCTGGCGGGCGCACGTGAGGATGAGGTGCTCGCGCGCGCGGGTGAGCGCGACGTAGCACAGCCGGCGCTCCTCCTCCATTTCGTCCGGCTCGCCGATGCAGCGCAGGCCGGGGAAAATGCCCTCCTCGCAGCCGACGATGAACACCGTCGGGAACTCCAGGCCCTTGGCCGCGTGCATGGTCATGAGCGTGACGCAGTCGGCAGACTGGTCATAGTTATCGAGATCCGTATAGAGCGCGACCTCGTCGAGGAAGCCCGCGAGCGTGGGGTTATCGGCCTCCTTGGCGAAGGCAATGATGTTCGACTTGAGCTCCTGCACGTTCTCGATGCGGGCGGCGTCCTCGGCCGTGTTCTTTCCCTCGAGCGCGCGGACATAGCCGCTGCGCTCCACGACGAGGTCGTAGAGTTCGTCCGGCGGCATGGTTTTGGCCCGCTCCTGCAGCTCCTCGATCAGGATGGCGAACTGACGCAGACGCATCTGGCTGCGCTGCAGCTCGGGATACGCGTCGGCGTGGCGGATGATGTCAAAGAGGCTCGTCTGCTGCTCGTGCGCGAGCTGCAAGGCCGCCTCGATCGTGCGCGCGCCAATGCCGCGGGCGGGCGTGTTGATGATGCGCGTCAGGCGCAGGTCGTCGTCCGGCGTCTGGATGACGCACAGATAGGCCAGCATATCCTTGACCTCGGCGCGGTCAAAAAAGCGCTTGCCGCCGACGATGCGGTACGGGATACCATTACGACTGAGGGCAGATTCAAGCTCATTGCTCTGCGCGTTCGTGCGGTAGAGCACGGCATGGTCGCGGAAGTTGATCCCCTGCCCGAAATCGTCCATGATCTTCGCGGCGACGTAGCGCGCCTCGTCGTTCTCGTTCGTGGCGCAGTAGAGCGTGAGCGGATCACCGGCATCGGCCTTTGTCCAGAGCGTTTTGCCCTTGCGGCCGGTGTTGTTGGCGATGACGTGGTTGGCCGCGTCCAGGATGCGGCCGGTGCTGCGGTAGTTCTGCTCGAGGCGGATGGTGCGCGCATTCTTGTACTGCTTTTCAAAGTTGAGAATGTTCTCGATCGTCGCGCCGCGGAACTTGTAGATGCTCTGGTCATCGTCGCCGACGACGCAGATATTGCCCCAGCCGTCGGCCAGCAGGGCCGCGAGCTGGTACTGAAGGTTATTCGTGTCCTGATACTCGTCGATGAGCACGTAGCGGAAGCGGCGCTGCCAGTGCTCGCGCACGTCCTCGTGCTCGTCGAGCAGGCGGACGGTGTTGTAGATCAGGTCGTCAAAATCCATCGCCCCGGCGGAAAACAGGCGCTGCCAGTAGGTCTGGTACACCTCGCCGATGCGGATGCTGCGCGGGTTGTGCGTCGCCTGCGCGCGCGCCAGATACTGCTCAGGCGTGATGCCGGAATCCTTGGCGCGGCTGATCTCCGTGAGCACGGCGCGGTACGGAAACGCCTTCTCGTCGAGATTCATCTCCTTGAGAATGCGCTTGACGACCGCCTGACTGTCCGACGTGTCATAGATCGTGAAGCTGTTGGGATAGCCGAGCTTGTCGGCGTCCCGCCGCAGGATGCGCACGCACGCGGAGTGGAACGTCGAGGCCCAGATGTCCGCCGCGGCCTCGGGGCCGAGCATGCGCTCGATGCGGTCCTTGAGCTCGTCGGCCGCCTTGTTCGTGAACGTGATGGCGATGATGCGCCACGGCTCGACCGGCTCGAGCGCCGCCGCCCGCTGCGCACGCCGGCGCTCGTCCGGCGTCAGATCCGTGCGCTCGAGCAGCGCGAGGTCCGCCTCTGTCGCCGTGTCCGGCACCTCGTCGGTGTCCGACCCGCGGCCGTACTGGATGAGATTTGCGATCCGTTGGATGAGCACCGTAGTTTTACCGCTGCCGGCGCCGGCCAGCAGCAGCAGTGGGCCTTCCGTGGCCAGGACCGCTTTTCTCTGCATATCGTTCAGGTTTGCGAAGTCCGCCTCGATGAAGCGTCTGCGTGCCTGCACATAGCGTTGTTCAAAAGTCATGGTAGTATTCATAGCGTCTGATTTTAACACATTTTCCCCCGGGAAACAAGGCCCGCATCTTCCAACGCGGAGATTGACAACCACAGGGTGCGGAAGTAAAATAAAGAAAAAATTCGATGATCGAGGTGCATCTTATGGACATCATCTGGCATGGCCACTCCTGCTTTGAGCTGGTCTCCGGCGGCTACAGCGCCGTCATCGACCCATTTCAGGACACCAGCGTCGGCACGGCCTATCCCCACGTGCGGCTGACGGCGGACGCCGTCTATATCAGCCACGAGGACCGCGACCACAACTTCCGCGAGGGCGTCACGCTGCGCAACACCGGCAAGGCGAACCCATTTGCCGTCACGGAGCTGGAGACGTACCACGACATCATGCGCGGCCGTCTGCGCGGCATGAACACCGTGCGCATCTTCGCCGCCGAGGGTATGCGCGTGGCGCATCTGGGCGACCTGGGCGCGAAGCCCACGCCCGAGCAGATGCAGCAGCTGCAGGGGCTCGACGCGATGATGATCCCCGTCGGCGGCATCTACACGATCGAGCCGGACACCGCCTACTACCTCTGCGAGCAGCTGCAGCCGCGCGTCATCATCCCGATGCACTTTCAGGCGCCCGGCCACAGCAACCACCGCCTGCGCGCGCCGGAGGACTTCACCGGCATCTTCGAGGGCAACGGCGCAAATGTCCAGCGCTACGACACCAACCGTATGACGCTCACGCCGGACACACCGGCGCAGGTCGTCATCTTCCGCCGCCCGGAATAAAACACGATACGACAAAGCCGCCGCTCCCCATCAGGGAGCGGCGGCTGTTCTTT
>HF985754.1:5850-21713 GCA_000432375.1 Firmicutes bacterium CAG:103
AGCGGCGGCTGTTCTTTCCGCAATTATTTCAGAATGTCCTTCAGCTCATGCATACCATGGTTGGTAGTGACGACGACCACGCGGTCGCCGAGCTCGATGGCGTCGTTGCCGGACGGGACGCGGCACTTGCCGCGGCGGATGATCGAGGCGACGAGCACGGAGTCCTTGAGCTTGAGCGCCTTGAGCGGCACATCGAGAAACTGGCTCTCGGCGCGCACGATGAATTCCAGCGCCTCGGCCTGCCCGTCGGCCACCATGCGCAGCGTCTCCACGCCGCTGCTGTGCGCGGAGTTCTGCATCCAGCGGACGTACTCCACGATGCGGCCGGCCGTCACGCCCGCCGGCTGAATGATCGTCGTCAGGCCATACGATTCCGCGAGTTCGATGAAGTTATCCTCATCCACCTTTGTGACGATCTTCGGCACTTGCTCGTGATAGGCAAAGGAGGAGATGATGAGGTTCGTCTCGTCCGACTCCGTGAGCGTGACGAGCGCGTCCGCCTCCGGCAGGCCCTCCTCACGCAGGACGTCCGGCTTTGTGCCGTCGGCGCAGATGATGGTCGCCTCCGGCAGGAGCGTTTTCATGACGCGGCAGCGGGCCGGGTCGCGCTCGATGATCGTCGAGTGGATGTGCATACGCGCCAGCTCCAGCGCCAGCCGCTCGGCAATGCGGCCGCCACCGATGATGATGACGCTCTCGGCCTCGTGGCGGAACTCGCCGATCTTGCGAAACAGCTCATGCAGCTCGTGCGGCGCGCCGACCACGGTGACATAGTCGCCGGCGGCGAGCACAAAGTCGCCGTTCGGGATCGTAACGCTGCCCTCGCGCTCCACGGCGCAGATGAGGATGCCGTCGCTGTAGCGGCCGCGGAAATCGTTCAGGCGCAGACCATCGAGCTTGCTGCCCTCGCGCAGCTTGAACTCCACGAGCTCCACAAGGCCGTTGGCAAACGGCTCGACCTTCGTGGCGGCCGGGAAACGCAGCGTGCGCGAGATCTCCTTGGCGGAGGTGCGCTCGGGGTTGATGGACAGACTCAGCCCCAGCTCGTCCTGCAGCAGCGCCACGTCCTGATAATACTCCTCGTCGCGCACGCGCGCGATCGTATGCGTAGCGCCGAGCTTGCGCCCGACCATGCAGCTGATGAGGTTCGTCTCGTCCGAGGTCGTCGCGGCGATGAGCAGGTCGGCGTCCGCAACGTTGGCAATGCGCAGCTGATCCACATTCGCGCGGCCCTCGACCACGATCACATCCAGCGTGGAGGAGATATAGGCAGCGCGCTCCGGGTCACTCTCGACGACGGTGATGTCATGCCCTTCTGTCAGGAGCTGCTCCGCAATGGCATAGCCCACGCGGCCAGCGCCCACGATCACAATTTTCATATTCCAAGCTCTCCATTTATCATGTTCAGGTCCCTTATCCGGGCAGGCAAACATTATAGCAGACATTCCCCCATGTTTCAACAGCAGACGCAGGGAAATTGTATCGGGTTTGTTTATGAATAAATAGTTAAAATTCTGCAAAACCGGCGCGCCGGCGCTTGACGGATGCCCATGCGGCGCTTATCATTATGTCCTAATACTTTTTTAATTAGTATCTAAGGCTGCGCCGCCGCGCGGCATCCATATAAAGGAGCATCCCACCCATGCTGGAACTGAAGAACATCACCAAAGTCTACGAGGCCGGCACGACGCAGGTCGAAGCGCTCAAGGGCATCAACATTGCCTTTCGTGAAAACGAGTTCGTTGCGATCCTGGGCCAGTCCGGCTGCGGCAAGACCACGCTGCTGAACATCATCGGCGGCCTGGACCGCTACACCTCCGGCGACCTCATTATCAACGGCCGCTCCACAAAGGAGTACGACGACCGCGACTGGGACACGTACCGCAACCACTCCATCGGCTTTGTCTTTCAGAGCTACAACCTCATCCCGCACCAGAGCGTGCTGGCCAACGTTGAACTCGCGCTGACGCTCTCGGGCGTCTCCGGTGAAGAGCGGCGCGCGCGCGCCGTCGAGGCGCTGGAAAAGGTCGGCCTGGGCGACCAGCTCGACAAAGCGCCGAACCAGATGTCCGGCGGCCAGATGCAGCGCGTGGCCATCGCGCGCGCCATCGTCAACAACCCCGACATTCTGCTCGCCGACGAACCGACCGGCGCGCTCGACAGCGAGACGAGCGTGCAGATCATGAATCTGCTGCAGGAGATTGCAAAAGATAAGCTCATCATCATGGTCACGCACAACCCGGAGCTGGCGTCGAAATACGCCACGCGCACCGTGCGCCTGCTCGACGGCAAGATCGTCGGCGACGATAACCCCTGCACGGAATCCGAGACGTCCGCACCCGTGACGGTCAAGGTCAAGGAGCACACATCCATGAGCTTTGCAACGGCCATGAGCCTGTCGCTGCACAACCTTATGACGAAAAAGGCCCGCACCCTGCTCACCGCATTCGCCGGCTCGATCGGCATCATCGGCATCGCGCTCATTTTGTCGCTCTCGCACGGCTTTCAGTCCTACATCGACACCGTGCAGGAGCAGACGCTCTCGTCCTACCCGCTGACGATCGAGGCAAACCCCGTGGACATGTCCGGGATGCTCTCGGCCATGTCGGGCGCAAAGGATGACAGTGCGGATGCGCACGACCTCGATAAGGTCTACGCCAACACGGTCATGTACAGCATGCTCAACTCCATGGTCAGCAGCGCGACCGGCCAGTCGAACAACCTGCCGGAGTTCAAGAAATATCTCGAAAACCCCGACAACAAGATCCACGACTATATCAGCGGCATCCAGTACACGTATGACATGGGCTTCGCCGTCTATACCGAGGATCCCAACGGCACCGTCATCAAGGCCGACACGACCGAGCTGCTGCAAAACGTCATGAAGTCCATGTACGGCGGCGACTACTCGTCCTACTTTGACTCCATGGGCGGCTTCTACTCCGGCTTCAACGTCTGGCAGGAGCTGCTGTCCGGCGAGGACGGCGCGCTCGTGAGCGCCTCGACGCAAAACCAGTACGACGTGATCTATGGCTCCTGGCCGCAAAATTACAACGAGGTCGTGCTCGTTGTGGACAAAAACAATGAAATTTCCGACCTGACGCTCTACGCTCTCGGGCTCGAGAGCATGGACGACATCAGCAACGCCATGATGCAGTCCATGAACAAAAAGCAGATCGACACGACGCAAAACAGCTGGAGCTATGAAGATCTGTGCGGCCGCAGCTTCAAGCTCATCCTCCCGTCGGAGGGCTATGTGGCCAGCGGCTCCGGCTACACGGACATCAGCCAGACGGCCGACGGACTGCACCAGCTCTACAACAACGATTCCGTGGGCGTGCAGCTCAAGATCGTCGGCATCGTGCGCCCGGCCAAGGGCAGCGTGACCAGCAGCACCTATGGTTCCATCGGCTACACCTCCGCCCTGACGGACTACGCCATCGAGCAGGCCGACAGCACCGAGATCATCCAGAAGCAGCTGGCAAACCCGGACGTGGACGTGTTCACCGGCTCTGCGTTCCCGAACGCCGCGACCGCCACGACCGACCAGAAAGTTGCCGCCGCGCAGGCCTATCTCAACAAGCTGAGCGTGGACGACCGCGCGACCGTCTACCGCAAGTGCATGACCACGCCGGATGACGCAACGCTTGACGCCGCGCTCACGCAGACCATGGAGACCTTCACCCGCGACGACGCCAAAGAGATGGCCGACAACGGCGTCTTTGAGGCCAGCGGCAAAACGGCGCAGCAGATGAAGGAAATGATCGACGCCATGGACGACGAGACGTTTATCCGCTTCTTCCGGCCGTATATGCGCGCGATCCTCTCCATGCAGATGCAGCAGGAGACCGTCAAGGCCTACAGCGGCATGACCTCGCAGGAAGTCATCTCCGCCATCAGCGCCAAAGGCATCAGCAGCAGCCAGTATGCGGATGTGTACGACAACTACGTCGCCTCGTCGGCCAGCGGTTCGACCTACAACAGCAACCTGAAAAAGCTCGGCTACGTCGATAAGGACTCCCCCAGCGCCATCAACATCTACGCCTCGAGCTTTGAGAACAAGGATCAGATCTCCGCGTGCATCGACGACTACAACGCCGACGCCGCCGAGGACGATCAGATCAACTACACCGACTATGTCGGCCTGCTCATGAGCAGCATCACGACGATCATCAACGCCATCAGCTACGTGCTCATCGGCTTCGTGGCCATCTCGCTCGTCGTGTCGTCGATCATGATCGGCATCATCACCTATATCTCCGTGCTCGAGCGCACGAAGGAGATCGGCATCCTGCGCTCCATCGGCGCGAGCAAGCAGGACATTTCGCGCGTGTTCAACGCCGAGACGCTCATCGAGGGCTTCACAGCCGGCGTGATGGGCATCCTGTGTACGCTGATTTTGCTGATCCCCATCAACCTCATCGTGCACCATCTGACCGGTCTGCCGACCCTGAGCGCCATTTTGCCGGTGCTCGGCGCGATCTTGCTGATCCTCATCAGCATGGCGCTGACGTTCATCGCGGGCCTCATCCCGTCGGGCATGGCAGCGAAAAAAGACCCGGTCGTCGCCCTGCGGACCGAATAAGGCCAAAACGCATATTTCCACCACCTCCGTGCAAACTAGGAGCAGCCTACATTTGCACGGAGGTTTTGCATTATGAAGCAGAAAATTCTTGCGGCCGTGTGCGCGCTGGCGCTCTGTGCAGCGCTCGTCCCGGCCGGCTTTGCCGAGCAGGCCGCGGCCGACACCGCGCCCGTGGCCGAAAATCTGGAGCTGACCACATTCCGCGGCACGTCCATCGGCGGCACACTGAGCGCAAATGCGCCCGACGGCAGCCCGCTCACCTTCCGCATCACGACCGAGCCCATCAAGGGCACGGTAACGCTCACCGACAGCGGCACGTTCGTCTATACCCCCGCCGACGGCAAGCGCGGGCGCGACTACTTCGGCTTCCGCGCCGCCGACAGCAGCGGCAACGAATCGCAGGAGGCGACCGTTATCATCTCCATCAAGAAGCAGAAGCCGGCCGTCACCTACAGCGACATGGCCGGCCGCCCGGAGGAATACGCCGCCGTCATGCTCGCCGAGCAGGGGCTGTGCGTCGGCCGGCAGGTCGGCGGGCAGTATCTCTTCGACCCCGACAGCCCCATGCCACGCGATGAATTTCTGGCCATGTGCACGCACCTGACCGGCACTTCGATGCTGCAGGGCGTGCTCTCGACCGGTTTCGGCGACGACGAGCAGATCCCCGCCTGGGCCAAGACCTACGTTGCGACCGCGGTCATGAACGGCGACATCACCGGCTACTCCGACGGTACGGCGATCGTGTTCGATGCAAAGCGCGGCATCACGGCAGCCGAGGCTGCCGTCATGCTCAGCAACTTCCTCGACCCCTCCCCCGCCGCCGCGCTCGAGGGCGACTATATTCCCGACTGGGCGTGCGCCGCCGTGTCAAGTCTGACATCCTGCGGCGTGTATCCGGCCGGCAGCGACTGTGCGGCGTCCCTCACGCGCGCCGAGGCGGCGCAGATGCTGCTGGGCGCGTATGAACTGCTGCAAAAGCGATAAAAAAAGCACGGGCCGTTTCCAGATCGGAAACGGCCCGCGGCTTTATGCACGGTCCAAAATGGCTTCCAGCTCCGCCGGGCTGAGCTCCGGGAACGGGCGCACGGGCGCAGGCTGCGCCTCGTGCGCGCCGATGCACTTTTCCATCCAGACCATGGAGTACCAGGTGCCGAATTTATACCCGCAGCGCGGAAACTCCCCGACGAGCCGATAGCCGAGATGCGCATGAAACTGCGCGCTGTTTCGCGTCAGGTGCGCGTCGTCCGCCCCATCCGGGCAACCGATGCAGGCATAGAGATTCTGAATGTTCTGCGCGCGCAGCACCGCCTCGAGCGCGGCGTACAGCCGCTTGCCCGTGCCCCGGTGCCGCTGATCCTCGCGCAGGTAAATGCTCATCTCCACCGCCCAGTCATAGGCGGCGCGGCTGCCGAACGGCCCGGCGTAGGCATAGCCGACGATCTCGCCGCCGCGCTCCGCGACCAGGTACGGATAGCGGCGGAGCGTGGCGCGCAGGCGCGCGGCAAATTCGTCGATATCCGGCACGGTGCACTCGAACGTAATGGCCGTCTTTTCCACATACGGCGCGTAAATTTTCAGCAGCGCGGGCGCGTCGCTCAGGCGCGCGGTGCGGATGCGCAGCGCAGTGTCGTCCATATGCTCCTCACTTTCCGCTGTCGCCGTAGTTTGCGAGCACGCGCGCGGACGGGTCGTCCACGTCGCAGCCGTCCCACGATTTGTTCGGCATCCAGAAATCGACGATCATGTGCGCCTGACCGGGGTAATACTGCTCAAACAGTTCACGGTAGAGCAGCGATTCCTTGGTGAACGGCTGCGCAAAGTCGTACTTCCGGCGCAGAGTCTCAAATTCCTCGTCCGTGTACTTCTGCTCGGCGTACGCCTTGAGATCGTCGACCATGGAGTGGCCGACCGCGTCGCTGAAGGCCGCCTTCTCGCGCATGAGGATATCGTGCGGCAGCCAGTCGCCCTCAAAGGCGTGGCGCAGCAGATACTTGCCCTTGCCGTAAACGTTGCACTTCTTGGCCGGGTCGATGGACATGACATACTGTACGAAGTCCAGATCGCCGAACGGCACGCGAGCCTCGAGACTGTTGACGGAGATGCAGCGGTCGGCGCGCAGGACATCATACATATGCAGCTCGCGGATGCGCTTGGCGGATTCCTCCTGAAACGCCTCCGGGCTGGGCGCGAAGTCGGTGTACTTATAGCCGAAGAGCTCATCGGAGATCTCGCCCGTGAGCAGCACGCGCAGGTCGGTCTGCTCGTGGATGGCCTTGCAGACGAGATACATGCCGATGCTCGCGCGGATGGTCGTGATATCATACGTGCCGAGCAGCGCCACGACCTCCGGCAGCGCCTGAATGACGTCCTCGGGCGTGATGATGACCTCGGTGTGGTCGGCGTGCAGATACTCTGCCACCTCGCGGGCGTACTTCAGGTCGATGGCGTCGCTGCGCATGCCGATAGCAAACGTGCGGATGGGCTTTTTGAGCAGCTTTGCCGAGATGGCGCACACAAGGCTGCTGTCCAGACCGCCGGAGAGCAGAAAACCGAGCGGTGCGTCGGCATCCAGCCGCTTTTCCACGCCGGCGATGAGCTTTTCACGGATGTGGGTGCAGACGGTCTCCAGATCGTCCTCGCAGACGGCATCCACCTGCGTCATGTCGCGGTAGCAGGTGAACTTGCCGTCGGCATAATAGTGTCCGGGAGGAAACGGCATCACATCGTGCACGAGGCCGACGAGGTTTTTCGCCTCGCTGGCAAAGACGATCGCGCCCTCGGCGTCATAGCCGTAGTACAGCGGGCGGATGCCGATGGGGTCGCGCGCCGCGACGAGGCCGCCGCGCCTGGCATCGTAGATGACCATGGCAAACTCCGCATCCAGTCCGCGGAACATGTCCAGCCCCTCGCGCTCGTAGAGCGGGAGCAGGATCTCACAGTCGGACTCGCTCTCGAACGTCTCGCCCTCGGCGATGAGCCGCTCGCGGATGGACCGGAAGCCGTAGATCTCGCCGTTGCACACGAGCGCGCTGCCGTCGCGCGTGAACGGCTGCATCCCCTCCGGGTGCAGGCCCATAATGGCCAGACGGTGGAAGCCGAGCGTCGCCGCGCCGATATGCAGCATGCGCGTATCGTCCGGGCCGCGGGAAATGGTCTTGTCAAAGCCGGCGCGCAGATCCTGCGCGGAGATGGACGAGCCGAGATAACCGATGATGGAACACATGATTTTTTCCTCCTGAATACATCAAAAAATACGCAGCTACCATCCAACAATAGGACGAGTAGCTGCGTATCGTGGTGCCACCTATTTTACTTCTCACGGGTTCTAACAAACCGCACCGGGATAACGTCCGGCTTTGACGGCGCACCTACTGAGGCTATCGCCCGTTCAGATTGCAGCTCGGGAGTGTTCTTCACACAGGCTCTGTTATGCGGCTCGCACCGTCCCGCACTCGCTGGAAATGATCGCCCGTGCTACTTTTCTCCGTCAATGCTTTTGACAGAAGTATAAAAATGAAAGAAGAGAGAAAAAAGAAAGAGTAAGCGTTTTTTACCGCACGCTGAACAGCAGCTCGCCGTAGGACGGGACCGGCCACTTGTCGGACGGCGTCATGGTCTCGAGCTGGTCGATCGTGATGCGCAGCTCCGCCATAGCGGAGAAGACCTTGTCGCGGTAGTAGTTGGCAAGTGCCTGGCTGCCCTCGACGGTCTTGGCGCCCATGAGCGCCTCATCCAGGCGGCGGACCTTGCGGCAGGCATCGCCCAGCAGCGCGGACATTTCGGGGATGATGCTCTCCTCATACGAGCAGTCCGCCGTGACGGACACGGCGTGGATCGCCGCAGCGGTCTCGGACAGCTCGCGCAGATAGCTGCTGACGGCGGGCATGATGTCGCGCCGCGCCATCTCGAGCATCGTCAGCGCCTCGATGTTGAGGATCTTGCTGTAATTTTCGAGGTGGATCTCGTAGCGGGCCTCCATCTCGGTGCGGGTGTAGACACGGTGCTTGGTGAACAGCGCCACGTTCTTGTCGGCGAGGTAATACGGCAGTGCCTCCGGCGTCGTGCGCAGGTTCAGCAGGCCGCGGCGCTCGGCCTCCGCCAGCCAGGCATCGTCATAGCCGTTGCCGTTGAAGAGGATACGCTTGTGCTTGATGAGCACGCTGCGGATGAGCGCCTGCAGGTCGGCCTCAAAGTCCTTACTGCCCTCGAGGGCATCGGCGAACTGCGCAAGGCTCTCGGCGACCGCCGTGTTGAGCACAACGTTGATGCCGGAAATGGAGGCCGAGGAACCGGGCATACGGAACTCGAACTTGTTGCCGGTGAACGCAAACGGAGAGGTGCGGTTGCGGTCGGTCGTATCCTTGGGGAAACGCGGCAGCGCATGCACGCCGATCTTCAGCAGCTCCTTTTCCTGGCCGGCATAGGGCGTCTCGTTGACGATGGCGTCGAGAATGCTCTCGATCTCGTCGCCGACGTACATCGACACGACGGCCGGGGGCGCCTCGTTCGCGCCGAGACGGTGGTCGTTCGCGGCCGACGCCACGCTGATGCGCAGCATATCCTGATAATCATCCACCGCCTGGATCACCGCGCACAGGAAGAGCAGAAACTGTGCGTTCTCGGCCGGCGTCTCGCCGGGCTCGAGCAGGTTCATGCCGGTGTTGGTGGTCAGGGACCAGTTGTTGTGCTTGCCGGAACCGTTAACGCCGGCAAACGGCTTTTCATGCAGCAGGCAGACCATGCCGTGGCGCGCTGCCACCTTCTGCATGATCTCCATCGTCAGCTGGTTCTGGTCGGCGGCGATGTTGCCGGTCGTGAACACCGGCGCGAGCTCGTGCTGCGCGGGCGCCACTTCGTTGTGCTCGGTCTTGGCGTACACGCCGAGCTTCCAGAGCTCCTCGTCCAGATCCTTCATGAACGCCGCAACGCGCGGCTTGATGCTGCCGAAGTAATGATCGTCCAGCTCCTGGCCTTTCGGCGGCTTGGCGCCGAAGAGCGTGCGGCCGGTGTAGATCAGATCCTTGCGCTTGTCATACACGGATTTGTCGACCAGGAAGTACTCCTGCTCGGGGCCGACGGTCGTGCGCACGGCGGTCACGTCCTCGTTGCCGAACAGGTGGATCACACGCAGGGCCTGACGGTTGAGCGCCTCGGCGCTGCGCAGCAGCGGCGTCTTTTTATCGAGCGCCTCGCCGCCGTAAGAGCAGAACGCCGTCGGAATGCACAGCACGCCGTCCTTGATAAAGGCATAGGACGTCGGATCCCAGGCGGTGTAGCCGCGCGCCTCAAACGTTGCGCGCAGGCCGCCGGACGGGAAGCTGGACGCATCCGGCTCGCCGCGGACGAGCTCCTTGCCGGAAAACTCCATAATGACCTGACCGCCGCCGCAGGGCGAAATGAAGCTGTCGTGCTTCTCGGCGGTGATGCCGGTCATCGGCTGGAACCAGTGCGTGAAGTGCGTGGCGCCCTTTTCGATTGCCCAGTCCTTCATGGCATTGGCCACGATGCGTGCGGCGTCGTCATCAAGACGCTTGCCATTTTCCATCGTCGCCTGCACCTGCCGGTAAGTCTCCTTCGGCAGCCGCTCGCGCATGACGGCATCGTTAAATACCATGGATCCAAAAATGTCAGAGATCTTTTCCATCTCGCATGGTCCCCTTTCCGTATTTCAAATCAGTATCAACAACAAAAAACGGCACTGGCGCCCGGAGATCTTGTGCTCTCCACGACGCCATTGCCGTTTCAATGTAGCAAAATATACGCCTGTTGCGGAAAAATGTCAAGCGGGAAAAACGCAATTCCTTTCGGCGGATTCCACAGATTTTTCGGCAAAATTGCCCGTTTTTTTATCCTTGACACGTGCAAATGCCGTGGTGTATTATATACATGGATTTTGATTGGCAAAATTCTGCGTGCTGTTTTTGTGGCCGCAGGCATAAGTTCATATGGTAACTTTTCGAGAACGCTGACGTTTCACGATGACCTGGGGGAAAGTGCCCCTTATCGGCATCGGAAGCGTCTTTTTTGTTTTTCCGCACCAACTTCTGATTCGAGGTGACTGCTATGAACACGTCGCTGCATACCGTGCGCGCGCTCCTGGTCTCCAGTTCCGAGGCGCAGACCCAGCGCATCAGCGCCCTGCTCACACGGGCGCGCATCGTCCCGTTCGATCACGCCGGCAGCGCGCGGCAGGCGCTCGAACAGTTTGACGCAGGCGGCATCGACGGTGTGCTCATCGCAGAGCCCATCGCCGGCAGCTCCGGCCGGGAGCTGGCGCTGCAGCTCAAAAAGCGGCACTGCATGGCCGTGCTGCTGCTGGCCGCACCGGAACACGCGGACACGGACGCCGCCCTGCTCGAACAGTCCGGCGTGCTGGTGCTGCCGAATGACGCGCCGGAATCGCTCATCGTGCAGACCATCCGGCTGCTGACCGCCGTGCGCATCCAGCTCGAGCAGATGCAGCACAAGACGGAAAAGCTCGAGGCGAAGGTCGCCGATATCCGCATCATCAACCGCGCAAAGCTCCTGCTCGTGCAGCACCTGCAGATGACGGAGACGGAGGCGCACAAATACATTGAGAAACAGGCAATGGACACCAGTATGCGCCGGCGGACCATTGCGGAAAATATCATTCGTACCTATGAAGATTGAGGAGTGTGGACCATGACCAAGTACATTTTTGTGACCGGCGGCGTTGTCTCCGGACTCGGCAAAGGNTCTCCGGACTCGGCAAAGGCATCACGGCAGCTTCGCTCGGCCGTCTGCTCAAGGCACGCGGCCTGAAGGTCGCCGCGCAGAAGCTTGACCCCTATATCAATGTCGACCCCGGCACCATGAGCCCGTATCAGCACGGCGAGGTGTACGTTACCGAGGACGGCGCGGAGACCGATCTCGACCTCGGCCACTATGAGCGCTTCATCGACGAGGATCTGAACAAATACTCCAACCTCACGACCGGCAAGGTGTACTGGAACGTGCTCAACAAGGAGCGCCGCGGCGAGTACCTCGGCGAGACGGTGCAGGTCATTCCGCACATCACGAATGAGATCAAGGACTTTATTTATAGCGTCGGCAGCAAGACAAACGCCGATGTCGTTATCACGGAGGTCGGCGGCACGACCGGCGACATTGAGAGCCAGCCGTTTCTCGAGGCCATCCGTCAGGTCGGGCTGGAGGTCGGGCGCGAAAACGCACTCTACATCCACGTGACGCTCGTGCCGTATCTGCACGGCAGCGAGGAGCACAAGACCAAGCCCACGCAGCACTCGGTCAAGGAGCTGCAGGGCATGGGCATTTCCCCGGACATCATCGTGCTGCGCTGCGATGAGCCGCTCGAGGAGTCCATCTTCCGCAAAATCTCCCTGTTCTGCAACGTCAAGCCCGACTGCGTGATCGAAAACATGACCATCCCCGTGCTGTATGAGGCACCGGTCATGCTCGAAAAGAACCGCTTTTCCGAGATCGTCTGCCGTGAGCTGCACATCGACGCGCCCGTGCCGGACATGACCGAGTGGGACGCCATGCTCGAGAGCATCCGCAACCGCTCGCACCGCGTGACGATCGGCCTCGTGGGCAAATACGTGCAGCTGCACGATGCGTACCTGTCCGTCGCCGAGGCGCTGCGCCACGCCGGCTATGTCTACGGCACGCGCGTCGACATTCAATGGATTGACAGCGAGACGATCACGCGCGATAATGTAGAGGAAGTGCTCGGCAGCTGCGACGGCATTCTCGTGCCCGGCGGCTTCGGCAACCGCGGCATTGAGGGCAAGATCGCGGCCGCGCACTACGCCCGCACGCACAACATCCCCTATCTCGGTATCTGCCTGGGTATGCAGATCGCGGTCATCGAGTTTGCGCGCTCCGTCTGCGGCCTCGCCGACGCCAACTCCGGCGAGTTCGACGAGGGCAGCACGCACAAGGTCATCGACTTCATGCCCGACCAGAGCGACGAGATCAACAAGGGCGGCACGCTGCGCCTCGGCGCATATCCGTGCCACATCGTGCCCGGCACGAAAATGGCGGAGTGCTACGGCACGCTGGACATCTCCGAGCGCCACCGCCACCGGTACGAGTTCAACAACGACTACCGCGCGCTCATGCAGGAAAAGGGGCTCGTGCTCTCCGGCCTGTCGCCGGACGGCCACATCGTGGAGACCGTCGAGATCCCCGAAAACGACTTTTATATCGGCGTTCAGTACCACCCCGAGTTCAAGAGCCGCCCGAACAAGGCGCACCCCCTGTTCAAGGGCCTGATCTCGGCGGCGCTGCGCCACGCAGAGAGAGGATAAGCATGCACGACCGCTACGTCAACCCCCTGTGCACCCGCTACGCCGGGCGCACAATGCAGCACATTTACTCCGACGACAACAAATTTTCCACCTGGCGCAGGCTCTGGGTCGCGCTGGCCGAGAGCGAGCAGGAACTCGGTCTGCCGATCACGGACGAGCAGATCCGCGAGCTGCGCGCGCACATCACGGACATCGACTATGACTACGCCGCGGCGCGCGAGCACGAGGTGCGGCACGACGTCATGGCCCACGTGCTGACCTACGGCGCGTGCTGCCCGGAGGCAAAGCCCATTCTGCACCTCGGCGCCACGTCCTGCTACGTCGGCGACAATACGGATATCATCCTCATGCGCGAAGCGCTCGAGCAGATCCGCAGCCTGCTGGTGAACGTCATCCAGGCGCTCGCGGACTTTGCCGAGGCGCACAAGGCAGAGCCGACGCTCGCCTACACGCATTTTCAGGCCGCGCAGCCGACGACCGTCGGCAAGCGCGCCACGCTCTGGACGCAGGATCTGCTGATGGATCTCGAGCAGCTGGAGTTTCAGCTCGGCAATCTCAAGCTCCTCGGCTGCAAGGGCACGACCGGCACGGGCGCGAGCTTCCTTGCCCTGTTTGACGGCGACGAGCAGAAGGTCGTCGCGCTCGAGCAGAAGATCTGCAAGAAGATGGGCTTTTCCGGCGCGTACCCCGTCAGCGGCCAGACCTATTCGCGCAAGGTGGACTTTCAGGTGCTGCAGGTGCTGTCCGGCATCGCGCAGAGCGCCTCGAAGTTTTCCAGCGACATCCGCCTGCTGTCCCACCTCAAAGAGGTGGATGAGCCGTTCGAGAGCGGCCAGATCGGCTCCTCGGCCATGGCTTATAAGCGCAACCCTATGCGCAGCGAGCGCATCGCCTCCCTATCGCGCTACGTCATCTGCGACCTGCAGAACGCCGCCGTCACGGCCAGCGCCCAGTGGTTTGAGCGCACGCTCGACGACTCGGCCAACCGCCGCATCAGCATCCCGGAAGCATTCCTCGCCACCGACGGCATCCTCACGCTGTACCTCAACGTCATCCGCGGCCTGACCGTGTACCCGAAAATGGCCGAAAAGCATCTGGCCGACGAGCTGCCGTTTCTCGCTACGGAGAACATCCTCATGTACTGCGTCAAGGAAAAGGGCGGCGACCGGCAGGCCCTGCACGAGGCCATCCGGCAGCACAGCGTCGCCGCCGGCAAAGAGGTCAAGCTCCATGGCGGCAGCAACGACCTGCTCGAGCGCATCCTGGCTGACCCGATTTTCGGGCTCACGCGCGCGGAGCTCAACAAACTTGTCGACCCCCATGCCTTCACTGGCATGGCCGTACACCAGACCGAGACGTTCCTGCGCGAGCAGGTCGCTCCGGTCCTGAACAAATATACCACACTGCTCGGATGCGACGCATCCGTAAACGTGTAAAAGAAACAGGAGGTTTCTCAACAATGCTGACATCCATCGTAGGTATCAACTGGGGCGATGAGGGCAAGGGCCGCATGGTCGACCTGCTCAGCCAGAAGTACGACGTCGTCGTGCGCTATCAGGGCGGCAACAACGCCGGCCACACCGTCATCAACGACAAGGGCAAGTTCGTGCTCAATCTCATGCCGTCCGGCATCCTGCGCGACGAGACCGTGAATGTGCTCGGCCCCGGCATGGTCATTGATACGGAGCACATGTTCCACGAGGTCGCGCGCCTGCGAGAGGGCGGCATCACCATCACGCCGGAACACCTGAAGATCAGCGACAAGGCCGTCATCTGCATGCCGTACCACAAGCTGCTTGACTGCCTGGAAGAGGACCGTCTGGCGGACAAGAAGTTTGGCTCCACCCGCCGCGGCATCTCCCCCGCCTACTCGGACAAATACATGAAAAAGGCGCTGCGCATGGGCGAGCTGGCCGACCGCGACGCGCTCAAGGCCCGCCTGGCCGACATTCTCGAGTGGAAGAATCTCTTCATCGTCAACGGCTATCACCATGACCCCATCGACCTCGACGAGATGATGGACTGGCTCGACACCTACGCCATGCCGTTCAAGGACTACGTCTGCGACACGACGGATTATCTCACCGATGCCATTGAGGACAACAAGTCCCTGCTCTTTGAGGCCCAGCTCGGCGCGCTGCGTGACATTGACTACGGCATCTATCCGTACACCTCCGGCTCTTCGACGATCGCGGCCTACGCGCCCATCGGCGCGGGCATCCCGGAGGCCCGGCTCGACACGATCATCGGCATTATGAAGGCCTATTCCACCTGCGTGGGCGAGGGCCCGTTCACCTGCGAGATGTTCGGCGACGAGGCCGCTGCGCTGCGCGACGCCGGCGGCGAATACGGCGCTGCGACCGGCCGTCCGCGCCGTGTGGGCGGGTTCGACGTGGTCGCCTCCCGCTACGGCGTGAAGATGCAGGGCTGCACGAGCATCGCGCTGACAAAGCTCGACGTGCTGTCCTATCTGGACAAGATCCCCGTGTGCGTCGCCTACGACATCGACGGTGAGCGCGTGGACCGCTTCCCCATCGGCGTGAAGCTGGCCAAGGCAAAGCCCATTTATGAGTATCTGCCCGGCTTCCACTGCGACATCTCCGGCTGCCGCACGATCAGCGACCTGCCGAAGGAGGCGCTCGACTACGTGCACTATCTGGAGGCTGCCGTCGGCTGCCGCATCAAGTACGTCTCCGTCGGCCCGGACCGCGATGCGTACATCAAAATGTTCTAAACCGCGCAAAGCACAGCGGCCCTTCGCAAATGCGAAGGGCCGCTCATTTTTATTCGATATTCGCTTCAGCCGATGCCGCCGAGCGCTTCAGCCGATGCCGCCGAGCGCCGCGCCGGCGACGAGCGCCACGAGCACGCTCGCGCAGTAAACATACTTGCACAGCGGATAGTACCAGCCGCCGATGGGCTTGCGTGCGCCGAGGTTGACGCTCTCGAGCACGAGTTTTTTCCCGCCGATCCAGAAGAACATGACC
>HF985754.1:21719-23068 GCA_000432375.1 Firmicutes bacterium CAG:103
GCACAAGAAAAACAGCACCGCCGCGAGCAGCGCGCCCAGCGGGCAGATGTAAATGGACACGACGTCCATCCACTGCGACACGATGGCCTGAATGCACAGCGCAACGGCGAGGCCGATCACATGGATCACCGCCGTGGCCGGCACGCGCTTGAGGCCGAACCGCTCCTGCAGGGACGCGATCGGCGCCTCATAGAGATTGATGATCGACGTGACGCCCGCGAAGGCCACGCAGACGAAAAACACCATCGCCACGATGCGCCCGCCCGCCATGCCGTTCATGACATGGACGAGGTAAATGAACATCAGGCCCGGGCCGCCGGCATCGAGCTGCGCGCCGCCCGCCGCCATGGCGGGAATGATGACGAACGCCGCCAGCAGCGCCGCGATCGTATCAAAGAGCGCCACATTGCGCGCAGAACTCGGGATGCACTCGCTCTTGCTGAGGTAAGAGCCGTAGATGACGCTGCCGTTGCCCGCAACGGACAGCGAGAAAAACGCCTGACCGAAGGCATAGATCCAGACATAAGGGTCGAGCAGGCCCGCGGGCTTGATCGTGAAGATATACCGATAGCCGTCCGACGCGCCGGGCAGCGTAGCCACATAGATACCGAGGCCCACAAACAGCAAAAACAGGATCGGCATCATGATCTTATTTGCCTTTTCAATGCCGCCGGCGATGCCGAAGGACATGATGACAAAGCTCACCGCGACCGCGACGACGACCCAGACATTCGCGCCCCACGCGCTGGCCGTGGCATTGAAGGTGGCGACGATCCCATCCATGTCCTGCCCCATGGCGGACAGGCCGCCGTCAAACGCCAGGAACGTATACTTGAAGATCCAGCCCATAACGCAGGTGTAGCCGATGGCCAGCGCCAGAGAGCCGAGCACCGGGATATAGCCGACCAGTTCGCCGGGCCGGCGCTTACCCCAGCGCGCCTCGGTGCACATGCCGAAAGCGTCAACCGGCCCCGCACCGGCTGCGCGGCCGAGCGCAAACTCCCCGATGACGCCGGTGGAGCCGATGAGAATGACAAACAGGAAATACGGCAGCAGGAAGGTCATGCCGCCCCATTTGGACACCAGCGTCGGAAAGCGCCAGATGTTGCCCATGCCGACGGCCGAGCCGATGCAGGCGATGATGAAGCCGCCGCGGCTGCGAAAGCCGTCGCGTTTGCTGACGTTGGCGTCGTTACCCATAATACTGTTTCCTTTCACGCACTCAGGCACAAATTGGTTTGATTATACCGCAAAACCCGCCGCGCCGCAACCGTTGTTTGCGGAATCCGCCGGATAACACTATGCAGAGGCGTCTTACTCCCCCGGCAGGCCCAGCACAAGCGCTTCCG
>HF985755.1 GCA_000432375.1 Firmicutes bacterium CAG:103
ACTCTGCGAGGCTTTTTTGACATGCTGAACATCCCCGCCGGGCGGCGGGGATGTCTGCTTATTTTTTGCGTTTTGGGTCTCAGTACGTGGTCACGCCGGTGAAGGCGAGCTCGGCGTTGCCGGTCAGGCGCACGCCGTCGTCGTCATAGGTGACGATCAGGTCGCCGCCGCTGACCTTGACGGTGATGGGTTCGCCCTTCGGGCACAGGCCGTTTTCCGTGGCGGCCACCACGGCCGCGCACGCGCCGGTGCCGCAGGCGCGGGTCTCGCCGTTGCCGCGCTCCCAGACGCGCATCTTGATCGTCGTGCGGTTGACGACGCGGATGAACTCCGTGTTCGTGCGCGCGGGGAAGATGTCCGCGTGCTCAAACTGCGGGCCGAGGTGCGCGACGTCCACCTCATCCACGCGGTCGGCAAAGACGACGCAGTGGGGGTTGCCCATCGAGAGGCACGTGATGCGGTACTCCCCGCCGGCGATCGTCACCGGCCGGTCGATCACGCGCTCGCCCTCGAGCGTCACGGGCACATTGGCGGGCTCAAACGCGGGCTTGCCCATGTCGACCGTCACGAGGCCGACCGTGCCGAAGCGCGTGTACAGGTGCAGCCGGTGCACGGTGCCGCCGGCCTCGATCGTGAGATCGTCGCGCGGCACGATGCCGTTGTCGTACAGGTACTTGGCCACGCAGCGGATGGCGTTGCCGCCCATGCCGCCGGCGCTGCCGTCGCGGTTGAAGACGCGCATTTTCGCGTCGGCCACGTCGCTGTGCTCGATGAGCACGATGCCGTAGCCGCCGATGCCGCGGTGGCGCGAGCAGAGCGGGATGCACAGAGACTCGGGGCAGGTGATGTGCCCGTCAAAGTTCTCGACGTAGATATAGTCGTCGCCGGTGGCCTGCATTTTCGCAAACTTCAGGCTCTGGCGCTCGGTGCGCATGTGGTTGATGTCCACGAGCTCGGTGTTGCGCTCGTTGTAGCGGCTGGCGATGATGTCCGCCAGGGCGTTGGCCGTGTCGAGCGAGGTGAAGCACGGGATGCCGAGCTGCAGCGCGCGGCGGTGCAGGGCGATGTAATCGTCCATGGTCGCGTCCTTGAGCGCGCCGGTGTAGACGATGTAGTCGATGCAGCCGCTCTCGAGTAGGGCGAAGGCGTGGTCGCTCTCGCGGATGCCGCCGACGGTCACGACGTCGATGCCGAGGCGCGCGATGGCGGCGGCGGTCTCCTCGGTCGCGTAGAGGGCGAAGTGCAGGTCGTCGAGCTTCTTGGCCAGCGACACGATCTCGCCGAGGTCGTGCGTGTCCACGCTCACGAACACGCCGTGGCGGCCGTCCGGGTGCTGGCCGACGACCATGCCGGCCGAGGTCAGGCCCTTGAACAGCGCCTCCTGCATCGTCTTACCGAGGCCGAGCACCTCGCCCGTGGACTTCATCTCCGGGCCGAGGTAGGCGTTGACGTCGCCGAGCTTTTCAAACGAGAACACCGGCACCTTGACCGCGTAATACGGCGGGATGGGGTGCAGGCCGGTGCCGTAGCCGAGGCCAGCCAGCGGCGCGCCGAGCATGACGCGCGATGCCACGTCCACCATCGGCACGCCCGTGACCTTGCTGATGTACGGCACGGTGCGCGAGGCGCGGGGGTTGACCTCGATGACGTAGAGCTCGTTTTCCCAGATGAGGTACTGGATGTTCACAAGCCCCTTCGTGCCGAGCGCGAGGGCGAGCTTGCGCGAGCTGTCGACGATCTTGTCTGTCATCATGTCGTTGAGGTTGTACGGCGGGTAGACGGCGATGGAGTCGCCGCTGTGCACGCCGGCGCGCTCGATGTGCTCCATGATGCCGGGAATGAGCACGTCCGTGCCGTCGGAGATGACGTCCACCTCCAGCTCCGTGCCCATCATGTACTTGTCCACGAGCACGGGGTTGTCGATGCCCTGCGCGAGGATGCGCTGCATATACGTCGTGACCTCGGCGTCGTCGTGGACGATCTTCATGTTCTGGCCGCCGATGACGTACGACGGGCGCAGCAGCACGGGGTAGCCGAGCGTCTGCGCGGCGTGCAGGGCCTCGGGCAGCGTCTGCACGCCCATGCCCTTCGGGCGGGAGATGTGGAAACGCTCGAGCAGCTCGTCAAACCGCTCGCGGTCCTCGGCGATGTCGATGCCCTCGGCCGATGTGCCGAGGATGCGGATGCCGTGGCGGGCGCGGGGGTGCTGGCGGTCGAGCGTCTGCGTGAGCGCGATGGCGGTCTGGCCGCCGAAGGCGACTACGACGCCGACAGGCTGCTCCACGTCGATGATCTGCAGCACGTCCTCGGCCGTGAGCGGCTCGAAATACAGCCGGTCGGCGGTGTCGTAGTCCGTGGAGACGGTTTCGGGGTTGTTGTTGACGATGACGACGTCATAGCCCATGGCCTTGAGCGTCCACACGCAGTGGACGGACGAATAGTCAAACTCGATGCCCTGGCCGATACGGATCGGCCCGGAGCCGAGCACCATGACGACGGGCTTGCCGCTGCGCGGGAAGGTGCGCGCCTCGCAGCGCGCGTCCGCGCTGGCGTAGAAATACGGCGTCTGCGCGTCAAATTCGGCGGCGCAGGTGTCGACCATCTTGTAGCCCGCGCGGAAGGGGGGCAGCGTCTCACTGCCGGACAGGCGGCGCAGCGCCGCGTCCGGATAGCCGAGGTACTTGCCGCGCTGATAAAGCTCCGGCGTCAGGCCGTTTTGAATGCTCGCCTCGTAGTCCACGAGGTTTTGCAGCCGGGACAAAAACCAGCGGTCGATGCGGGTGATGTCGTGGATCTCGTCGATGGACACGCCGCTGCACAGCGCCTCAAAGACGGTGAACAGGCGGTGATCGTCGCAGTCGGCGAGCCGGTCGCGCACCGGGCGGTCAGACAGCGGTTTGGCGTGCAGCGTGTCGAGATGGATCTCGGCGCCGCGCACAGCCTTGAGCAGCGCGCTCTCAAAGTTCGTGCCGATGGCCATGACCTCGCCGGTTGCCTTCATCTGCGTGCCGAGGCGGCGGGACGCGCCGACGAACTTGTCAAACGGCCACTTGGGGAACTTCACGACGACGTAGTCCAGCGCGGGCTCAAAGCAGGCGCAGGTCTTGCCGGTGATGTCGTTTTGAATTTCATCGAGTGTGTAGCCGAGGGCGATCTTCGTTGTGATCTTGGCGATCGGGTAGCCGGTCGCCTTCGACGCGAGCGCCGACGAGCGCGACACGCGGGGGTTGACCTCGATGACGGCGTACTCAAAGCTGTCGGGGTTGAGCGCGAACTGGCAGTTGCAGCCGCCGACGATATCGAGCGCGGAGATGATGTTCAGCGCCGCGCTGCGCAGCATCTGAAACTCCTTGTCCGAGAGCGTCAGCGCCGGGGCGACGACGATGCTGTCGCCGGTGTGCACGCCGACGGGGTCGAAGTTTTCCATGCTGCATACGGCGATGACGTTGCCCACGCCGTCGCGCATGGTCTCAAACTCGATCTCTTTCCAGCCGTAGATGTAGCGCTCGACGAGGATCTGCGTGATCGGGGACGCATCGAGGCCGGTCTGCGCAGCGACGGTGAGTTCCTCCGGGCTGTAGGCCACGCCGCCGCCCGCGCCGCCGAGCGTGAACGCCGGGCGGATGATGACGGGGTAGCCGATGCGGTCTGCTACGGCGAGCGCCTCCGCCACGGTGTTGGCGATGCCGGAGGGGATGGTCGGCTCGCCGATGGCGGCCATGGTCTCCTTGAAGAGCTCGCGGTCCTCGGCCTTGTCGATGGCTTTGGCGTTCGTGCCGATGAGGCGGACGCTGTGCTGCTGCAAAAAGCCCTCCTTGTCGAGCTCCATCGCCAGCGTCAGGCCCGTCTGGCCGCCGAGACCGGCGAGAAGACTGTCTGGCTGCTCCTTTTCAATGATGCGCTTGACGGAGGTCAGCGTGAGCGGCTCGAGATAAATCTCATCCGCGAGGGCCTTGTCGGTCATGATCGTCGCGGGGTTGGAGTTGACGAGCACGACGTTCACGCCCGCGTCGTGCAGCACGCGGCACGCCTGCGCGCCGGCATAGTCAAACTCCGCCGCCTGACCGATCACGATCGGGCCGGAGCCGATGACCATGACTTTGCGGATGCTGGAATCAATCGGCATGGTGCGCACCTCCCATCAGGTCACAGAATCGGTCGAAGAGAAAGGCCGTGTCGTGCGGGCCCGAGCACGCCTCGGGGTGAAACTGCACGGAAAAGGCCCGCAGGTCGGGGTAGTCCACGCCCTCGCACGTGCCGTCGTTGGCGTTGACGTAGCGGATGACGCCGGTCTTCACGCTCTCGGGCACGACGGCATAGCCGTGGTTCTGGCTGGTGAGGAACGTGCGCGTGCCGCACACGTCGCGCGCCGGCTGGTTCACGCCGCGGTGGCCGTATTTGAGCTTCACGGTGCTGCCGCCCTGCGCCAGCGCCATGAGCTGGTGGCCGAGGCAGATGCCGAACATCGGGATGCGGCCGAAGAGTTTGGCGATCTCCGCGATCTGGTCGACGTTGTCCGTCGGGTCGCCGGGGCCGTTGGAGAGCATGACGCCGTCATACCCGGCGGCGAGGATGTCCTCCGCTCTGACAGAGCAGGGCAGCACCGTCACGGCGCAGCCGCGGCGGCAGAGCTCGCGCGCGATGTTGCGCTTCGCGCCGTAGTCGATGAGCGCCACGCGGTGCAGCACGCTCCCCTCCGGCTGGAGGGTGTAGGGCTCCGGCGTTGTCACCTGCGGCACGGGGTCCGTGATGCGGTAGGCGCGCAGGGGCGCAAGATCGTCCGACACCGTGTCGCAGATGGCAGCGTTCATCGTGCCGGCCTCGCGCAGGATGCGCGTGACGGCGCGGGTGTCGATGCCGGCGATGCCGGGGATGTTGTTGGCTTTCAAAAATGCGTCGAGCGTTTCCTCGCACCGGAAGTTCGACGGCGTTTGGCACTGCTCGCGCACGACATAGCCGCGCACGCAGCACTTGCCCTCAAAATCGGCCGGGATGATGCCGTAGTTGCCGATGAGCGGGAACGTCTGCAGCACGATCTGGCCGTAGTAGCTCGGGTCGGTGAGCGTCTCGATGTAGCCGTTCATGCCGGTGGTGAACACCAGCTCGCCCACCGTGTCGCACGGTGCGCCGAAAGCGAGGCCCGCAAAGACCTCGCCGTTTTCGAGTACGAGATAGCGCTTCATAGCTCGATCTCCGCAAGCGTCGCCGCCATGACGGCCTTGATGGTGTGCATGCGGTTTTCGGCCTCCTGGAACACGACCGACTGCGCGCTTTCAAACACATCGTCCGTGACCTCCATCGCCTCGCGGCCGAAGCGCGTGCACATCTCGTTGCCGATGGCGGTCTTTTTGTCGTGATACGCCGGCAGGCAGTGCATGAAGATGGCGTTGGGGTCGGCCTTGGCCATAAGCGCCGCGTTGACCTGATACGGTGCGAGTGCGGCAATGCGCTCGGCCCAGACGCTCTCGGGTTCGCCCATGGAGACCCAGATGTCGGTATAGATCACGTTCGCGCCCTGCACGGCCGCGGCGGGGTCGGAGATGAAGTCGAGCGTCGCGCCCGTCTGCGCCGCGATGGCCTGACACGCGGCGACGAGCTGCGCATCGGCGAAGTAGCCCTCGGGCGCGCAGGCCGTGAAGTGCATGCCCATCTTCGCGCAGCCGACCATGAGGGAGTTGCCCATGTTGAAGCGCGCATCGCCCATGTAGACGAGGTGGATGTTCTCCAGCGAGCCGAAGTGCTCCCGGATGGTCAGAAAGTCCGCGAGGATCTGCGTCGGGTGGAACTCATCCGTCAGACCGTTCCAGACCGGGACGGAGGCGTACTGCGCCAGTTCCTCGACGATGCACTGGCCGAAGCCGCGGTACTCGATGCCGTCGAACATGCCCGAGAGCACGCGCGCCGTGTCGGCGATGCTCTCCTTCTTGCCGATTTGCGAGCCGGTGGAGTCGAGATACGTGCTGCCCATGCCCAGATCATGCGCCGCGACCTCGAAGCTGCTGCGCGTGCGCGTGCTCGTCTTTTCAAAGATGAGCGCGACGTTTTTGCCCTCGCACAGGCGGTGCGGGATGCCGGCCTTTTTCTCTGCCTTGAGCTGGGCGGCGAGCCGGAGCAGATAGTCGATCTGCTCGGGGGTGTAGTCGAGCAGCTTGAGAAAATCGTTGCCTTTGAGATTCATGACGGTGTTCCTCCTTATTCTCCGGCGCAGACGTCTTTGAGCACGCTGACCGCCTGCTCGAGCTGCGCCATGGGGATGTTGAGCGCCGGCAGCAGGCGCACCTTGTTCTTTGCCGAGATGACGAGCACGCCGCGCGCCATGCATTCACTGATGACGTCCTTGACCGGGCGCTCGGTCTCCACACCGAGCATCAGGCCAAGGCCCGTGACGCTCCTGACGCCCTTGGCGCCGGTGAGAGCCTTGACGATGAAGTCGGACTTTTCCTGCACGGACTGCAGCAGCGGGCCGTCGAGCCGGTGCAGAATGCTCAGCGCGCCGGCGCAGCAGACGGGGTTGCCGCCGAAGGTAGAGCCGTGGCTGCCGGGGGTGAGCACGTCCTGCACCTTCTCGCCGAGCAGCGTCGCGCCCAGCGGCAGGCCGCCGCCGAGGCCCTTGGCCGTGGAGACGATGTCCGGCGTGATGCCGTAGTGCATGTAGCCGTAGAGCTTACCGCTGCGGCCGTTGCCGATCTGCACCTCGTCGCAGATGAGCAGCAGGTCCTGCTCGGCGGCGAGCTGGGCAGCACCTTTGACAAATTCCTGCGTCAGCGGGATGACGCCGCCCTCGCCCTGCACGACCTCCATCATGATGGCGGCGCACTTGTGCGCGGCGACCTGCGCCTTGAGATCGTCGAGGTTATTCGCCTCGGCGTAGGCAAAGCCCTCCGTCAGCGGCAGGAAGTCGTGGTGGAACACGTCCTGCCCGGTCGCGGCGAGCGTTGTGATCGTGCGGCCGTGGAAGCTGTTTTTGAGCGTGATGATGGTGTGGTACTCCGGGCCTTTGTGGTCGGCGGCGTACTTGCGCGCGGCCTTGATGGCGCACTCGTTGGCCTCCGCGCCGGAGTTGGAGAAGAAGACCTTCTTCATGCCGGTCTTCTCGCACAGCAGCTGCGCCAGCTGCGCGTCGGGCGCGGTGTAGTAGAGGTTGGATGCGTGCTGCACGGTGCACAGCTGCTCGGTCACGGCGCGGATCCACGCGGGGTCGGCAATGCCGAAGCTGTTGACGGCGATGCCCGTCGCCATGTCGATATAGACCTTGTCGTCCGTGTCCCAGACGAGCGAGCCCTTGCCGCGCGCGATCGTCACGGGGAAGCGGGCGTAAGTGTTGGCGATATAGGTACTGTCAAGTTGCGGAATGTTCATCTGTTTTTCCTCCTTGCCCGGCAACGAACATGGTGCCGATGCCTTCGTTTGTCAGCATTTCGATCAGGATGGCGTGCGGCACGCGGCCGTCGATGATAAAGACGCGGTGCACGCCCCAGCGGATGGCGTCGATGCAGCAGGTCACTTTCGGCAGCATGCCGCCGTTGATGACACCGGACTCGATGAGCTGCAGCGCGTCCGCCGTGTGGATGACGGGGATGAGCGTGGATGGGTCGTCCTTGTCGCGCAGGATGCCGCTGATGTCGGTCATGGCGATGAGGCTCTCGGCCCCCAGCTCGCCCGCGATGCGCGCGGCCGCCGTGTCGGCGTTGATGTTGTAGACATGGCCCTGCGTGTCGCACCCGACGGTGGACACGACGGGGATGTAGCCCTTGTCGATCACATCGAGGATGGGGCGCACGTCGACCTTCGTGATCTCGCCCACGTAGCCGAGGCGCTCATCGCGCACGCGCGCCTGGATCATCTGCCCGTCGATGCCGGACAGGCCGATCGCCCGGCCGCCCTTGTGGCCGATGAGGTTGACGAGCGTCTTGTTGATCTTCCCGGCGAGGACCATCTGCACGACGTCGGCCGTCTCCGCGTCCGTGACGCGCAGGCCGTCGACAAACTGCGTCTGCTTGCCGAGTTTTTCGAGCGTTTCCGTGATCTCGGGCCCGCCGCCGTGCACGAGCACGACCTTCACCCCGATGAGCGACAGCAGCACGATGTCGCGCATGACGGAGTCTTTGAGTTTGGCGCTGATCATGGCGTTGCCGCCGTATTTGATGACGACGATCTTGCCGCTGTATTCCTGTATGTAGGGCAGCGCGTGGACGAGTACCTTCGCGCGCTGCGGATTCGTAATGTCCATGATGGTGTTCCTCCCGGTTCAGGTGCGGTAGTCGCCGTTGATCTTCACATAGTCATACGTCAGGTCGCAGCCCCAGGCGGTCGCGCCCTCGTCGCCGGACTTGAGGTCGACGAGGATCTCGATCTCCTTTTCGAGCAGGACCTTTTTGGCTTCCTCCTCGGAAAACGGGATGCCCGCGCCGTCGACGCACACGCGCACCGTGCCGGCCGCCGAGCGGAAGGCGACGTCCACCTTGTGCACGTTTACAGGAGCGCCGCTGTAGCCGATGGCGCACAGCACGCGGCCCCAGTTGGCGTCCGCGCCGAACATGGCGGCCTTGACGAGCGACGAGCAGATGATGCTCTTGGCCACGGTTTTCGCGGTGCCGTGGTCAGCAGCACCGGTGACGCAGCACTCGAGCAGGCGCGTCGCGCCCTCGCCGTCGCCCGCGATCTGGCGGCAGAGCCAGACGGTCACGCTGTTGAGCGCGCTGCAAAACGCCGTGAAGTCCGCGCCGGGCGCGGTGATCTCGGCATTGCCGGCGAGGCCGTTTGCCAGGATGGCGACCATGTCGTTCGTGGACGTGTCGCCGTCGACACTGACCATGTTGAAGGTATCCTGCACGTCGCCGGAGAGCGCGGCCTGCAGCATGGCAGGGCTGACGGCGCAGTCCGTCGTGAGGAAGACGAGCATGGTCGCAAGGTTCGGGTGGATCATGCCGGAGCCCTTGGCGATGCCGCCGATCGTGCAGGTCCTGCCGCCGGCGGTGAACTGCACGGCGATCTCCTTCGGGTGCGTGTCGGTGGTCATGATGCCCTCGGCCGCCTGGTCGGAGTGGTCGCCGAGCGCGGCGGCGAGCTGCGGCAGGCCGGAGCGGATGGGCGTGAGATCGAGCGGCTGGCCGATCACGCCCGTGGACGCGACGATGACGTCCTGCGGCGCGATGTGCAGCTGCGCCGCCGTGAGCGCGCTCATCTCCTCGGCGACGGCGACGCCGTCAGCGTTGCAGGTGTTGGCGTTGCCGCTGTTGCAGATCACGGCCTGGGCCTTGCCGTCAGCCAGGTGCGCCTTCGTCACGGTCAGGGGCGCGCCCTTGACGAGGTTCGATGTATAGACCGCCGCGGCGCTGGCCGGGACGGCGCTGTAGATGAGCGCGAGGTCGCGCTTGGACTGATTTCTGCGGATGCCGCAGTGGATGCCTGCGGCGGAAAAACCCTGTGCGGCGCACACGCCGCCGGTGACTTGCTTCATCGTTCGTTCCTCCTTATAGATCGAGGCCGAAGCCCTTTTCCCTGCCCATGACGAGGTTCAGGCACTCGAGCGCGGCGCCGGACGCGCCTTTGCCGAGGTTGTCGAACACGGATGTGAGCAGGATGCGCTCGTCATTGCCGGAGACGGACACGACCATGCTGTCCTTGCCGGACATGGCGGCGGCGGACAGGAAGCCGTCGTCACACGCGGGGTCGCGGTAGGTCACGACAGGGCCGGTATATTTCGCGGCGTAGGCGGCCTTGATATCTTCGGCCGTCTTGCCGGGGCAGAGCTGGGAGGCGAAGAGCGCGACACTCGTCTCCATGCCGCTGTAGAAATTCGCCACGATCGGCGCAAACACCGGCGCGTGCGTCAGGCCCGGGATGGCGCACATCTCGCGCAGGTGCTTGTGCTGCTGCGCAAGACCGTACTGCCGGGGAGCAACGTACAGGGGGTCGAGGGTGTCCGCCTCATACTCGGCGATCATCTTCTTGCCGCCGCCGCTGTAGCCCGTGAGCGAGTAGCACGTCAGCAGGGCGTCCGGCGGCAGGATGCCCGCCTCGACGAGTGGGTAGACCAGCACGATGAAGCCGCTGGCGTGGCAGCCGGGCACGGCGATGCGCTTGGCGGTACGGATCGCGGCCTCGCGCTCGGGCGACAGCTCCGGGAAACCGTACGTCCAGCCGGGGGCCGTGCGGTGCGCGGTCGAGGTGTCGAGCACGACCGTGTCCGGGTTCTCGACCAGATCCGCCGCCGTGATCGCCGCCGCGTCCGGCAGGCACAAAAACGCGATGTCCGCGCGGTTGATGAGCTCGCGCTGGGCTTCCATGTCGTGGTGCAGCTCGGGCGGCAGGGTCAGCAGGTCAATATCTTCGCGCTGGGCCAGCCGGTCGTAAATGCGCAGGCCGGCCGTGCCGGAGCTGCCGTCGATGAAAATGGTCGTTTTTTCGTTATGCATATCTCGTCCCTCACAAGCGGATAAAAATCCATTTATATGAGGCTAATATACTACCACGCGAATAAATATGCAAGACATTCATGAAAATTCCGACGCGATTTGTGGAATTTGAAAAAGCAGGCCCGGCGGGAGAAAAATGCCTTGTGCAGCATGTACATATCTGACCACGCGAAATTGGGACATTTGCCGGACGACGGGGGCAAAAAACCGCCGCCCGGCCATTTTTATAAATGGATAGGCGGCGGATATATGCATTAAATCTGGAATTCTTTGCTGTATTCGGAGTAGTATTCGTCAAAGCTGTGCGAGTGCATGGCCATGACGCTGTTGATATATTCGTGGGTGTCGAACGAGTCGGACTCGAGCTCGATCATGGCGACGGCGATGTTCGAGCAGTGGTCGGACACGCGCTCGCAGTTGGTGAGCAGGTCGTTGAACGCGAAGCCGTGGTTGAGCGTGCACTCGCCGGTCTGCAGGCGGTCGATGTGGTGCAGCTTCATCTCATCGCAGAGGTTGTCGATGAGCTCCTCGAGCGGCTCGACGCGGTAGGCCGCGGCGACGTCGTTGTCGAGGAAAGCGTTGATCGTGATCTCGAGGATGCGCGTCACAGCCGCGAGCATGACCTTGAGCTCGCGCGCGCCGGTGGGCGAAAAGACGATCTTCTTCGTGTAGAGCTCCTGCGCCGTCTCGCCGATGTTGAGCGAGTGGTCGCTGATGCGCTCGAGGTCGCTGATCGTGTGCAGGTACTTCGACACGTCGGCCGTCTGGCGCGGCGTGAGCTCCTTGCTCGTGATCTTGATGAGGTAGGTGCCGAGCTTGTCCTCGTAGTGGTCGATGGCTTCCTCGTTTTCCTGCAGGGCGGCGAACTGCTCGTCACTGAACTTGTCGAGCAGGGAGAACGCGGACAGGATGTTGTCCTGCGCCTGACGGGCCATGGAGTCGATGGCCAGGCGGCTCTGCTCGATGGCCAGCGCCGGGTGCGCGAGAAAGCGCTCCTCGAGCCGGTCGATGTCGGCGAGCGCGCCGGTGGACGCTTTGTCCGGGAACAGGAACGAGACGAGCTTTTCCAGCAGGGGGATCATCGGCGTGAGCAGCAGCACGGTCGCAAAGCGGAAGATCGTGTTGAGCAGGGCGATGCTCACGGTGGTCATGGTCGTGTCCGTAAACGGGAAGTGCACGGCTGCATTGACCGCGTAGAACACGACGCCCCAGACGACCGCGCCGATGACGTCGATGAGCAGGTAGACATAGGCGGTGCGCTTGCCCTTGACGCTCGCGCCGAGGGAGGACAGCAGCACCGGCACGGCCGCGCCGATGGCGATGCCGAGCGTGATGGGGAAGGCCACGGAGAACGTGATCGTGCCCGTGATGGCCAGCGCCTGCAGAATGCCGACGGCGGCCGACGCGCTCTGCAGGATGCAGGTGAACACCGTGCCGACGAGCACACCGAGCAGCGGATTGGAAAAGCGGGTGAGCAGTTCGATGAACGCGGCGCTGTCCTTGAGCGGGGCCACGGCGCCGCTCATGGAGGACATGCCGTACATGAGCACGGCGAAGCCGAGCAGAATGTCGCCGATGTGGTGTTTGGTCAGGTCCTTGCAGAACATGCGCAGCACGATGCCGACCACGGCGACGACGCCCGTGAGCGTCGCGGTGCTCAGCAGCGACACCCAGCCGGAGCCGCTGATGTCCGACAGGCAGAGGATCCAGCCCGTGATGCTCGTGCCGAGGATGGAGCCGAGCACGATGCCGATGGCCTGACGCACCTGCATCATGCCGGAGTTGACGAAGCCGACGACCATGACGGACGTGGCCGAGGACGACTGGATCACGGCGGTGACGCCCGTGCCGAGCAGGACGCCCTTGAGCGGGGTGCTCGTGAGTTTATAGAGTATGATCTCGAGCTTGTTGCCGGCCACTTTCTTCAGCCCGTCGCCCATGAGCGTCATGCCGAACAGGAACAGGGCCACGCCGCCAAGCAGAGAGATCACATTGTTGATCCCCAAAACGCTTCACGCTCCCTCTGTGATATTTTTGCGCTTACCTCTCACTATATCAGAAAGCGGTGCAAAGATAAATGCCGGAATTGCACTTGCGTGTGACGAAATTTGACGAAAAAACCGGACGATTTTTGTGCAGAATATGACTTTTTCCACAAACGCGGCGGCCGTCGCAATCTTGACAATGTGCCGTCTGTCGTGCTATATTCCTATTATAATAATGTGTGTATATCTGCGCGCGGCTATGCGCGCGGGGAATGGAGGCACTTATGGCGGAAGAGAAGAAAAAGATCCTGATCCACACGGCGGACGGCGACCACGTGGTCTCCGTTGGGGAGCACAAGCCGAAGCAGACCTTCGGCGCCATGCCGGTCAAGGACTATGTGGCTGCAGTGGCAGATCCGGACGGCCTGCCGCAGGCGGGCAGTGTCGGCGCGGTCGTGTCGGCGCTGGCGGCGGCGATGGGGTCGCTGGCCGTGCGCGCGCTGCGCTCGGACGATGCGTCGCTGCAGAAAACGGCCGAGGAGCTGCGCCAGATGACGGACTACATGGTCTTTCAGATCGACGAGGAGCTGCGCGCGCGCGAGCCGCTCGACCGGCGCAGAGTCGAGGAGAACGTCACGCGCACCGATCTCGACAGCGCGCTGCGCGTTGCGAGCGACATTCCGAACGAGATCGTGTACATCATGTGCCGCTGCATCGAGCTCATGAAGGAGGTCGTGGACAAGGGCGACGACCTGACCGCGTGCAGCGCGCTCGCGGCCGTGCATCTGAGCATGGCGGCCATCCGCTGCATGCAGGCGGAGCTGCTGTCGTATGCCAAGATTATGGACGACGACGTGTTCGGCTACACGATCGTGCGCGAGGCCGAGCTGAACCTGGCCGACCATCAGGAGCTGGTGGACGGGCTGGTCGAAGAGCTCACGCGCCGCCTGACACGCGAGAAAAAGTAAGACATAAGGCAGAAAAAGGACGCCCACCCGGGCGTCCTTTTTCCGGTTGCAAAGCCGGGCCGCGTGTGCTATGATGCACACGGAAATCTGAGCAATACATTGGACAGAGTAGGAACAGCGCGTCAAGTGCGCCGGGATGGGAAGTTGTCCGGCGACGAAGGGGCTGCGCGCCCCGCGGTGCTGTTGCCGCTTCCGCTGCCACCAGGGGAAGACCCCCGCCGTGGCAACTGTCACGAAAGGAGTCTTGCAAAATGCATACGAAATGGACCGCCCGCCGCCTCGCGGCGGACGCAATGTTTGCTGCCATGGTCACGGTGCTGGGGCTGGTGTCGATCAGCACCGGCAACCTGAAGATCACCGTCGAGGCGCTGCCGGTGTTTCTCGGCGCGCTGCTGCTCGGCCCGGTCGACGGGCTGGCCATCGGCGGGGTTGGTACGCTGCTGTACCAGCTGCTGCGCTTCGGCGTGAGCGCCACGACCGCGCTCTGGATCGCGCCGTATGTGCTGCTGGGGCTGTGCGTGGGCGCGGTGTCGGCGCGGCACGGTTACGATTGCACGCCGTGGCAGCTCGCGCTGCTGGCCGTGCTCGGCGAGCTGGGCATCACGGTGCTCAATACCGGGTCGCTGTATCTCGACAGCCTCATCTACGGGTACTATTCGCCGGTGTTCGTGTTTGGCACGCTGCCGCTGCGGCTGGCCATCTGCGCGGGCAAAGGCATCGTGCTCGCGCTGCTGCTGCCGACGCTGCTGCGCGTCACGCGCCGCGCGCTGCAGCCGCACGCCAACTGAAGATCAAAAAAC